>NZ_JAOQOK010000001.1:2722500-3045000 GCF_025961835.1 Sphingobium sp. B2D3C | reverse complement strand
GATGAATTCCGAGCATGCGCAGACCGATCATTCGCAGGGTTTCGAGGCCAACGTCCATCGCATCAAGGAGCAGGTGCTGCCGCGCTTGCTGGAGCGGGTAGATCCGGAGGCGGCGGCGACGCTGACCAAGGATGAGCTGGCCGAGGAATTCCGGCCGATCATCATGGAGGTGCTGGCGCAGCTCAAGCTCACGCTCAACCGGCGCGAGCAGTTTGCACTGGAGAAGGTGCTGGTTGATGAGCTGCTCGGGTTCGGGCCGCTCGAGGAGTTGCTGGCCGACCCGGATATCAGCGACATCATGGTCAACGGCCCGGCCCAGACCTACATCGAGAAGAAGGGCAAGCTGCAGCTCGCGCAGATTCATTTCCGCGATGAGGAGCATCTGTTCCAGATCGCCCAGCGCATCGTGAATCAGGTCGGCCGCCGGGTCGATCAGACCACGCCGCTGGCGGACGCCCGCCTGCCGGACGGTAGCCGCGTCAACGTGATCGTACCGCCGCTCTCGTTGCGCGGCACGGCGATCTCGATTCGTAAGTTCGCCGCCAAGCCGATCACGCTGGACATCATGGCGCGGGGCGACTCGATGTCCGACAAGATGGCAACGGCGCTCAAGATCGCCGGGGCCTGCCGGTTCAACATCGTGATTTCAGGCGGTACCGGCTCGGGCAAGACGACGATGCTGAATGCCCTCTCCAAGATGATCGATCCGGGCGAGCGCGTGATCACCATCGAGGACGCGGCGGAACTGCGTCTCCAGCAGCCGCATTGGCTGCCGCTGGAAACCCGGCCACCGAATCTGGAAGGGCAGGGGGCGATCACTATCGGCGACCTGGTCAAGAACGCCCTGCGTATGCGGCCGGACCGCATCATCCTGGGCGAAATTCGTGGCGCGGAATGCTTCGATCTGCTCGCGGCGATGAACACCGGCCATGATGGCTCCATGTGTACGCTCCACTCCAACAGCCCGCGCGAGTGCCTGGGCCGCATGGAGAACATGATATTGATGGGGGACATCAAGATCCCCAAGGAAGCGATCTCCAAGCAGATCGCCGATTCGGTGGACCTGATCGTGCAGGTGAAGCGCCTGCGCGACGGCTCGCGGCGCGTCACGAACGTCACCGAGGTGATCGGCATGGAAGGCGACGTGATTGTCACCCAGGAGCTGTTCAAGTTCGAGTATCTGGATGAAGATGCGGACGGGCGGATCATCGGCGAATATCGCTCGATGGGCCTGCGCCCCTATACGCTGGAGAAGGCGCGGGGCTTCGGCTTCGATCAGGCGCTGCTGGAAGCCTGCCTCTAAGGGCAGCGCGTTCGTCCGTCATTGGGTTGCGCTCCGTCCGGGCTTGCGACATCTTGCCGCATAACGCCCCTCACGGAGAGACACCCCATGCCTTTCAGGACATCCCTCATGCTCGCCGGTGCGTTTCTGCTGGCTGGCAGTGCCGTCGCCACCGCTCCGGCTCTGGCGGCCACTGAAGCAGCCGTCCCCATCAAGCCGGACATCGCCGCTGCCGTGGCTGCGCCGACCCGCACGGCCAGCAATGTTGCACGCGATATATATCGCCACCCGGCCGAAACGTTGAGCTTCTTTGGCGTGAGCGGTAAGCAGACCGTCGTCGAATATTTCCCCTCCGGCGGCTGGTATCTCGAGATTCTCGCTCCGTTGGCGGCCAAGGGCGGCGGCACCTATTATGGCGTCCAGCCGGGCGGGCAGGGGCGCCAGTCCACAGAGAAGCTGATCGCATCCAATCCCGCGCTCTATGGCGGGGTGAAGCTGGTCGAGCTGACCGAGGTGCCAGATGGCGCGGCGGATACTGTGCTCACCTTCCGCAATGTCCACAATATGGTCATGCGCGGCAATGGCGGCGAGATTTTCGGCCAGTTCTTCCGGATGCTCAAGCCCGGTGGCGTGCTGGGGGTGGTCGATCATCGCCTGCCCGAAGACCGCGACACCGCGGCCGAGAAGACGAGCGGCTATCTGAAAGTCTCGACGGTGCGCAAGCTGGCGGAGGATGCCGGCTTCGTACTGGAGGCAAGCTCTGACGTGAACGCCAACCCGCGTGACACGGCGGACTGGGCCACCGGCGTCTGGACGCTGCCGCCGACCCTGCGCAATGGCGCGGTCGATCGGGACAAATATCTGGCGGTGGGCGAAAGCGACCGCATGACGTTGCGGTTCCGCAAGCCCGGCTAAACGGCACGGCCCCGCTCAGCCCCATCTTCTACGCGGGGGCGGGCGGATTGCCGTCCGATTGCGGCTGTGCGGCGATCTGGCGCAACGCCTGCTCATAGGCCTCGGCGGGCTGCGCGCCGGAGATCAGGTAGCGACCGTCGATGATCGCGGCCGGCACGCCTGTCACGCCGCGGGTCTGCCAGAGATATGCGGCCTGACGCACGTCATTGGCATATTCATCCGAGTCGAGCACCGCACTTGCTGAATCCCGGTCCAGCCCGGCTTTCTCGGCGGCGTCGAGGAGCACGTCAGCGGTCGCGATATTCTCGTTGCGGCTGTGATAAGCCTCGAACAACGCGCGCGCGAGGGCCGGCTGCCGGCCCTGCAGCCCTGCCCAATGCATCAGGCGATGGGCATTGAAGCTGTTGTAGACGCGCGTCTCCAGCGAGGTCTTCATGTCGAAGCCCAAAGCGGCGGCGCGATCGCTCACCACGGCGCGGCGCTGGAGGATCTCGTCGGGCGTTGATCCATAAGCCTGCGCAAGATGATCGACGACAGTGCGTCCCTCCGGCGCCATATCTGGGCTGAGCTCGAACGGTTGGAAATGCAGATCGACATCCACGTCACCCGCCAGGCGACCGATGGCCTCTTCAAGCCCGAGCAGGCCCAACACGCACCAGGGACAGGCAATGTCGGATACGAAGTCTATTCTGAGGGTGGGGGTCATGGTCTCTCCTGATCGCGACGAGTGTAGCGGAGGGGAGGGGGAGCACAACCCCGGCGAGGGCCGTCTACCGCCGCCTCTGGCACATGAAGAAGGGGCGACAGACTATCGTCCATCGCCCCCTTCATGTTGATCGTCGGCCGGGTCAGCGTGCCCGGCGATTTGAGCCTCAGGCTGCGAGCTTGCGCAGCACGTAGGGCAGGATGCCACCGTTGAGGAAGTAATCCAGCTCGTTCACCGTATCGATGCGGCACAGCGCCTCGAAGGTGAAGCTGGTGCCGTCCGCGCGGCGCGCTTCCACCGTCACGGTCTGGCGCGGCTTAAGGCCGGCGACGTTGCGGATGGTGAAGCTCTCGTCGCCCGTGAGGCCCAGCGTCTCGCGGTTCGTGCCCTCGGGGAACTGCAGCGGCAGCACGCCCATGCCGACGAGGTTGGAGCGGTGGATGCGCTCGAAGCTCTCGGCCACGACCGCACGCACGCCGAGCAGGCGCGTACCCTTGGCCGCCCAGTCACGCGAGGAGCCGGTGCCATATTCCTTGCCGGCGATGACGACGAGCGGCGTGCCGTCGGCCTCATGCTTCATGGCTGCGTCATAGATCGGCATCACTTCGCCGGCATAGCTGGTCATGCCGCCTTCCACGCCGTCCAGCATCAGGTTCTTGATGCGGATGTTGGCGAAGGTGCCGCGCATCATCACCTCATGATGGCCGCGACGCGAGCCGTAGCTGTTGAAGTCGGCAGGGGCGACCTGCCGTTCCTGCAGCCACTGGCCGGCCGGGCTAGCCGCCTTGATCGAGCCGGCCGGAGAGATGTGGTCGGTGGTGATCGAATCGCCGAAGATGGCGAGCGGCTTGGCGTCGATGATGTCGGCGACCGGCGCGGGCGTCATCTCCATGCCCTCGAAATAGGGCGGGTTGGCGACATAGGTGCTGCCGGCGCGCCACGCATAGGTATCCGAGCCGGTCACGTCGATCGCCTGCCAGCGCTCATCGCCGGTGAAGACGGCGGCATAGCGGCTCTGGAACATGTCGCGCGTGAGCGCGCCTTCCATCACCGAGCGGACTTCCTCGTTCGAGGGCCAGATGTCCTTGAGATAGACGTCTGTGCCATCGCTGCCCTGGCCGATCGGCGTCTCGACGAAATCGGTCGTGACCGTGCCCTTGAGCGCATAGGCAACCACGAGGGGCGGGGAGGCGAGGAAGTTGGCGCGCACATCCGGGCTCACGCGGCCTTCGAAGTTGCGGTTGCCCGAGAGGACCGAGGCGGCGACGATGTCGTTGCCGTTGATCGCCTTGCTGATCGGATCGGCGAGCGGGCCGCTGTTGCCGATGCAGGTCGTGCAGCCATAGCCGACGAGATTGAAGCCGACGGCATCAAGATAGGTCTGGAGGCCCGCCTTCTCGAGATAATCGGTAACCACCTGCGACCCAGGCGCGAGGCTGGTCTTCACCCATGGCTTGGGCTTGAGGCCTTTTTCGGTGGCCTTCTTGGCGACCAGACCGGCGGCGACGAGTACGCTCGGGTTGGAGGTGTTGGTGCAGCTGGTGATCGCGGCGATCACAACGTCGCCGTCACCAATGTCATGCGCCGCGCCGTCGACGGGCACGCGCACGGCGGCATCCTTCTTGTAAACCTTGGCGAGGTCGGCGTTGAACACCTCGTCCACCTGCGTGAGGATCACCTTGTCCTGCGGGCGCTTGGGGCCGGCGAGGCTGGGCACGACCGAGCCCATGTCCAGCTCCAGCGTGTCGGTGAAGATCGGGTCGGCAGCTTCGGGGTCGAGCCAGAAGCCCTGCACCTTGGCATAGGCCTCGACCAGCGCGATCTGGTCTTCGTCACGGCCGGTGAGGCGCATGTAATCGAGCGTCTTGCCGTCGATCGGGAAGAAGCCGCAGGTCGCGCCATATTCCGGCGCCATGTTGGCGATGGTCGCACGGTCGGCGAGGCTGAGCGCCGAAACGCCCGGGCCATAGAACTCCACGAAGCGGCCCACCACGCCCTTGGCGCGCAGCATCTGCGTAACCGTGAGCACGAGATCGGTGGCGGTGATGCCCTCGGCCAGCGTGCCAGTCAGCTTGAAGCCGACGACCTCAGGGATGAGCATGGAGACCGGCTGGCCGAGCATCGCCGCTTCGGCCTCAATGCCGCCGACGCCCCAGCCGAGCACGCCAAGACCGTTGATCATCGTCGTGTGGCTGTCCGTGCCGACGCAGGTGTCCGGATAGGCGACCGTCTCGCCATTGGCGTCGACCGAGGTCCACACGGCCTGCGCGACATGCTCCAGATTGACTTGGTGGCAGATGCCGGTGCCGGGAGGAACGACTTTGAAGTTGTCGAGGCTCTTGGAACCCCATTTGAGGAAGTCATAGCGCTCGGCGTTGCGCTGATATTCCAGCGCGACATTGTCCTCGAACGCCTTGGGCGTACCGAACTCGTCTACCATCACCGAGTGATCGATGACGAGGTGGACAGGCACCTGAGGGTTGATCTTGCTGGCGTCCGCGCCGAGCGCGTTCATCGCATCGCGCATCGCGGCGAGGTCGACCACGCAGGGTACACCGGTGAAATCCTGCATCAGCACGCGCGCGGGGCGATACTGGATCTCGTTGCTGGAGGCCGTGGGGTTCTTGAGCCAGTCGATGACCGCCTGCGCATCGCTGGTGGTGACGGTGACGCCATCCTCGAAGCGGAGCATGTTCTCCAGCAGCACCTTCATCGAGAAGGGGAGGCGCGAGCAATCGCCGAGCTTCGCGGCGGCCTTCGCCAGCGAGTAATAGCCATAGCGCTTGCCACCGACATCCAGTGTGTCGCGCGTGCCAAGCGTATCCTGTCCGATCGCGGTCATCAGCGGGTCTCCTCGAAAAATATCAGTGGCTGGCACTCCGCATGGTTCTAGCCGTTCAGTGCGGTCGCAGCGCAGGGCGTTTTGATCGGTTGGGCCATAACGGTTCAATGCGACCTGTCAACGGGAGCGCGAGCGCGGGCCGGGGCAATTAAAGCGCGGACATAGCACCCTGGTGGGATGCGGATGGGACTGGATTGGTGGCGGGGAAGCCAATTCATCCAAAATGGAACAAAACTGGT
Source organism: Sphingobium sp. B2D3C (assembly GCF_025961835.1). Lineage (NCBI taxonomy): Bacteria > Pseudomonadati > Pseudomonadota > Alphaproteobacteria > Sphingomonadales > Sphingobiaceae > Sphingobium > Sphingobium sp. B2D3C. The sequence continues at coordinate 3,039,016 of NZ_JAOQOK010000001.1, read as the reverse complement.
TCAAAAGGTTAATCGAATGGCGCATATTGGTGCCAGATCAAGCAATTGAGGCTCCAAATGTTAACAGGCTTCGATGACAACCCGCGTTATGATGCAAGCTTTGCGTCCCGGCTCGACCAGATGCTGTGCGAAGCGTTGGAGCAGCCCACGGTCCTGGTGGGAGGGGATCGCCCGGCAAGTGACTTTTTGTCGCGGGCTGCAGAGCGCGCGGGACTGCAATGTATCGGGTCTACAAGCCTCACGGCCCTGCTTTGGTCGGCGGTCTCGACCGTGCCTGACCTGCTCCTGCTCGATCTAAGGGGTGAGGAGGCGCGCGACTGGCTGGAGCATCCCTTGGCGCCACAAGTCATGCTGAAGGGGCGCCGGGTTTGTGTGCTCGTCGATCTGGCTTCCCTCGAGCGCGCTTTTGCGCTTCTCGAAGGCGTCGAGGCCGAGGTCTTGTGCGATCCCAGCCTTGCGGACATCGTCACGATGCTGGTCTCCGCCGGGCTGCGCCCAATGACGTCCGGACCTGCGACGATGCGCGATATCGCCGGGGACGGGGAGGGCGTTCGGCTGGAGAGACTGAGCGAGGAAGTCCGCCGGCTCGCCCAGACGCTCGAGCGACTGTCCGGCAGCGCCAAGCCTGCCTCGTCGCTAGCGGGTTCGACATCGCAAAGCGGACAGGCGCTTTCCCCGCCGCCCTCCACACAAAAGCCTCAGGTCGCAGCGGTCCCAGCCCAGCCGGCCATGGCGGAGCGGTCGCCGATCGAAAGCCGCGCCAGTGCCGCGGAGATCCGCGCCCTCATCCGGGCACGGCGGCTCCGCGACGAGTTTCTGCCGGCGGACCTGTTCGCCGATCCCGCCTGGGACATGCTGTTGGACCTGCTGGCGGCCCGCCTTGCCGGCCAGCGCGTTTCGGTTTCGAGCCTCTGCATTGCCGCTGCCGTTCCGCCGACCACGGCGCTGCGCTGGATCACGCAGCTGACCGAGCGCAAAATCCTGGTCCGGCTTGCTGATCCCACCGATGGGCGGCGGGTATTCATCGACCTGACCGACGAGACGGCGGACGCGGCGCTGCAATGGGTCGACAAAGTGCGCCGCAGGGGCGGGCTTCTGGCGCCGCAGCGTTGAAGCACAGCTTGACCCGCCCCCATAGCGACCGATAAGGGGCGCCTGTGACGGACGAACCGTCACGATGCTGCTGGGGCGATTAGCTCAGTTGGTAGAGCGTCTCGTTTACACGGACCCCGAGAAATTCACATAATAGCTTGATATTAGGCCGTTTTCCGGGTCGATTTTTTATGATCTTCGGGGGTAGTTCGGGACTCGGATGCGTCCAATGCTGCGCGCACATCGTCGTCAAAGGCATGTGCATAGCGGAGCGTCGAACGGATGTTTCGATGGCCAAGAGCCTTCTGAGCGGCGGCAAGATTTCCTGTCCTCCGCAGGATGCGCGTGCCACGTGTGTGCCGAAGATCGTGAAATCTGAAATCGGCAATGCCGGCAGTTTCGAGTGCTTCGCTCCAAGTCTTCCGCCATCCGTCTTTTGAAATCGGATATCGCTCGCCCTCGCGGCGCTTCTGCCGGCTCTTCTTGCACACGTAGGTAAAGACCTGCGCGCAAACCTGCGGTTGCGACGCCACGATGACGATCATGTCCGTCGTGAGCGGACGTTTGATCCTCCGACCACCCTTAACGGTGCGCCATGCAACCTTGGCGGGAAAATCGATATCAGACCACAACAGCCCTCGGACTTCGGCGGCGCGCCAACCAGATAGGAGCGCAAACGATACGAATGGGCGATAATCTTCCCGGATGGCCGCGAGTAGGCGGTCCTCCTCGTCAAACTGCAACTCACGTGGGTCATGCTCTCGCACTGCGTATCGCATCGAGGCCCAATCGGGCTGCTCGCCGATGTCATATTTTGCCCTGGCAGTGGCGCGCCAAAGAGCGCGCGCTACGTCGATTTCGCGGTTGACGCTCGCGCCGCTGACTTCCGCAGCCCGGGAGCGGAAATATTTCCCAATCGCCACGTGATTGATCTCGCCAACGAACTGCTTCGGACCGAGCGAATTGACCAGTCTGTCGATCCAAGATTCTGTGGACCTGCTCCACCGCCCTTCCTTGCGCAGCTTCTCCTCATAAATTCCCGCCGCTTCATCGAGTGTGATCGCTGGTTTCGATGTAAGGTTAAGCGCGGCCTCGGCTCGCTTCTGCGCCTCTACAGTTTCGGCGGCACGCTTCGTTTTTTGGCCCGTCGAGCCATAAAATCTGCGGCCACGATGTTGGAAGTCGTAGAGGTAGACCGTCGAGTTTTTCGGCTTGTAGACTGACATTGCTCATTCTCGCGGACGCGGCTTGCTACATAAGCGTCACAATCTTCCGGCCGATACCGAATCTTTCGTTCGGTGATAGCGACATAGCGGATATGCCCTTGCTGGCGAAGGCGTCGCAAGGTCTTGTCGCTGATATGGAGCCGAGCGGCAGCTTGCGCGGGCGTGAGGAGCAAGTCTTTGGTCATGCAGCTGCTCCCTCCGGCTCGGCCACCGTTGCATATGCGCCGCGCGGTGCGAGGGTGAAGGGGATAAAGTGGTTGCGGTGTTCTGCGTAGGCTTCGCGCCAGATGCGATGGTGCGACGCGGTCATTGCGGTGGGATCGCGACGATAACGCTCCAGCTCTTCCGGCCAGAAGCCCCGCCCAAGCGCCCAATATAGAAAATGGGCGGCCTCAAGCCGCTCGAGCTGGCCGCGCAGATCGGCCGGCGAGCGATCGCCGGTGGCGAGCATGCGGGGATAGAATTTGCGTCGCATCGCGATCTCGCGGCGGAGGCAGCTCACCAGCTCGCGCCAGCTGAACGGGGCGAGGCGTTCATCTGCCTCGCGCCTTGCCTTGGCAGCGGCGTCCTCATTGCCGGGGGTGAGCAGGAGATCAGCGGCCAGATCTGCATGAATGGCGGCCATGATGCTGATCTCTCGATTGGCATCCTCGCGCGTCATTCTTCCGCTGGCGATCCGGTTTGGATAATGCTGGCGCCGCATGTGCAGCTCGCGCGCCAGTTCATCCACGATCGCCGCTTTGGGCACCGTGAGCGGATCGGCGCTTTCGTCTGACATGCAGCGGAAAAAGAGATCGAAGCTCATCGCTTTTCTCCAGAAATGCGGGCGATGCCGCGAGCGAACAGGAAGGGAATCGCGATGATGATGGCGAGGATGAGCAGCGTGCGCTGTAGGGCGACCAGCATCATTCCATTCCCAGCGCGCACAGGTAGGTTTCGAGGATGGCCGCGTCCTCGAGGCGAGTGCTGGGATCAAGGCTGCGCAGTCGCAGGATCGCCCGCACGGCCTTCACGTCATAGCCGGTGGCTTTGGCTTCGGCGTAAACATCCTTGATATCGTCAGAGATCCCGCGCTTTTCCCCTTCGAGGGTTTCGAGCCGTTCAATGAGCTGGCGAAGGCTTTGAGCCGCCGCATCGGGATTTGCATTGATTGGATCCGGCGAGGGCCGGGCCTTCTTTTTGCCCTTTCCTGCAGCGATAGAGGGAGAGACAGGCATAAGCTTGTGGACGGTGCCGCCCATTCCATCGGGCACGGCCATCATCCGCATTTCAACGGGCGTGGAAGTCTGTGGCTGCATGATTGCGCTCTCCTATGAGTGGCTGCTGGTGGAGCCTGCGGGGCGCTCGAACACCCAGCAGGCAGTGGTCTTGCCGGTCACGCCGGAATTGATCGGCTTATAGGCAATGAATTTGCGGCTTCTGCTGGTGCGCAGCAGGCGCTTAAGTTCATTAATGGGTGGCAGCGAGAGGCGCAGATCGCCGCACTTCTGTTCAAACTGCACGAGGTTGACCGCGATCGTGCCATCGATGCGGCTGTGATTGATCCGGTGCGTCGTGCTCTCGGTTTCCTGCCCCTCAATGTAATCGAACCGCTCCCAGAACAGCTCGACATGCGGGTGATCGTTCTCGGTGAGGCGCTGGCGTTCGGCCAGCATCACGCGAAACTGCGCCTGCACCTCGCTCGCAACATCGTCGGGAATGTTGGTGAGCACGATGCGCATCGCATCGAACATCGCCGCGAGCTGCGCATGGTTCTTGGCCAGGCGGTCGTTGCGGATGCCCTCTTGCCTGAGCATCTGCTCATAATGGACGGCGAAGCGCTCGCGGTAGCGCGTGAGGATCTCGGCCTCTCGCTTGACCATGTGAACGATGAAGCCGCTCACCTGATCGCGCTCATAGCGGTTGATCCGCTCGGCAGCCTCGCGTGTCTGCGGCCCCCAGCCATCCTTGGTGATGCACAGGCCCATGATGCGCTCGCGCAGCGCCGGCGATGCCTCCACAGGGTCATTCTGGACGATTGCGATCGCGCCGCGAAATGGCGGCTCGAATGTCTCCATGCCGCCATTGGCGATCGCGCGCGTTCGCACCGCCCGTCCGTTATAAGCGGTTTTCAGCTCGTCCCATTCGAAGCGGCGGCTATGTGGCGTGTCCTGATTGCGGTCGCCCTCGATTAGGACCACTGGGAGATTGCCGACTTGGCCCAAAGTGCGCGCGATGCCGGCATTGGTCGCCTTGGTCGGATCGAAGCCCTCATAGTTGCCGACGCGGCCCATGAGCTTCCACAGGAAGGCGATCAGGGTCGTTTTGCCGGTGCCGGGCGGGCCAGTCACCTCGAGGAAGGCGAGCGATTCCTGCATGGCGCGGATCTGCTCGGCAAAGAGCGAGAGGCCCCAGAATGTCATCACCGCGAGGCCCTTGGCGCCCCACGCGCGATAGATGTCGCCCGTCCACCGGATGTCGAGTTTGTCGGGGTCGTATTTGATGGAGAGCAGGCGGTCGCTCGTCCGCAATTTCACCGCCTTGCGAGAGAAAACGAAATAATCGTCCTCGTTGATCTTGGCGACCTTGCCTTTGGAGACGCCCAGATCCCCCAGCAGCCAGCCTTCATGGTCAATCGAATAGCCGGTGAACTGGATCGCCTCGACCGTCTGGATATCGGTCCACTGGCGCAGCATGAGCTTGTCGAGCTGGTAATTCGCGCCGACCCACTGCGCGCCGGGCGCGACCGCCGCGAGCCGCTTCTTGAACTCGCCCGAGGATGAGCAGGCAGAGCCGGAAAACGGCGCCTTCACCGCGTCTTTGCGCGGGCCGCCCTTCGTCTTGGGGAAGTCGATGCGGAAATAATAAGCGCCCTCTTCCATGTTCGTATCGCGCTGGAAATAGAGGGTGCGGAAGGTGCAGTTCGCCAGCTCGGCAATGTCCACGGACTGGCGGGCCGCCAGTTCCCATTGCTCGCCATAGGGAAGCTCGGCGATCGAAGGATCAGCCTCGCGCAGCTGCTCGAGGTGCTGCTCGATTCGCTCCAGCGAAAAGGTGGCCCAGAGTTGGCGCCCGTTGAACACCAGCGGGAACGACGCCGAGCGATGCTTCTTGTAGATCAGGAACGCCTTTTCGTCGGCGCTCTGCGCAATCGTGACGTCGCCCGCCCAAAGATAGTCCTCGATGTGCTCTGGCTTGAGCTTGTCGGCCTGAAACAGATCGTTCCAGTCGGTCTTCTTGCCTTCACCATCCACGCGCACCTGAGCGGCGCCCACCGGCCAGCCTGCCTCCCGCGCCTGCTTGGCAAAGCGCCGTGACCACTCCACGCCGGCAGCGCCCTGATCGAAGGCCCAGATAATCTTTGGCATTGGCCGATTGAGATCCGCGCAGGCCTTGCGCAGATCGGCGAGGAAATGCTCCGGCCAGATGTTGCACGTCATGGCCGAGACGGCGGCGAGGCCGGCCTGCCTCAGCGCGATCGCATCAAAGATGCCCTCCGCAATCCAAATCTCGCGCTCCACGGCCAGCGTCTCGAAGCCGTCGCCGGGGTAGAGCCAGCAGTGGCCGCGATGCTTTGACCCGGGGCTGAACGTCGCCTTCTTGTCCCCAAAGCGGCCGGGCTGATCGATCAGGCGCTGCCAGTAGCCGCCACCGGGCAGCGGAAAACGCACTGTTGCGGATGTGATGTTCAGATCGGGGTCGCGATACCATTCCTGCGAAAAGCATCCGGCGAGGGGTGCGATGTCGAAGCCTCGCGCGCTGCGCAAATAGGCATCGGCGGCGGCGTTCGGCTTCTCGGGCGTCGGCTTGTGGCGCTTCGACCAGTCATCGAAAATGTCTGGATAGCTCTGCTTGACAGAGATCTCGGCGCCGCAGCTGTCGAGGCGGCCGCAGCGAAGCATCCACGGGTGTTCCGCATGGGTATAGAGCGACTTCTTGGCGCCGCACTCAGGGCATTTGCCCTCGCGCAGCCACTCGCCTTTTTCCGCAAAGCCATAGTCGCGCTTGAGGCGGGGGAGCAGTTCATTGAGCAATTCATCGCGCACGGGATGGCATCCAAAAGGCAAAGGGGCAGCGTTCCCGGAATGAGGCTTTCCGGGCGGCGGAATTCCGTCTGTGAGGGGCTGGCGGCCGTTAGGCTTTTAGCGCGCCAGCATTAGGTTCAGGATTGGGGGAATCGTCGTTCGCCGGCCCCCTGCGCCACTCTGAGATCGGCAAGGGATGGATCGGCGGATTTCGCTGACTGACACGCACCGTCCTGATCGCCGTGAGTTCGGCCACGAACACATGACCGCAGCCCAGCTCATCGCGGCAGTGATAATAGATCTCGCGATAGGTGAGCGCGACCTTGCCCACCCGGCGCGCCTTCGCACCTCCCCCGCAGGCCGGACAGCTTGCGCCCGGCATCCGGTGATTTTCTCGTGCCAACATGGCCTCCTCATGCACAAAGCCGCCCCGCGCGGCTTCCCCGTTGTTTCGCGCCGCCGTCATGAACGATCATGCTGTTGAGGCGGGCGCGGACGCGATTGAGCGCGTCAATTCCTTCGTTAACCTCACGCTGGGCGCTGCGCATGTCTGGCAGCGTCGCGCCGGGCTGGATCAAGGTGATGCTGATGCTGATCGCCTCGGCCGTCTCGCGCGTGGCGGTGGATATGTCTGATGCCAGACCGGCAGGGCAGGGACTGCTCGTCCAGGTATGAAGGTCGAGCTGACCGGCATAGGCCTCGAGGAGCGGGGCATGGTTGCCCCCGGCGGCCAGATAGGCCCGGTCGAGCATCATGGCCTGCTCAAGCGATGGCTGCGCGCGGTGGTCCTCATCAGACCAGTAGCGAATCAGTCGCTCTGACTTGCCGAGGATCTGGGCGAGCTGCGCCCATCCCACCAGCGATCCCACGGTGTTGACGGCTGCAGCAAAGCTCAGCGGTTCGCGGCGCTTCGTCATGCCATCACCTGCTTTTCATTCACGGTGAGCGTGAACGAACGCCCGCCAGCGATCAGCCGAACCTCCGCCCCCCTCTCCCGGTGATGCACCGTCACGGCCTCGATATCGCGGCGGCGGTCCCGCTCCTCACGAAGCAGCGCCGCGACGAATTCCGCAGCTTTGGCAATTGTGGTAGGGGCTGGCACTGTGGGAGTTGCGCCAGCCCCTCCGCGCAAGGTGAGCTGGGCAGGCTTGTTCGTGGGGGAGGTGGGAGCCTCAAGCCTGTTCAGCTCATCGAGCGCGATCTCTTCGCGCACGATGGCGCGGATGGTTTCCTGATCGACACGGGAGAAGGTCATCAGCCTTGGCCTCCCAGCAGAAGGGCGAGGGCGAGCAAACCGCCGCCAACCCCAAGACCGATCAGCCAGTAGCGCAGATTATTGCGCTGCTGCTCGGCGAAGCCATAAGGGTCGCCAACCTTGTGCGTGCAGCGGACGCGGATAAGCCGCGGCACGGCCCAGGCGGACGAGTGGACGTTCTGCAATGTGCCCTTGCCGTGGCAATAGCGGCACTCGTTCGCCGGCATGATCTCGCCGGGCCGGTAAATGCGGCTGCTGATCATTTCTGTGACCCTCCTTGGAAAAGAGCGGAGAGGGCGGCACGCGCCTGCACCCGATAGTCCGCCCCGCTTTTGATGATCGTGGCGAGGGCAGCGGCCCCGGCCAGTGGGAAAAGGATGGAGCCGAGGGCGAGCATCAGGCTTGCCCCTCGCGCTTCGTTTCGTCCGCATGATTGAAACAGACCGCTTTCGCCGGATCGGCTAGGTCCGTCGCGTCGGTAGCAGGACGGCCGAGGGGGAAGACGACATGGTCGGCGGTAATCGGAAGTCCCAGAGCCTGACCGACCTTGAGAACATGGGGCTGCTTCTCAGCGGGGATGCGCCCCACGCGTTTCCACGCGGCCACGTTGGATGGTGGTTCGCCAATGGCGCGGGCTGCAGGGCGAATACCCCCGAAGAGACTGAAAATGTTCTGTTCCGAACTCATGCCCATTAATGTGCAGAACTTTTGAACAGTCGTCAACAGTGATTCTGAACGGACAGTGTTCAAAAATTCTGCATGGTGCTGACATGTCTCCTGTTGGCCCCAAACTGAAGGCGCTACGCCTTCGCGCAGTCCCCCCTCTTTCGATCCGACGAGCGGCGGAAAAGCTGGAGATGGGCCACTCGTCTTACAATTTTTACGAGAACCCGAACTCGTACAAGAAGTCGCACCTGCCCTTGGACTTTGCGCGCAAGGTAGCCGCGATGCTGGCCGAATACGGCGTGGACCCTGCCGAAGTCATGATGCTCGCTGGACTGAATGAGAGCGAGGCGGAGCCGGAAGCGCGTGCCATCGAAGCCGCCAAGCCCGCCGTCCAGTATGTCACCCTGTCAGTTGCTTTCCCTAGTGAAGACGCGCTGGCTGATATGTTCCAGAGCTTGCTCGCACTGGTGCCAGCGGACGCAACGAGGGCCGAAGCCGCGCGAATTCTCGCTCAGCGCCTTCCAGCTGGCTTTGCAGCGATCGGACCTGTCGCGCCCGATCAGGGCAAGGCGCCAATGATTGCGCCCGCAGAAGCTGCTCGGTCTCTCGCCACAGATCGTCCCTGACCGCCGCAATTGTCGCACACCGCACACTGCATCGATTGCAGGCAAACTCGCACCCTGGCGTCAATCGCCACGTCTTTCCCGTCACCAACCTTGTCCGTTTGTTCTTGGTTCGTTCCAGATATTAGAATCGTTATGTGTAGGAAAGACCGTAAAAAAGTTAACGGAACTCGAAATAGTTGAATTTATCAACCACGGTCGACTACTGTAGTTATCAGAGTAGTGCCGCTAGGGGATGCGGCTCATTTAGGGGGAACGTCATGAAAGTTCACGCTGTTGTCGCGTCCAGCATTTTGGTCGCTATGCCCGCTATAGCGCAGGATATCGCGCCCGCGTCTCAAGCCGTTTTAATCGCTCCAGTGGCTGAAAACGTGATGCGCGCCGGCACTGAAATTCCCCTTCAAATGCGTGAAGAGCTGACCACCAAAAAGAAGAAACTGCGCGTCGGCCAGCGGTTCCAGATGGAGGTCGCCTCGAGCGTCACGATGAACGGCGTGACAGTGATCCCAGGCGGCACGCCTGTCGTTGGAGAAGTCACGGAAGTCCGCAACAAAGGTATGTGGGGAAAATCCGGCTACATCGGTGCGCGGGTAGTCTCCATGCGTCTTGGTGATCGGCACGTTCGACTGACCGGCACGTTTGATGACAAGGGCGTCACCGGAACGGCTGGCGTCATTGGCGCTGTTGCACTTGTTCCATTGGCGGGCTTCTTTACGACAGGCACGAGCGCTTACATTCCCATGGGTTCGAGCGTGAAGGCGTTTCTTGACGAAGATCTCGCTTTCGTCACGCCGCACACGCAACCTGCAGCCGCGCCTGTGACGCAGCCCACTATGGAAGCTGCCCCTAAAGCGGCCGCTGCCGAACGGGACTTCACTGCGCCGGCAGTCGTAAGGAACTAGGACGAGGTGATGGGCTTGCGGCCGCTGACTATCTTCGCGGTTGCCATTCTGCTCGGGACCGGCGCTGGTGCAGGCTTTTCATATTTTGAGGACCGATCAGCGCCGACGAGCACTCTAATAGCTACCGAGGGAGACGGCGCTACGCGCTATGAGATCTGCGGTGTTATTAGACATAACTGCGTCGCGGACGGGGACACCTTGTGGATCGACGGCGAGAAGATTCGCATTGCCGATATCGACACACCAGAAATCGGTTCGCCTCGATGCGATGAGGAGAGGGCGCTTGGCCAGCGTGCGAAGCATCGCCTCCGCGAGCTTGTCAACGAAGGCCGTTTTGAAGTCCGCCGCATAGGCGACCGCGATGTGGACAAATACAATCGCAAACTTCGCGTTCTCGTTCGCGATGGCCGGTCTCTCGGCGAGCAGCTCGTGAGGGAAGGGCTTGCGCGGACCTGGAACGGTCGCCGCGAACCATGGTGCTAAGGAGAATTGCGTCTAACGCTGAGAGGAATAGCCGCTTTTCGGCTCGTTATAACTGATTGGGTAATAGGCAACTGTAGGGGGTAACGTGGAGCTTTCACCAATTAGACTGCTTCGCGACGATGTTGCAGTCTGGCTAATCTATGCCGGAAGCAATCGGCGCTTTCTCGACGATTTCTCGAATAACAACCGAGTGTTTCTTAATATTCCTGGATTTGACGCTACGCCGGCGGCATTTAGAGACGACGTTCTGATGCGCCGGCATCTTGCCATGTCCGATGCGGTCAATGAGCTCATTCGAGGGCATACCACTGCACACCCGTCACGCAACCCGCTTGACTATCTTCCCAATCCACATGCAGGCAACACGCCATCCGCCCGACAATTTGCCGCAGAAATTGGCAACATAACTAGACTATTTAAAATGGCCAAAATCGGTGACATCGTTATGTCGCCAGGGCACGGTCAGTTTGATCCCTTTTTAATCGGCGAAATATCAAGTAATTGGTCGAAATCGGACGACTTAGTTGTTCCACAGCTGGAAAACGAAATAGTTCCCACGCGTCGCGTTCGGTGGATAAATGCTGTCGCGACCCGACGCGATTTCGCCCCCCGCACCGCTAGGCGTCTCATAAATCGACACGCGATCACAATGATTGATCGCCGATTCTATCAAGATATCTTCGACAATGTCTATCCAAGCTACTCATGGCGTGAGAGGTCAAAGCTCGACCTGTTTGGAAACGGCTACGCTGGCAAAGATCCACTGCAGCCTTACGAAGCCGCAAAACTATTGAAATACGTTATGGCAGCCGTCTTTTCATATGAAGACGGGGAATTCGACGCATTTCAGGCGCTCGACATCGATGCCGCAATTCTTCAGTTTTATGATGAAAGTCGGGTCGCAGAGCTTGCGCAGAATTTTAACTCGCCGGGCAAGTTCACTGTCACTGCAAAGAGTGGGCTAGCCGCCATTTTGCTAGCAGGCGGTATTCTGATGGCGACCGGCGATCCCAACGCAAATTTTGCGCAGCAACGCGCCCATGTTTCTGCTCAGGTCGCCGGCGCTCTACAAGGTGCCAATGAAGCAGAAGCTAAAACTGAGCTCGACAATTTTATTAACTCATTCAACAGTGCTGCATGGAGTCCAGTCCAATCGAGCCTTGGGAAATCAGCTAAGAATACCTTGGATTTGACGTTAGATAACTCGGCTGAGGTTCAGCGGCACAAAGATGAGTTAAATGCTAAGTAGATTTCTCAACTGGCTAAGGAGTGCATTCCCTGTCTTCTTTGAAGAGAAGATGCCGGTATGGATGACTATATTAGCTAGTTTAGCTGCAGCAACACTAACTTATTATTTTGCGCCTATGTACTCTAGGCAGTTCCAGATTGAAGATGGCCGAAGTGCCCATCTTAAGCAAACAACGGATCAGCTTAATAGTGAAATTATTGAGCTTTCTCAAAAGGTTCGTAGGTTTGATTCTGCGCTTGTCAATGAAAAAGAAAATGCGTCTGATCTGCGTGAAGACTGCCTAGATCTAGTTACTAAACTTCAGTGGAGATTGGTCGATCTGCGCGTTATTTTGACGCATCCTGATGACGAGAAGTACGTTTCTTCTCTTTCAAAGGCGATAGAAGCCTTGCGCGTCAAACTGAACGCTCCGGTCACGGTCAACTACACGCGAGATGTGAGAACGGCGATGGGAGTGTTGGGTTCTGCGACTGCTGCCGTGCTGGATCGGCTTTACGCTAAGGCGTCGCTACAAGGCTGATGTATGCCTTGGGGCGCAGCCACCGCAGTGGCTCATCCAGTCTCCATTTTGATGCTCGACACGAAGCCGCCGGCTTTATCGAGCCGATGAGCCACCTCGGTGATGAGCCATGTGGTGGCATCAATCTCATCTTTGAAGCCGCTCACCGTGGCGCGCGCGTCCGGCGTCGCGTCCGGGCGCCCCAGAGCGACGCTTAGATCGAGCGTGGCCGGCGCGCGCTTGAGCCGGTCGCGTTCAGCGATTGCTGCGCGCGTGGCGCTGGCCTCATCCGGATAGACCTTGCGCAAGCGCTTGGCGCCTTTTTGCACGCCCACGGTCACAGCCTTGCGTTTCGCCTCTCGGCGATCGTGCCAGCTGGCCGCGACGCCTTCTTGACCCTCTCGCTTCTGCCGCTGCCATGAATGGCTCGAGACATGGCTGCGCGGGATCTCGATGTGCGGGAGGGCCTTGCCGCTGGTGGTGGCGCCGGCGCCTTTGCGCGCAAAGATGAGATTGCCATTCTTGATCGTGGCAACCGCATCATGCTCGCGGCCGAGCCGGCGAAGGAACGCCACATCGCTCTCGCGGCTCTGTGCGAGCGATGCCAGGGCGATCGATGACAGATCCGGCGCCACCTTCGCACCAAGGCCGTTGCGGCCCGCCACGTCCTGCAAAACCGCCCCCAGTGTGGTATCCTTCCAGCTGCCTTCGCGGCGGTTGCGGATCTCCGAGGTAAAATCCGCCGACCGCGCGCGGATCGTGATCTGATCAGGCGGCCCGGCATGGGTCACATCATCCACCTTGAAGCTGCCCTTGTGAACAAGGCCGATCGGCACATTGCGGCCCTGTTTCCAACCGATCTCGACGCTCAACACCGCGCCCTCTTTGGGAATCGCAAGGCCGCCATCGGTATCGCTCAGCACGATATCGAGCTGATCCGCCTCATCATCGCGACGCTCGGACAGGCTGAGTGAGACAAGGCGCGGGCGCAGCCGGTCGGAGAGATCGACGCCATCGAGTGTCACGCGCCAGTCCGCGATATTGTGGCCGCTCATTGCGCAGCCTCGGGGTCCTCGGGCGCCGGATCATCCACGCGCAGCAGATCAATCGCGAAATCGATGCGGCGCGGGCGACCATTGGCCGTCAGATAGGCATGGCGCTCATCAATCGCCTCAATCACGAAATTGCCAAGCACCTCGCCGGCGCCACTCACCAGTGGAACGGCATCGCCAGCGCTGGCCATCTGGCGCAGCTGGTCGATGCTCACCTGTCCATCGCTCAGCTCGGCATATGTGGCGCCGGATAGCGAGATAGTTTCGGTGCCCGGCCCGGTGAACTGCACCGCGTCGCGCGCGCCCATGCGCGGAGCGCGGGCATGTTGCCAGTCTGCCTTGCGTTGCAGCTCGTCGGGGGCAAGCGATCCCATCTCGAAAACGAACATGCCCAGAGCCATCAGATGCATCGCGCTGCCTCCTTAATCGTCGCCATAGCCGCGCCCACGCTTCTCGCGCTCGATCTGATCAATGGCCCGGCGCACGGCATCGGCAATGTCCTCGGGCACGCCGGCGCCGCTCACCTTGATCTCGATATGATAGGTGGAGGGTGCCGCAGCCGGCGCAGCAGACGCGCTGGCGCCTCCCTGCGCCGCAGCCGGTCCAGCGATCGCCACGGCTGCTCCACCGGCGCCCACGGCCAGCGCTCGGGTCATCAGGCCGGACAGCTCGGAGATCCGCTGAAGCGGCCCAGCGGTGTTCGCAGCAAGGCCCTGATCGAGGCCCTCCATCACGAACCCGCCCAGCCCCGCGAACACGCGCGAGGGCGAATGGATGCCGAGCTTTTCCTTGAACCACTTCGCCACGCTGCTGGCCGCGCCGACGATCGTATCCTTGAGAGCGGCAAGCTTGCCCAGCATGCCGTTGATCAAGCCCTGAATGAGATCCCGGCCGATCTGTCCGAAGTCGAGAGAGCGCAGGAACCCCACTGCGTTTCGGATCGCGTCTAGAATGCCGCTCCAGAGGCCGCTGAAATAGGCAACGATGCCATCCCAGCTGTCATAGATGAGATAGGCAGCAGCGGCGACGGCGGCGACGGCGGCCACGATGAGCAGCAGCGGGCCGAGCGCGATTCCCAGTGGCGCGGCCGCAGCGGTGAGCGCCGCAAAGCCGAGCGCCAGCGTGCCGAGCAGGATCAGCAGCGCCGCGCCGGCGCCGACGAACATCATGATGCCCTTGGCCAGCACCGGATGCTCTTGTGCCCAGCTGCGCATGGTCTTGGCCGCTCCGGCGACCATGCCAGCGACCTTCACTACCGTGGGGAGCAGATATTGTCCCATGGTGATGTTGAGCGCCTTGAGCCCGTTGGTGGCAAGGCCGGTGGCGCCCTCGGCCGTGGCGATCGCGCCGAGATATTCGGCATTCATCGAGCCGGCATAGCGACTGCTATCGCCCACCAGTGCGAAGTTCTCCCGCAGCTGATCGAGATTGTTGAGCATCGGCGCGATCGCGCCGACGCTCTCGGATCCGAAGAGCTGCGTGAGCGTGGAAGCCTGCGCCTCTTTCGATAGGCCCTGCAGGCGCCCGAGGACATCGAGGATCGCGCCGCCGGCATCCTTCTGCATGGCTTTGCCGACTTGCTCGGCATCAACGCCCAGCGACGAGAACGCCTTCTGCTGCGATTTGGTGGCGGCGCTGCCCTTGGTGAGCGCCAGCATCATATTCTTGATGCCCGTGGCGCCGATCTCGCTTTCAACGCCCACGCTCGAGAGCACTTGGCCCATGGAGGCGATCTGGGCTGCAGCCAGGCCACCCACCTTGCCGAGCGGGCCGATGCGCGTCACCATCTCGGTGACGGCGCTCACATTGCCGCCATAGGTGTTGGTGAGCGCGTTGATCTGATCGGCCAGCTCCACCACGCCATGTTGTGGCAGCTCGAATGCAGTCCGCCACTTGGCCATGGTTGCGCCGGCATCCTCGGCCGTGCTCTCAAAGGCCACGCCCATTTTGGCCGCATCCTCAGCGAAGCGCAGCAATTCCTCGCGCGGCACGTTCGCGCGGCCGGCGGCCGCCACGATCGCAGCGATGCCCTCGGCCGCCATCGGGATCCGCTCGCTCATGTCGAGGATATCGCTGGTCATCTGCGCAAAGGCTTGCGGGGAATCGAAATCAACCACCTTGCGCACGTCGGCCATCGCCGCCTCGAGCGTCATGGCCTGTTTGGTTGCCATGACGATCGGCGCGCCAGCGGCGGTGCCGGCGGCCACCATGCCGAGGCCAAGGCCGGTCGCCTTGGCGCTCACTTCATTGAGCCGATCGGTGTTGCGCTGTGCTCTCGCCACCTTGTCGAGCTGCTCGGTCTGGCGCTTCAAGGCCTGATTGGCGTCATAGGTGCGGACCGCCAGATCATGCTCGTGGCGCGCGAGATCTCCGACGTCGATTCCGGCCTCGCCCAACTGCCGGGAGAGCTGCTGCAGCTCATCCCCGCCCCTGTCCACCTTGGCCGTGAGAAGGGCGGTTTGCTTTTCAGCCCGCGCAAACTCATTGCGCAGCTTCTTGGTCGGCGCCTCGGTCTTTTCGAGCGTAGCGCGCAGCTCTTCCATTTTCTCGCGCTGCTGCGCCAGAGCCTGCGTATCGGCCGCAAAGCGACCCTCGGCTGCCTTGTATTTGCCCACCTGCTGCTGCGCCGCGTCGAGCTTTTGCAACTGCTTGTGCGTCTCGGCCAGATCCTTGCGCGCGTTCGAGCTGGCTCCGGTGATCGCCTTGAGCGGTGCGGTCACGCGATCGAGGCCCTCGAGGATGACCTGCAGGCGAAGGTTCTTGGATGCCATGTCTAGCGCTTTCCGGGTCTTTCAGGGGGCCTTGATCGGCGGGCGGCATGCTCACGCCAGCCCAGCAGCTCGCTCACGCTCATTTCGTCCATGACGGCCGGCCACCAGTGGAACGTGATCGCCAGATCCGCCATGGCATCCTCGATCAATCGTGGAGCGCCGCTCTCTGCGATCTCTGCAGCAAAAAACTCCCGATCTCCGCACCGCAGGCCAGCAGATCAGAGGGATCGAGATTGGCCACCTCGGCCTCGGTCAGCGTGGGTGAGGAGATCCGGGGGATGATCTTGGTGAGCGCATCGACCTTGAGCTGGCCCAGATCGACCAGCGAAAGGCCGCGCAGCTCGCCCGACTTGGGTTTGCGCAGCTGGATGCTCTCGATCGACTGCTCGCCGCGCTGCACGGGGCTATCGAGGGAAACGGTGCGAAAGGTCGGCTCGGCCGGGATGGTCATGATCATGCTCTCCAGAAGGGCAAGGGGCACGCGGCCCGGCCGGTGAAGCCGGGCCGCGACGTTTAGAAGAGGCCGATGGCGTTGCGCTGGGCTGCGAGGCGATCCACGCCATCCACGATCTCGATCATGTTGATGAAATCGATCTCGATCTCAGTGCGACCGTTCCAGAGCAGCTTGTAGTAGACGAGCGCGCTGGAGACGCTGAATTCGCCCGGCTCGCCCACCTCCTGATCGCCCATCTCGATCTCGCTGTGGCGGCCGCGCATGATCACCTCGATCGCGTCGACGTTGCCGCTGTCATCCTGCTGATAGGCACCGGCAAAGCGAAGATAGACGCCATCGATGGTTGTCGCGCCAAACTGGCGCAGAACGTCGCGCAGAGGGCCACCAGCTGTGAAGGAAGCCGAAAGCGCCTCCATGCCCATGTCAAAGCTCACCGGGCCATTCATGCCGCCGAGGCGGCTCTCTTCCATCTTCCGGGTGAGGGTCGGGAGAGTGACTGTCTTGACTTCGCCCAGATAGGCCGAGCCTTCGTTGAACAGCATCATATTCTTGAGGACGCGGGGGAGGCCCATGATTTGCTCCTATGATCGGGGAAAGAGGATGGCGGGGGGTCAGGCCTCGCTCAGCGCTGCGCTGAAATCGGCCAGATACTTGTCAGTGATGCGCTGATTGAAGCCGAGATCCTCGAGCGGGGGCGGCACCGTGTAGTCATAATCGATTCGCAGCTTGCCGGCCTTGAGGCTCTCCACCGAGTTGAGCGCGGAATCGAACCACGCATTGGCACCCAGCACCACGCCCTGCGCCTTGAGCTGGCGGAAAAAGCCGTTGATCGTCTCGATGATGTCGCGGGTGAGCGACGGGGTGAGCGGCTTATCCACCGCCCACAACATGCCCTTGGCGATCGTATCGGCGAGCAGCTGCGCCACGCGCACCGTGCTCTCATACTTATAGAGGCTGGTATCCGCTGCGCAGGTGCGGTTGCCCCAGAAGCGATAGCCGGCATCGGTGCGGATGAGGCTGGTGACGTGCGCCTGATTGAGCACGCCCACATCGCTCGCCATGTTCTCGATGTCCCAATAGAAATCCTTGGTGATGCCAAGGACGCCGGGCACCGGGACATTCGAGAGGGTCTTTTGCGGCCCGTATTGCTGATCGATCAGCGCGCGCATGGCGCCGGCATAGGCAGCGGCATGGCCGGTGACATTGGCGCTGGTGGCCGTATCCCAGACAAGCCAGTCGGGCGTGATCAGCATCAGCTCGCGCTCATCAAAATTGGCGCGATAAAGGCCGGCCTCGGCCACGGTGTCGCCGACGACGCGGGCATAAGCGAACGCGCGCAGCTTCTTTGCCACCACGGCCAGCGCCTTTGTGACGGCCTGCGTCTCGAGGCCGGGCGTGATCAGGATCTTGGGCTGAGCCGTCGTCTGGGCGCGCGATGCGAGCAAGGCCTGCATGCCAGTCTTTTCGCCGGCCACATCGCCGCCAATCACATTGCTCGCCGTCTCGGCCGCATCGCCGCCCTCTTCCACGCGCACCACCACCACGGGCGTGCTCACAATCGCATTGATCGCGCGCAGCGAGCTGGCGAGCGTACCATTGGTGCCGGCTTTGCTGATCGCATCGGAAAGATCCGTGATCAGCACGGGCTTATCGAGCGGGAAGGTGGCCGCATTTGCATCGCTGGCGATGGCGACAAGGCCGATGACGGCGGTCGCCACCGCAGTGATCGTGCGCGCGCCGCTATCGATTTCGGTGATGGTGATGCCGTGCTTGAAAGCCATTGGACGGTTCCTCGATTTTAAGCGTTGAGGGGGTAAGTGAGGCGCAGCCGGGCGTTCGGCGCTGGGGCATCCGTGCGCTCGGCATCGATGGTGAGTGAGGCAGTGCCAGGGCGATCGCCCGCAACGAGCTGGACGCGCCGCAAGCGCAGGCGCTTTTCCCAACGCGAGAGCGCCAGAGCCGTGGCTGCATAGAGGCGCAGGATATTGGGTGCGGTCATCGGCCGGTCGATCAGCTCGGGCAGCAGCGAGCCATATTCGCGGCGGCCGACGCGCGCGCCGATGGCGGTGCTGAGAATATCGCTCACGGACTGGCGGATATGGTCTGGCCCGTCGAGCGGGGCGCCCGTGCGGCGATCCATCCCGCTCATGCCGGCGGCCCGCTCTGCGCCGCACCGGCCGTCACGCTGCTGTGCCGGTGGCTCTTGAGGCTCTTGCCGTCCGCCAGCACATCCTGCTCAGCCGTCAGCGTGCCGCTCATGCTGATATCGCCCTCGAGGCTGATATCGCCCTCGATCGTCACATCGCCTTTGATGGTGATGCCGCCGGGCGCCTCGATCTGCGCGGTGCCGCCGGCGGGCAGCGTCGCGCGTAATGAATGGATGGCCTGATCATATTCGATCACCGCGCCATCATTGAGCGCCAGCTGCACGAGATCGGGATTGGTCGAGGGTGCCGGGTGCGCATTGCTGTAGAGGCCGAGCACCACCAGCCCGTTCGCCAGATCGCCCTCGGGCGCCAGCACCACGCATTGCTCGCCAACGGTCGGCGGCGACCATGAGCGCACGCCGCCGGCACGCTGGGCGAGCCATGGCAGCTCGCCGGTGGTGATCTCGCCAATCGTCACGGTGCATGTGGCGTTCGCGGGATCCACGGAGGCAATCGCGCCCAGCTGGATCACTTCGCCGGTGGTGTGCTCAAGGTCGGAAGGGTTGCGCATGGGCAGGACCATGCCGCGCGGTTATCGCTCATGCGCGGGGCTTCATCGGGTGAGAACGTCTCGCCCGATGAAGATGATTGAGCTCGGACAGTGGTAGGCAGGCGGCTGTTGCCCCTCAAGCCCCTCCAAGGCGTTCTGGCACGTTGATCGATACAGTTGAGGCCGATTTTTGCCCGAAGGGACAGGTACTGCGGGGCAGCTTATCGGGCTAGTTGCGCCCATGATCAGACTTCGAATTCGGGATTCCGGGATGCGCCTGTTGCAGCAAGCTTGCGCCGAGATGGCAAAGAAAATGAGCGATAATGAGCTGGCTTGGATGGCACGACGAAGTGCAGCGGCCGATTGCGTGTCTGCGCTTCAAGCTGCTGTTCTCGAGGAAGCAAACCGGCGCGGCATTAAGCCGCTAGCGCTGTCCAATGTGGGACCGGGCTAAACAAGCATTGCCATAACCGCGAGGACGGAAATGGCGAGAAATACTGCAACGATTGCAAGATTTCCTCCGCCCCTTGAAGATGGAGGACGTTCCGGATCATCGTTGCTTGATGCCATTGATCACTCTGCTGTTTTTGAACGTTTGGGCGCTTAAGCCCAGCGGATTTTGAAACTAGACCGCAGTTTTTAGCGGCTCAGGCTTTTTCGTGTCTGGGAGAGAGGCGCGAAGATGGTCGTGGACCTTCTGCGCACTAAAAGGCTTGGCAACAAATGTGGCGTGCTCCGGCATGTCGCCGGGCTCAGGGGCTATTCGTCCGCTGGCAATGACGATTTCGATGTGTGGCCAGTGCTCGGTGACATGACGGGCCAATGCAAAGCCATCAATGCCACCCGGCATTTCCACATCTGAAAAGAGCAAATTGATTGAGGTGGCATGCAAATCGAGAAGCTCGACTGCGGCTCGCCCATCACAGGCATCGAAACAGCGAAACCCGGCGTCCTCCAGAATATTGCAGGCATGCATCAGGATCAGCGCGTCATCGTCGACTACAAGAGCAGCAAGGGTTGTTGATTTCTCCACTTCCGGCAAACAAACTTGATGAATGTTAGTTTCACCGATGCCGGTTAATCACCACCTAATTGCCATATAGAGAAGGCAACTGGTCGTTTTTTCAATGACCGATGCAAGTTGGCATCACCTGTCATGACAATCGCGGGTCGAATGAAGGCACGGGTTTACTCAGTGCCTGATGAGTGCGGCGGGGCAGAGGTGATGACGCCGACCCTGATCTTTTCCGCTACGCCCCGCGCTACCTCATTGACGCGCTCGACGGTTGCGGCGCGATCATGCGTGCCGTTTTCCTTGATCACGGCGTTAACGGGGCGCTTGTGTTCAATCTCACCCAGCATGAATGTGACGGGCACTGTGCCGGTCGCGCTGTCGAGCGCGCCAATCTTGATGGTCATGTCTTCCATTTCAAACGCCTTTGGTCTGGATGCGAACATATTGGCCATAGTTCACGGCCGAATAGATGGTGACGTGCGAGGTCGTGGCCGAGACGATGCCAACGGTCTGCTGGGCGTTGTTTTCGCCATTGTTGATCGACATGGCGATGACGGGATTCACCCACGAGCTATGCGCGACGGGAAGCGCCCATGTCGCCGCGCTGTCGGCGGGCACCCAGAGCATCGTCCAGCATTCCTTGAGGCCGTTCGAGTGGACAACATAGCCATCGGTGGCAGACAGATTTTGCGCAACAAATCGGTCGAAAGCATCGGCGTGAAGGCCGTCCAGCATATCGGCATCCGTCCCGGAGCCGGCGCCGTCGTTGCCCGAATGCCAAAGGACGTGGCCGACGCTGCCTAAACTCCATCCGCCGATCTTGAGTTGATTATCAATGTCCAGCCCGAAATAGAACGCATGAGTGCCGGGGCGGTGAAAGGCCATGAATGCGCCACCGCCCGCGCTGGCCGTTACCTCTAACTCGGCACCACCCGCCGCGCCGATCCAGCTACTTCCAGCGCGCCCGGCGTTGAAAATTATATAGCCGTACGCTGTGTCCCCGTTTTTATTCAAAGGCGTGTAGCCGAGCCTGTCGGGAATGTTGGTGTAATAGGCGCCTTGCTGGCCATCGAGCAGATCCGCATCGATGCCCGACCCAGCGCCATCAACTGTCAGCAGCTTCGAGCGCACATCGGAAGCCGTATATGCCGTTGAATTGAGCGGGGTGTAGCCGAGCCGGGCAGTGATACTGGTGTAATAGCTGGGCAACTGGCCAGCCAGCAGACCGGCATCGAGGCCGGAGCCAGCACCGTCGTTGTTCGGCCCCCACGGCACAAAACCGAGGCGCGCAGGAATGTCAGCATAATAAGCGCCATGCTGCCCATCGAGCAGATCCGCATCGAGGCCGCCTCCCGCACCTTCGTCCTTAAGCGCACCACTCTTGATCCCAAGAGCCAAGCGCATCGCAGCTGCCGAGGCGGTGGAGAGCAGGCCTTTCATGAATGCCGACGGGTTTCCCTCGCCGAAGCGCGCGTTGAGCCAGCTCGTGACGGTATCCTTGAGGCCCTTGGGATGCACCGCGCGCGTGGTGTCGACGCCAGCGGCGGTCTCTGCCGGAGTCGCCAGTTCCACCACGCCCTGCGCCTCCTCGGTGGCAGGTGGGTTGATGAAATTGGCATCGCCGAAGGTGATCGCGGCGGCATCGATATCGGCAAAGGCAATGTCGATCGCGAGCAGCATCATCGCCTGCGCGGACTTCTCCACAACCGGCTCGGGTTGGCCATAGATGGCGAACAGCGTGCCATCGGCGAGATAGAGGCCGAAGCTGCGCAGCGCGTAGCTATCAGCTGTCTCATCACGCACAACGAGGTGGATCATGTCATCGGCCACCACATCACCCGAGAATGTCGAGATGCGTTTGATCTCGCCGGGAATGGCGGTGGCGCTGGCTGAAGGCACGACGGCGGTGGCAGTGATGCCGGCTTGCGTGATCACCACCGGATTGGTGCCGTTGTTCGCGGCATTGACCAGAGCAGCGCGCCCGGCATCGGTGACAATGATAGAAAGAGCCATGGAACCTCCGATTAGGCGGCCGGCGCGGCGCAGCTGAGCCGGGCGAGCAGCGCAGGCCTCGCACGCGCGACAAGGCCGATGCCGCCGCGCGCCGTGATGCCCTGGGTGAATGTGAAGTGAGAGCGAACCGGCTTGGCGCGGCTCACCTCGGCAATGACCTGATCGACAAAGGCGGCGCTTGCCGGGGCGCCAGCCTGCTCAAGATTGAGCAGCAGCTCGAATGTGTGCGGGATGCCGCGCGGCTCCTGCTGCCACCACTCGCGGATCGCAACCGAACCGCCAAAGCTCTGCACGACGCTGCGCACGCTGGCGGCCGTGCCCTTCTGGCGCGCGATCGGGATCGCCTTGCGCACGCGCTCGCGCTTGATCGCCTCCGACCAGTCCGATGACCAGTTATCGAGGCTCAGGCCCCAAGCCAGCCATGGCAGCAGCTCGATCGGGCATTGATCCGGCGACCAGACATTGCGGATTGGTGCCGGGATATCGAGCGCGGCGGCGATCACCTGCTCGAGCGCTTTCTCGAGCGGCGTTGAGCCAGACGGCAGGATGCTGGGCGCGGTCATTCGCCGGTGCCCGCATAGGTGAGCGAGATCCCGGTGCAGAAGGGTGCCTGCGTCCGGCTGATGATGAGATCTGCGGTGGGCTGGGCCAGCACGACATTCTGCACGCCTTCAACGTGCAAAGCCGCGTGCAGCCCCGAAATCGTAATATCGCGGCCGATCCGGTGGCTCTCTTCCACATAGCGATCGAGGCTCGCGCGCGCGGCATCGAGCACCACCGCGCCATCTGGCCCGCTGAATGTGGTGAGGGTCGCATCCACCTCGAAACCGACGATCTCGGCCGATTGCGCGATCACATGATCCGTGAGCGGCCTGATCGTCTCATCGGAGAGGTGCGCCTCCACGGTCGCGATCAGCGCTGGGGAAGCCTCGCCAGTCTCTGCGCGTGAGAGCACGGAAACGACGACTTCGCCCGGCCATGTGGCGCCATCGAGCGCCTGCGTCATGGCATCGATCAGCGCCGGATTGGCATCGTGATCCGCAAGCACCGAGAGCACGAGCGCGCGAATGTCATCCGGCTCCGGGCTGGCGGCGCTGGCATCGAGCACCAGCGGATCGGCGCTCAGCGCATGGAAGATATAGGCCCCTTCCGGCCCGGCGACGGAGTAACCCTCGGGCGCCAGCACCATGCGCCGGCGGAAATCGACATCGCTCTCCATGACCGCCGGGATGCCCAGCTCGGTATTGGCGGGCGTGAGCGTGAGGCGGGCGATGCCGAACAGGGCTGCGATGTTGTCGAGATCCGCGCCGGTGGCATAGGCAGGCATGACGGCGCGGGCGGCATCGTTGACACGCTGGCGCAGAAGCTGGGCGAGATAGGCGGTGACTTGCAGCAGTTTGGTCGCGGGATCGCTGTCACGCGCCTCAAAATCAGGCATGCGCGCCTGCATCTGCGCCACCGCATCGGCGAAAATCGTCTCAAAGTTGAGCTTTTCGATCACATCCGGCGCTGGAAGGCGCGAGAGATCGACTGCGGTGAAAGTTGCATCAGCCATGCCGGCCATTTCGGCCGAGGCGGACGGGCTATTCTACGAAGTGCATAGGGCGAGACGCTCTCGCCCTATGGCAAGTCATTGAGCTAAAGACGAAGACCCAGAGACCAGATATTTAATGGGGCGCTACGGATTGGTTACCCCTCCACGGCGAACCCGATTTTGATTTGTAGCCACGATCTAGTTTGATTCTATTGGGCCGATTGATAGGATTTAATTCCGGTTTGGCCGCTGTTTTCGAGTGGGGGGTGAGATGCGTTCACGCGCTTTAATCGTTTTGTTGAGCACGCTAGGCTGCGCGAACGCGGCGTTAGCGCAGCCTCCTCATTATTATCGCGGGCCCAATGTTCCCCTCCCGACGCCTGAGCGACCTGTTGCGCTTCAAACTCCGACGAGCAGCCCTGACGACAATTATACTTATGTGTTTTTTCAACCTAAGTTTTGCTCCGGAGGAGCTGGTCTGAAAATGACTGCCTACTACTCAGCAAGGTATGATGAGCCACAACGCGTGGGTGGTAAACGGCAGCCCACGAAAATGGCGGATCTCAAATTTTGTGATGGAAATCTCACCGTCGCCTTTTTCAATGGAATGACCTACGACAGTTTTCGAGAGGACGTCGAGAAAGGTCGGTTAATCGACAACAAGGGAAACGCATTCACCGCCCGACTGGCTGACATTAGTCACACAGTAAATCTGGAATACATCGCTAACGCGGATGTCAATTATTATTGGGATGCTCCGCCAAAGCCCTCGCAACCTCAACTTGCTTCTTCACCTCGTGCTAATAATGCACCGGTTCCTCTGAATGCTATGCTCGCAGCGTCATTAGCAGAGGCATTTGCACGCGCGCCACGTATCCAGATCGGCATGTCCATGGGCATGGCCAAGCTCAGCAAAAATGAGGTGGTTGTCGACATCGGCATCCAAACTCAGGAATACGTGTTCGATGTCCGTCCCGACGCGCGCTGCACCCCAGTAGGCGCGAAGCAGCGCTGCACGTACGCTTTCATGATTACGGGCAACGGTTCATTCGTCGGCGGTAAGCTGCCTACACAGACAACTGGTTGGGTAACGCGCACCGATGTGTTCGACAGAAAGGGTGCATCCTACCGGTCGGCCGCTACTGATCAGCTGATGCTGCAGGCGGCGACGCCTCCGGAAGGCCCTGCCCGGCCAGATAGACCGATTAAGCAAGCCCCTACTATTGGATGTGATGCCGGCATCGTCTGGCTCTGTAAATATTAGTCCAACAGTAGGTCGGCCATCCTAGACATCTAAGACCAGAGCCGCCTCGACGAGCTGTTGATAAAGCAGGTTGATGAGCATTTCCCGGTCCGCCTCGGTCGCCCCGATCAGTTCGCGTTTGGGATAAGAAATCGCACGGGCGCGCAGCGAGGGCTTATCGCGCAGCCCGTGCTGATGGATGCCGGCGATCTCGCTCGCTTTCCCGCTAAACCCCACCCAAAAGCCGCGATCATCCACGCCAGAGCGCAGATAGCGGCCCGATGAGAGCCGCCGGAACATAGCGCGGCGGCGTAGGCCGCCCTTGCGACGCAATGTGCTGCCGCCGCCCCCGCGATATTCCTCGGGCACGGGAAGCCACTTCACCACCTTGTCGAAGTGGAAGGATCGAATGCCGCCCGCCTCAACATCGAAGCCGGTCATCATGCGATCGCTGTCCCATGAGAAGCCGCGCATGATCACGCGGCGCACGCCGCTGCTCGATGGATAAAGGAAGCAAGCTGGACCGCGCGAGGGGATCGCAGGCGTCTTTTGTGTGCGCGGCTCAAAGGCGCTGCCATCGGGCGCGCGCTGGGCGGCGATGCGCTGGCGCTGGCTCAGGGCAAGGCGCTGGGCCATCTTGCGGAGCATGGAACGGCGCTCGCCGGCGCTCAGCGCCCGCACGATCGCCCCGGCCATCGCCTCCAGTTCGAGCAGTTCCTCGCTCATGCGTCTGGCGGGATCGCCGGTGTTAGAATGGTGCCAGGCGCTTTGCTTGCCACGAGCGGCTCGGTGCCGCCCCAGCCTTGGATGAATGGATTGTCGATGCCGGGGAACGTCTCAAACACAGGCGGCTCAGCCGGGTGTTCAAGGTCAAAGCCGGTGCCATCCTCGCGAGGCTTGGCAATCACGCGCTCGGTGAGATCGATCGAGATCAGGATATCGCTGGTGTCGCTGTCCAGCAGCTCGGCCTCAAAGGTGAAGGGCGTTGCATCGCGATCACGCAGGCGCTCGGGCTGCTCTGTCTCCAGCCAGATCAGCAGCGGGAGCATGAGGCTATCGGCCGACCCGGCAAAATCCCAAAGCCCCACCTGCAGCTTGTAGGCATATTCGAAGCTATGGGTGCGCGACTGGAGAGCGCGGACGCTGCCGCTCTCGACATAGATGGCAAGGCGATCCGGGTGCGTCTGCAGCTCGGGCAAATAGGCAGTGAGGTGGGCACGAAGGCTCGCCGGCTTTTTCATCAGCGCGGATCCGCGCAGGCGCCCGGCTCATGCCAGCGGATGACGCGCAGCAGCTGATCGCGCGTGTCCGCGTAAGCCGTGGCAAGGGCGATGAGCGCCGATCGCACCGCCGGCGGGATTGTGGCCGCGGCATCGCTCGGGAATGGCGCAGGCATTGCCGGGCAGGCCAGCAGATCCGCCGGGGGCGTGTCTTTCACTTCCACCGCAATGACAGCCGGCGCCGTTTCAATCTGGCGCTGGGCGCAGCCCTGCAAGGTCGTTGAGGCGATCAAACCAATCACCCCCAACGCGATCATCCGGCCCGATCGTTTCATCTGCTTTCTCCATGGCTTGAACATTGGCGGTGCGGCGCGCGGCCTGCGCGATTGCAAGGGCGTGATCGGCGGCGACCTTCGCCTGCGTGCGCTCAGCTGCGCGGGCAAGAGTGGTGGCCGTGGCGCTCTGCGATTCCCGTTTGTAGGCGGCATGGCTGGCCACCAGCGCGGTGCAGCCGTCCAACGCGGCTTTGCCCTTGGGCTTGGTGCCG
This sequence comes from Sphingobium sp. B2D3C, assembly GCF_025961835.1. Taxonomy (NCBI): domain Bacteria; kingdom Pseudomonadati; phylum Pseudomonadota; class Alphaproteobacteria; order Sphingomonadales; family Sphingobiaceae; genus Sphingobium; species Sphingobium sp. B2D3C. The sequence goes on along the minus strand of NZ_JAOQOK010000001.1, from coordinate 3,012,471 downwards.
GTAAATTCGCCGCCGGCGGCGAGGCAAAGCTGCCGCGCCCATGCCTCGAGGCGGTCGCGCTCGGCGCGGCCGCTTGCCCCCCAGGCGTAAAGCCCGGCTGCTGCACCGGCGAGGCCCAGCAGGATCAGCGTCTCACGCGAGCCGCTCAGCATGGCCCAACTAGCCTTGAGGATCCCGAGCGCCCACTTCACGACAAAAGGCCCGTGAAAAAGGTACGGCGGGAATAAGTGAGGGCCTCATGCCGCAGGCTACCGGCGCGATAGCTCACATGGATCCAGCCACTATCGTGCTGGCCCCGCACATAATTCTCGAGAATGAGCTGATCGAACGGCAAGGCATCGCGAATGAAAGTGGCGGCGGTGAAGTTATCGACGCCGACCACCTCGAGATCGGCCGCCTCGCCCAGCGCATGCTGGCTTTTGACCGTGGATCCCACGGCCACGCAAAGTGCCGGCGATCGATAGCCAGAGGTGACGCGCACAGGCTTGCCATAATGCGCGCGCAACGGCTCGAGCACCTTGGCGCAGAGCAGTTGCATCGCAGCGATCTGCTGCGCGTTCGGGCTGTTGTCGATCTTCTGTGCCTTCGCGGTGGCCGATGCGGTGAATTCGGCCAGAGAAAAGTTCGGCGAGAGCTGCATGGCTCAGTCCTTCCATTTGCCAAAGATGAGATCGGAAAGGCGGCCCGGCGCATGGGTGAGCGTGTCAGAGGCCGAGGCGATCACGCGCGGCGTGGCGTCGAAGGCGACCAGCGCGATGCCGAAGCCGATCGACTGCGCCACAAACTCATTCCAGCCTGTGAAGGCGACGATGCCCTGCGTGGCGTAGTAGCTCACCGTCGAGCCGACCACCCATTGCACGAACCGTTGGCGCCAGCTCAGACCCGGTTTCCACGCCTGTGCGACGGCCGAGCCGATGAGCGCGGGCGTGAGCGAGCTGATCGTTTCGATGGCGGCCGGCAGGATCGATTTAGGGTCCATGATCAGTCCCAGAGCTGGATGAGGGGGCGCTGGCGGGTCGCCTCGGGCGCCTTGGAAATCGGCACCATGACGACGGTGCCGAGCGGGAGAATGGGGCCGAGATCAGCGAGGCCCGGATTTGCATCGAGCACCGCGCCGATCGAGCCGGAGCCAAGGCCAGCCTCGCGCCAGATCAGTGCGTCCACGGTGTCGCCTTGCCGGGCCGTGAGGGGCTGCATGCGGGCCATCAGATGAGATCCACGGTGGTGCGCGTGCGGCCCAGCATGTCGCGGATCGCATGCGCGGCATCGCGGCGCAGCTCGCGCACGCTCTCATCGAGTTCATCGCCCTGGCTTGCGCCGGCGGCGGTGGTGTCAAAGTCGCGATGTCGATCGATCAGCTCGGCCTTGGCGAGCAGAGCGATGACGCGGCGATAGCGGATCAGGTTGCGGCTTTCTCCACCCAGCTGGGGCGCAGGAACGTCCGCCAGCGTGGCGTGCCCCTGCCCCGTCTGCTCGGCCACCCACGCGCGCAGATCGATCTCCGTCGCATCCATGGCGGCCAGAATGGCGCTGCGCAGGCGCGGCGCGGTGATGCTGGATGTGATGCGTGCCAGCTCGCGGATCTCGCGCGGATCGATCGCGGGGAAAAAGCCGTCATTCTCGATGACGGTTTCCGTCGGCTGTGGGCCGCTCTCAGGCGACGGGGGCTTGGCGACGAAGCTCATGCCATGATCGCTCGCGCGAGGGGCGCCATTCCCCCAAGCATGATTCCGATTAAGGCGAGCAGCAGATAGTCGTTGCGCGTCAGCATCGGGCGTCCTTTCCGGCTCTCCGGCTTACGGGGGTGAGGATCGGGACAGAGGGCGGCCCTTCGGCTGTAAAAACCTCCCGCCTCGCGCGATCCGCCCCCGAGCGCCGGGGGCGAGCTTGTCAGGCGGCTGAGCCGTCTTCGTGGTTGGGTTGCTTTGTGGTGGCCGCCGCAGCGGCGTCCTGCGCCGCGAGCATCTTCTCGGCGCGCTTGATCTTATCCTTCACCCCAATCCGGTCATTGAGCGCCTGCGCGGCCTTGAGGGACGCGAGCGCCGCCTCGAGCATCGCCCGGCTTTCGGCATTGGCTTCCATGTCCTCGGCAATGAAAAGCTGCTGCGCGCCGGTGGCCTTGCGCAGCTTGGCGCGGGCCTGATCGTGCATGTCGATCGCGTCTGTCAGCTCGGCCACGCGGAGCAGAACGCCCAGATCGAAATGGGCGCCTGCATTGTGCGCCTTGAGGGCCGCCTCCGCGATCTCTTCCACCACGATCGTGGCGGCATCGCGGTTGTAGCGCGCCGGCATCTGCACATTGTGGCGCAGAACGAAGGGCACCAGCTCGAGCGCACCATCAAACGCGCCCACGTCGATCAGCCAGACCATAACAGTGGGCAGAACTTCGGCAGAAACGCCCGTCCCTACGCCGGCATCGACATCGAGCAGGCCTTTCACCCAATCGGCATATTCAGGCAGCATTTCGCGCTTGGCGGCGATCTTGAGATCCACGCCCTTGATCTCGTGAAGGCGGCGCAGATCGTGCGTCAGGCGCATGGCGATTTGGGCGGCCGCGCGATCAGCGGGCGATCCCCCCGCCGCCGGAAGAGGTGCGGCGGCGGGGGTGGCCGCTCCAACATTGGGAGCGGACGCAGCGGTCTGTGCAGCAAGGATGCGATCCCTGTGGCGGCGAGCGAGGCTCATGGTGCGTGTCCTGTCAGTTGGAGCGAATACGGGGAAAGGGCGCCGGCGGATCAGTCCGGCTTGGCGCCCATCACGATGTTCTCAAAGAGGGCGCAGCGGCCGTAATCCTCGACCACGAAATCCTCATTGACGCTCTCGTAATTCTCGATCTGGTCGAGGGCCGGCTCGTCCCTGATGTGGCGTCGGCGCGTCTCCTCCTGCCAGTAGATCGACAGGTTATCGAGGCTGGTGACCAGCAGGCTCGTCTCCGGGAAGAAGGGGACGATGATCGCGCGCTTGCCGGCGAGCTGCTTGGGCAAGGTGAGGATGCGATGGGCGGCCTCGCGTTCGGTGGCCGTATCGCCCGCCGCCTGCAGCAGGTTCAGATATTTGTCCTTCACCAGCTGCCAGCCAACGATGACCACCAGATCGGTATCGCCCCGGTGCCAGGGGTCGAGCAGATCCAGCGCATCGAAGGCGAGCGCATCGAGATTGGCGTAATCGGCCTTCGCGGTGTCCGTATTGGTGCCGGCACCGTTTACGACTTCGACGCCGGCGGCGACGTAGATGGCCTTCGTGCCGCCCGAGGTCAGCGCACCGTCCTCAAGATGACGCGAGGGCGCCTTGGTGCGGATCTTATGCAGCCAGCCCTCGTTGACATCCTGCAGCAGCGGGTTGTCAGCGCGGTTGGTAGTTGCGGCGGCGGACGTGCCGTTGAAACCGATCATGATCCGGTCCCGGCCCTGCTGCTTGATGATCACGTCGCGCAGGAGGGTCTGGAATTCCGGCTTGTGGCGCCATGCGTCCAGCTTGGCATAAGGAATCGCATGATCGTAATTGGTCTGGCGACAGAAATAGCCGCCTTCATCCGAGGTGTCCGTGGGATCGGTGGGCGTGCGGCGGTTGCCACCGGCGGTGTTGGTACGGCCTGCGAGCGGGCGGGTGACGCCGACGCCGACTTTGTTGCCGCTCTGCTGCACGACTGGCTGGATGTTGATCATGCCAAGGAAATCGCTCGACTCCTTGATCTTCTCTTCGAGCTTCTGCTCGACAACAGGCGCGACGGTGAATTTGGTTTCTGCGGATGCCACGCCATTGATGAGTGCGATCTGGCTCACATAGGCGGCAAACAGGAGGCGGGTTTCGTTACGCATGGTCAGGCTCCAGTGGGGCGGGTGCGGGAGGGGTAGCGGGGCGTGTGATCAGCAATCCGTGACCACCGCGCCGCTGCCGCCGGTCGCGGGCGTGCGCGTGAAAGTGCCGGGCTGCTCCGTCTTGGCGAGCTTCGCATCGAGTACGTCGAAGCGCGCATTGATCGCCGCGATCGCATCATTGGCCGGCTTCACGGCGGCCGCGACCTGATCACCAATGGCACTGGCGAAAGCCTTCACATCGAAGCTGTTGTCGTTCGCCGGCTGCTGCTTGGGTGCCGGCTCTTCCTTCGGCTTCTCTTCCGAGCGCGTGAACAGGGCCGCTACGCCGGCGAAGCCGGATTTGATCGCCTCGGCGATGCCGGCAGGCTCGATCGGCTCGGCCGTCAGCTCGAGCGATGTCTCAAGCGCGTTGGTGAACAGGTTGGGGCGTGTCATGGCCGCAAATTTGAGCGGTTCGGTGCCCAGCGATGCCGGCTGATCGGTAACAGCCAGGCCGACCAGATAGGCCTTGCCGCTGTCCGCGAAGTTGGGGTGGATTTCACAGCTGGTGAACAGCTTCTGGCCGGCCTTGTTGATCGCGAGCAGCTGGTCGTTCGCCTCGATCTCGCCTTCGAGCGCCAGCTTCTTGACGGTCTGGCCATTGATCTGCAGCTCAACCTCGGCCGTCCGCAGGGCGAGAATGGTTCCATAGGCGTTGAATGGCTTATCCGGGCTGTAGCCGGCGATGTGCTCGCAGTTGATCCGCGCCGTGTACGTCTTGGGATCGTAGCTGGCGGCCATCTGTTCGAGCCATTCGCGCTGGATCACGCGGCCGTCGACGGTTTCACCTTCAACGGCGATGCGGAAAAACTTGCTCTTGGCCATGGGGGCGGGTTCCCTTGCTTTGGATCGGCGGTGCTGGCGCCAGAAGGGCCGGACGGGGCGTGATCCTCAAGCCAGTCCATCGGGCGAGAGCTTCTCACCCGATGGAGAACCGTGATCTGATCGGCGCGGACGGCATGGTCAGGCGCGATGACCGTTGCCCAGCCTCTCACCGCCCCAGCAGGGCCGCCCAGCTTCTGGCAGTTCGATCCGCGCCGGCATGCGCGCAGCCTCTATTGGCGTGGCTGGGGCGTCGCTCAGATCGCGGATGAATTCGCGCTGCATGGCATCGTCAACGACAAGGGCAGCGCGATCCCGCGCGCGACGATCGAAAGCTGGAAACAGCGCGATCGCTGGGACGATGCGCCCTCGATCAGCAAGATCGAGGACAGCCTCGAATGCCGGTTCATGGTGCTGGTCGCCAAGGAGAAGAAGACCAACGCGGATCTCGCCGAGCTGGACGCGTTATCGCGCTCGATCACCGCCATGGCGCGCGTGCGCCGCTATCAGGCCGAGGGCGGGCATGAGGGCGATCTCAATGAGAAGGTCGCCAATCGCAATGCCGGGCCGCGCAAGAAGGCGAAGAAGAACCACTTCACGGAAGAGCAGGCCGCCGAGCTGAAGCGGATCTTCCTCGAAGGGCTTTACGACTATCAGGCGCAATGGTGGGAGGCGAAGGATCAGCGCACGCGCATGATCCTCAAGTCCCGCCAGATCGGCGCGACCTATTATTTCGCTTTCGAGGCGCTGATCGATGCGATCGAGACGGGCCGAAATCAAATCTTCCTCTCGGCTTCCAAGGCGCAGGCCCACCAGTTCCGCAGCTATATCGTGAGCTTTGCCAAGCTGGTCGGCGTGGCGCTGACCGGCGATCCGATGCTGATCACGTCGGATCTGCGCCCGGCGGAGGAAGCGGCGGCCGAGCTGCATTATCTGGGCACCAATTTCCGCACCGCGCAGGGCCGCCACGGCAATTTCTATTTCGATGAGTTCTTTTGGGTCCACTCATTCGAGGACTTGAACAAGGTCGCCTCGGGCATGGCGACGCACAAGAAATGGCGCAAAACCTACTTCTCGACGCCATCGAGCGTGGCGCATCCGGCCTATCCCTACTGGACTGGCGAGCGCCGGAACAAGCGGCGCAAGAAGGCTGATCGGATCGAGATCGATGTGAGCCATGCAGCGCTGGCGATCGGCTCGGTTGGGCCGGATCGGGTGTGGCGCCACATCGTCAACATCCGCGATGCCGAAGCCGGCGGCTGTGATCTGTTCGACATCGAGGAACTGCAGGACGAATATGCACCCGACGAGTTCGCCAATCTGTTCCTGTGCGAGTTCGTCGATGACAGTCTGTCGGCCTTCCGCTTCAACGATCTGATCGCTTGCGGCTGTGACAGCTTGGTGGAGTGGCGCGACTTCGATCCCGACGCTCTGCGCCCTTATGGCAATCGGCGGGTGTGGGCGGGCTATGATCCGCAGGAGAGCGAGGACGGCGACAATGCCGCTCTGGTGATCGCGGCGCCGCCGGAAAAAGAAGGCGAGCCTTTCAGGATCCTCGAGCGCCACCAGCTGCGCGGTCTCGATTTCGAGCAGCAGGCCGATTTCATCAAGGTGATGCTCAGCCGATATAACTGCACCTATCTCGGGGTTGACGCCAAGGGCGTGGGCGCGGGCGTCTATCAGCTCCTTGCCAAGGTGGGTGCCATGCCCGGCTGCACGGTCGCGAAGATCGAATATTCGCTCGAGCTGAAAGCCCAGATGGTGATGAAGGCGCAGAATGTCGTGCGCCGGGGCCGGCTCGCGTTCGATGCTTCCATGCTCGATCTCGTTTCATCATTCGTCTCGGTGAAAAAGACCCTCACCGCCAGCGGGCGCAGCATGACGTTCAAGGCCGGGCGCGGCGGCAATGACGGCCACGCGGATCTCGCCTGGGCCACGATGCACATCCTCATGAATGAGCCGCTCGACGGCAAGGAAAAGCCCAAGGGCACAATGGAGATAATCGAATGAGCAAGCGCCGGTCCCGCCGCCAGACTGCACGTGCCCTGTCCACCGCTATGCCGGCCACCGTCGGCGAGGTGCAAGCCTTCAGCTTCGGCGATCCCGAGCCGGTGCTGAGCCGCGCTACCATGCTCGATATGATGGAGTGCGGGCACAATGGCCGCTGGTATGAGCCGCCGATCTCGCTCAACGGCCTTTCCCGTGCGTTTCGAGCCTCGCCGCATCACTCGAGCGCGATCATGCTCAAGCGCAACATGCTGGCTGCCAGCCTCGAGCCAACACGCTGGCTGAGCCGCAAGGTGTTCGCCGGCATGGTGCTCGATTATCTCGTGCTCGGTAACGCTTATGCGCAGGAGATCCGCAACCGCCTGGGCGATCTGCTGCGCCTCGATCATCCGCTCGCCAAATATACTCGGCGGGGCGTCGTGCCGGGCGCCTTCTGGTGGGTGCCGGGGTTCAGGAATGAGGAGCAATTCCCCCTCGGCACCGTCCACCAGCTCCTCGCGCCAGATCTCAATCAGGAGATCTATGGCGTGCCGGAATATATATCGGCCCTGCAGTCAGCCCTGCTCAACGAGAATGCCACCCTGTTTCGCCGCCGCTATTATGAAAACGGGAGCCATGCGGGCTATATCATGTATGCGACCGGCGAATTTGCCGAGGGGGACGTGGACAAGATGCGCGATGCGCTCAAGCGATCGCGTGGGCCGGGCAACTTCCGCAATCTGTTCGTTCACTCGCCCAACGGGAAAGAGAACGGGATCAAGCTGCTGCCGATCGCCCAGATGGGCGCGAGCGATGAATTCCTCGGCATCAAGAACACCACGCGCGATGACGTGCTGGCCGCGCACCGGGTGCCGCCGCAATTGCTTGGCATTGTACCGGCGAACGCGGGTGGCTTTGGCGATGTGACGAAGGCGACGGACGCCTTTTTTGAGCTGGAGCTGGCGCCTCTGCAGTCGGTGTTTCTCGATTTGAATGAGGCGGTCGGGGCTGAGGTCGTGCGGTTCCGGCCACGCGATATGTGATTGGCATATCTCAGCACCGAGATAAGAATGGAGGGGCGCCGCAGAGCGACGCCCCTCTTTCTTGGCGGTTGTATCCGGGGGGGATGGGCACCGCCAAGCAGAGCCGACAGAGTCGGCGCCTGCAATTCTGCTTTTACGACAGTTCGTCGCGTCAGCCAAGTTTCCCGAGATTCTTCCATTGACCGAATCGCACCGTGTTCCACATATGTTCTCTATCAGGAGAACATGCACATGGACCGAATTGACGACATTCGCGACGCCGTCGCGAAGGCGCTGGAAGAGCGCGGCCACGGTAACCGCCAGTTTTTGGAAGAGATCCGCGCAGGCGCGCGAGACGAGGGACCTTTTATGTTTGGTGCGCTCGCATGCGCGAAGCTGCTGAACACTGCGCGATGAAGTGGCCCGCTATGTTGGCGACATAAGGGTCGCGACGTGTATTTTCGAAGCGGCAGCATGGCACAACGCCGTGCGCGTGGTGTGCCGATGCGGACATGCCGCGCCCTTTGATCCGCACGGGCTATGGTGGTGGTTTCAGCAACGCCATTGGAACGACACGTTTTGCGAGGCCCGGATGAGATTTTATTGCCGGCGATGCTCGGCTGCTCTCGGTAGGCGCGTGCGGCCAATGCTGATCGAAACGAGCCAGGACAGGGAGACGATCCTGCTCCCGCTTCCAGATAAGGTGGTCTGGAAGAAAGCTCTGCGGAGATACCGCACCTGACGTTCAGGCGACTGCCATAAGTTGGCTGGGAAAGGGCTGTGCGAGAGCGCGAGCCGTATCCAGATCACCTGTCAGCCAAACCTGATAGTCCTCGGGATGGAGAATGACCGGCATGGCCTTCGGGTGAAGCGGGGCGACGAGTGGGTTGGGTTCGCAGGTCAGGAACGCAAAGACGATCCCGGCCTCGCTCGGACGCCAGATCCCGGCGAAGCATGACACCGGCTGCTGATTGATCGTGAACCACCACTCCTCACGCCCTTGGCCGATCTTCGGCTCGGCAAACTGCGTGAAGGGCACAAGGCAACGCTGCGCCGGCGCGGCGATCATTGATCGCCAGAACGGACTATCGAGATTGCGGACGTTGGTGATGTGCTTGGTGATCGTCGTGCCGGGGCGCTTGCCGGGCATCTTTCGCGGGACGCCCCACATCATCTGATCAACGATGGTTTGCCCTTCACTACTGCGCGCCACGATGGCGGGCTTGCGGGGCCAGATATCCTCGGATGCTGCTTGCAGCTCAGTCTCGGGAAGGTGGGCGCCGATATACTCTGCCCATGTCGAGAGCTTGGAGGGGTCGGCCCGGAAGTGATTGCAGATGGCGGCCTCCATCAAACGCCAGCGCTGATCGCATGACTAGCATCGATCCGCAGCCCGACAAACGCCTCTACGCGCCGGCCCCCTGCGAAACGCGCTTTTCCCCCCGCCTCGCCCGCGCACTTTTTGGGTCGGTTTCGATGCACCATACCAGCCTCCGGAAATCGGCTCAGCTCTAAGGCCGGTCAGTGGTCTTCCCGCTCCCGCAAAAGTTGCGAATTCATGCACCTAGAGCGGTCAATGGAGGCGAAATCGATCCGTGCCTTCCGCAGGCCGAACTCGCACAAATATTTTCGAGAATTTGCTCTTCCGGCCGAAGTCAGAGGAGTGGGTCGGGAAAACCATAACATCCATAATGTGTGAGAGTAGAAGTCGTAAAACCCTCGGAAAACTGCCATTCTAGTGGTTACGGTTCCACCATAATATTTGATAACCTCAGTCGCGGAAAAACATAATGTCATTGAAAACAAAGGCCTTTTTCAAGGTCGCACATCACTCCGAGAAGGCATAATCAGGTTATGGTAATATTATGGTAGATGTTATGGTGTAAGCCGTTGAAATCGCGTCCATGTTATGAATGTTATGGTTTTCCCGACCCCCATCTTAGCGACACGCCGAGCATCACCATACGGTTAAGCCAAGGGTGGTCTGCCGTCCCTCTTCGACCAAGACACGCCGGTCTCATGCTGGCTCAGAATGGCGGCGACCGCCGAAACCAGTCATTGCTAGCTGGTAGCTCAGTCTATCACCGGTTTATTCTAGAAGCCATGTGAGCGAGGAGCCATGGAGATGGCACTGGGTAAGGAGTCGGATCGGCAGCATGGGAGAAGGAAAAGCAAAGGCTGCAAAGTGGCGCCGCCAACAGTGCCTGACGCAAGAGATGGCCCGACAGCGATTCAATCTGCTAGCAATCGGCACGCGGATGTCTCCAACCACACTGTTTTCGGAAGAAATATCGTACTGGAGCGACGAAGAAGAGCGGCTGCTCGGCCTCGTCTTCCGTGACCGGACCGATGATGATTTCGGCTGGATCCTGCTTGCCCGGGACCGGATCGGCCGGTTTCGCTGTGTCGACCTGACAGTCGATTTGCGGACGCCTGGGCACGCCGCCCAAGGGGTCCGCCAACGCATTGCCGACGCGATCGAGTCCGATGAAATTCCGACCCTTGGCGACCAAGGCGACGAGACCAATTATCCGACCGATCTACTGACGGTACCCGCTGGCACAAACCCGGAGGACCTCCATCCACATTTCCGCATCCTGATGGACACACCTGGCCGCGCGCCAGCCCGCGCCGCGCTGCGCGAAATCGGGCCGTGGCTGGCGCCGACCGATCCGCATTTCGTGCGAGAATTCCAATTTTCGCAATTTGACCAGCGGATGTGGGAACTTTACCTCTGGGCCGCCTTTCGCGACATGGGTTTCGACGTCCGCCAGCCCGAGGCGCCTGATTTTCTGTGCTCGCGGCCAGGGTTCAAATTCACGGTTGAGGCGACCACCGTCACTGCGTCTCAGCGGGGACCGCTTGCCAATCATCCCCAGCCTAAGACCACTGAGGAAATGAAGGCGTTTCTCGCCGACTATATGCCGATGAAGTTCGGATCGAGCCTGACCAGTAAGCTTAACAAGAAGGACAAGGACGGCAGGAACTATTGGGAACGCGGCGACGCGGCGAGCAATCCGTTTGTCATTGCCATCGCGGACTTCCACATTCCTGGTGGCGACGGAAATGTCGGGTCGATGACCTATACGCAATCGGCGCTGTGGCCCTATCTCTACGGGCATCGAGTCGACTATGAGCTAGTCGAGGGGCAGCTCGTTACGAAGGCGACCAAAGGAGCCGATCACGTTTATGGTGAGAAGGTCGTGCCAACCGGCTTTTTCGATCTACCGGGGGCCGAGAACATATCTGCGGTGCTGTTCTCGAACGCCGGCACAATGTCCAAATTCGATCGCATGGGTGTCGGGGCCGGGTTCGGCGCTGCCGATCATTGCTATTTCCGGTTCGGTCTGCGGCTTAACCCCGATCCCAACGCAGTGGAAGGCGACCCGTTCATGGACGAGATTGAGGCGGGGCATGACGAACGGTGGGGTGAGGAGTTGCAACTGTTTCACAATCCCGCCGCCCGCAACCCCCTGCCGAGACACAGCTTGCCGGGCGTCACCGAGCATTATTTCCGCGATGGCAAGCCGTTGTCCTATTCCTATGGTGAGCCTGTCCTTGGCTCCCGGACATTGCTGATGCACCTTGTCGGTGACCAGAAGGAGACGCTCTCGGTGTGATCGCGCGCGCCCTGCGTGAAACAAAATGCTAGCATGAATATGCCTTTGATGTAATATTCCTGACGGTTGTGCGGATCGGGTGCGAGGTCTGAATGAAGGTTGTCGGTAAGGTGTTCGAGGCGAAGCCGGCGAATGGCGAGATGGACGATGCGCATATCGGCCAACGTCTGCGGGAAATCCGCAAGCTTGCCGGCCTTACGCAGGAGCAACTCGCCGAACGCCTGAATATCGGACAGGCGGCGCTGTCGCGTGTCGAGAAGCGGCGCGACATTCTTGTGTCGACGCTGCGGGACTATCTCGGCGCGCTCGGCGCGACACTTCGGATCGATGCCCGGTTCGACGATGCCTCGGCACTGGTGGCGAATGTGCATGAAGCCGAATTTCGCTTCGATCCGGTCGATGAGAACCAACTCGTTTTGCCGATAATCGGCGAGGACCGGCTGCCGGCTCGGCGTGATGTCGTGTTCAGCATCAAGCCGGACTATTGTGATAAGATCGTCAGCGGCGCCAAGACGGTCGAGCTGCGCCGGCGGTTTCCGATGTCAGTGCCCAAAGGCACGACTGCGCTAATCTATGCGACGAGCCCGACTAGGGCGCTGCTCGGCATCGCCGAGATAGGAGAAGTGCATCGCTGCGCACCTGAAGAAATCTGGGAGACCTTTGCGGAGCGGGCCTGCATCGCGCGCAAGGATTTCGACACCTATTTTGACGGTGTTGAGCGCGGCTATGCCATCGAGTTGAAACGCGCCCGGCGTCTCAGGCGCGCGCTCGAACTGAGTGAACTCCGCGACCGATTTAACTTTGAGCCCCCGCAGTCCTTCCTCTACGCGACCCCACAGATGCGGGAAGCCCTCACCTATGAGTGTTCCGAAGTACCTAATTGATACCAATGTCTTCATCGGCCTCGAGGATCATGCAGAGGTCGCCCCAAACTTCGCCGCGCTGCTACAACTGACGGCGCGCTACGGCGTGGGCGTGTTCGTCCATGCCGCGGCAGTCGACGACATTCAGCGCGATCGCGATCAAGCGCGGCGCCGTGTCTCGCTCAGCAAAATTCGCAAATTCCCCGTCATCGACAAAGTGATCGGCCTGGATCAGCCCGCGCTCGAGGCGCGGTTCGGACCAATCCGAAAGCCCAATGATCTGGTCGATGCGACGCTGCTGCATGCTCTGGAAATCGGCGTGGCCGACTTCCTCGTTACGGAAGATCAGGGTCTACATGAACGCGCCCGGCGCACTTCGGCAACGCTTGGCGACCGGGTCCTCTACGTCGCAGACGCCGTGTCGTTCCTGCGCACCACCTACGAACCGATCGAGGTAGCGCTTCCTCAGATACAGGAGGTGGACGCGCACCGCATTCCGGCGGATGACCCGATCTTTGCGAGCCTGCGAGGCGACTATATAGGTTTCGACGCGTGGTGGCGTGAAAAATGCGTAAAACCGATGCGCAAATGTTGGGTGGTCGTCGACGAAGGAGCGATTGCCGGACTCGTCGTGCGCAAGGATGAGGTGCCGGGTGATACCGACGCGAGCCTGCCGGGCTCGAAAGTCCTTAAGGTCTGCACCTTCAAGGTGCGGCCCGAGAGCCGCGGGGTCAAACTCGGCGAGCTGCTGCTCAAGCAAATCCTCTGGTACGCACAGACGAACCGGCACGATGTCGTCTACCTCACCACCTATGCAGGCCAGGCGACCCTCATCGATCTGCTCGAATTCTATGGCTTCATGCACACCCATGACAACGCGAACGGTGAGCGGGTTTATGAAAAGCCTCTCTCACGGGACCGTCTCGCGATTGTCCCGGGCCAGTCCCTTTTTGACCTTGCTCGCCGCAACTATCCGCGGTTCGCTACGGGAACGGGCGTCAACGCATATGTCATCCCGATCCAGGAAGCCTATCACGAAGTCCTGTTCCCGGAGCTGATGCAGCGCAGTCAGTTGAGCCTATTTGGCACGGCCGCGGATTTCGGCATCCACACGCCAGGCAACACGATCCGTAAAGTGTATCTGTGCCGCGCGCAGGCGCAGATCGTCCAGCCGGGCGCGCTCCTGTTCTTCTACAAGGGGAAGTCTGGACATCCTCCGTCGCAGGCGATCACGACCGTCGGTATCTTCGAGGAGATGGCGCTTGCCCGGTCGACCGAAGAGTTGCGTCGCATCGCGGGCGGACGGTCGGTCTACAGTGATACGCAGCTCACCATGATGGCGGCGACGCCGGCTCGCCCGGTCAAGGTCATAAACTTCCTGCTTGCCGGGCATTTCGAGCCGGTCATGAACCTGCAGACCCTGAAGGGAGATAGAGTGTTCGCCGACCATCCCCCCCAATCAATCAAACATCTGGACCGGGCGCAACAGGGCGCGCTGTTACGCCATGCGCAACTTGGGTTCACGATGTGAGTCGGCGCGTTGCACTCTTGGGTCTGTCGGGTGTGGGCAAGACGACGCTGCTGAACCGGCTCTCCGACAAGCTCGCGTTTACGCATCTGGAGGCGAGCCGCCTCATTAAGGCCGAGCAGGCGCGCCGGTCGGTCGCGGCGCAGTCATCAGAGGCACTCCGGACAGGGCCGGTCCTCGACAATCAAGCGTTGCTAGTCGCCGGATTTCAGCATGAGGCGCGCTCCATTGACGGTGCGATCGTTTTTGACGGCCACAGCGTGATCGATGGCGGCAATGGGTTGATCGAGATACCGGCTGACGTTTTTGCTGCACTTGAACTCGATGCCATCTGCATTTTGCAGGCAGCACCTGCCGAGATCCTCTTGCGGCGTCAGGGCGACAGCGCGCGGCTGCGACCGGTCCGGTCAGAGGAGGCACTTGCCGAACATCAAGAGAAAGCAACCAAGGTTGCACGGGCAATCGCGGAGCAGCTGAACGTGCCCTTCGCGCTGCTTGGCAATGCGGACGAGACGAAGCTTGCGGCATTGATCCGCGGGACGCAGCAAAACCGCGCGACCGGCTGATCGCCGGCAACAGCGCAGACAGGATAGGACGGAAACGCTGGGTCTACCTCGCTGCCGTGCTCGATCGCCATCGCCAACGGCGCGGTGCCGCGAACGTCGGGGTCGTCGAGCTTCACGATGATGCGTGTCACTCTGACTTCTGCTGTTGTATGTGATCCGGAACCGGAAGAGATAATTCTTGTACCGCCTGTGGAACGGCTCGAGCGGTTCCACGATTGGCCGGTGGCGGCGTAACCGGACGTTTCCTGTCGCGGTGCCGACCGGCAGCAAAGTCCCATTTGGCGACGCTGACGCTGATCTAACCGACGCCCGACTTGGACGAGCGCTATTTCTCCAACTCAGGGAGCCAACCCTCTTCGGACTTCGGGAATAGTTCGGGACTCTCAGTTCCGCCTAGTGCCAAATGTATCCGCTCTGTTCCGCTTATGTACCCTTGACCTGCAGCAGGAAAACCTAGAAAGCGCGGGAATTCCCGCGAGGGGGCGATTAGCTCAGTTGGTAGAGCGTCTCGTTTACACCGAGAATGTCGGCGGTTCGAGCCCGTCATCGCCCACCAGCATCCTGTCCGGCGATCACATGGGCGCGCCAAAGCGCCCGCTGTTGAAATCATCGATCGCCGCGTGGATTTCCGCTTCGCTGTTCATCACGAAGGGCCCGTACCCGACAATCGGTTCGTCGATCGGTTCACCGGTGAGGACGAGCAGGCTCGACTCGCCCGCGGCCTGGATTTGAACATCCTTGCCGTCTTGGCTCAGCAGCAGAACCTCGGCCTCCTCAAGCGGCTGGGTGCCATTGATCGTGAGCCGGCCAGTCAGCGCGACGATCAGGGCAATGTGCCCCTCCGGCAGAGCGAGCGTCGTGTCCGCGCCTGCGGTCAGCCGTACATCCCACACGTTGATGGGCGTGAAGGTACGGGCCGGCCCCTGAGCGTCGCCAAGGGCGCCCGCGATGATGCGTGCGATACCCGTAGCAGCACCGAGGTCGACGGTGGGAATGTCTTCGGCCGAAATCGCCTGATAACCCGCCGGCCCCATCTTGTCCTTGCCGGGCAGGTTCACCCAGAGCTGCACGATCCGGAACGGACCACCGGCGCGCGCGAAGGCGGGCGAATGAAACTCCTCGTGCAGAATGCCGCCGGCGGCCGTCATCCACTGCACGTCGCCAGGGCCGATGATGCCGCCATTGCCCGTGGAATCGCGATGTTCCACTTCACCATCATACACGATGGTGACCGTCTCGAAGCCACGATGGGGATGCTGTCCCACGCCCCGCCGCGCCTGGGTCGGTTCGAACGCGTGCGGCCCAGCATAATCGAGCAGCAGGAAGGGGCTGATCTGTTGCCCAAGATCGTGATAGGAAAAGAGCGAGCGAACCGGGAAGCCATCGCCGACCCAGTGACCCTGATTGTTGCCGTAACGGCCTAGAATTGCCTTGCGCACGAACGATCTCCGCAGGCGGGCACGCGCCAGCCTTTCCCTATTCAGATAGGGTGAGGGCCTCAGGAAATGAAGGACGGACGGCGCAGTTGCTCGTCCGGCGCTCGCCCGAGACCGCTCAGCGCGGCGGCAGTGGGGGCCGCATGGCGTTGCGGCGCGGGCGGGTGAAGAGGCGTCCGCGTTCGGCCAGCAGGATGAAGACGAGCGCGACCAGACCGGTGGCCATGAAGCCTTCCGCCAGTGGCTGGGTGGTGCCATCGAACCTTTGTCCGGTCGCCGCCCCGATCAGCGTCGCAATCGCCATGCGCGCAAAGCTCTGGAAGCTGGCGGCCGATCCGGCGATGTGACCGAATGGCTCCATGGCGATCGAGCCGAAGTTCGATCCGGTAAAGCCGACCATGCCCATGTTGAGCGCGATCAGCACCATGAACAGCAGCAGCGGCTCGGGATGCATCTGGCTGGCCAGCAGCTGGGCAATGCTGACGACGATGAAGAAGATGAGCGCGAGGTGCGAAACCCTGCGCGCACCGAAGCGCTCGACGATGCGGCTATTCGAGAAGTTCGCCACCGCCATCGACCCCGCCACGCAGGCGAAGGCGAGCGGGAAGAAAGCCCCGGCATCGAACACGTCGAAGAAGATTTGCTGCGCGCTGTTCAGGAAGCCGAACATGCCGCCCATCATGATCCCTGCGCCGAGCATATAGCCCAGACCCTGACGATCCTTGACGACCGCCGCCCAGTTGCGGGCGATGACCGGCAGGGAAATGCGCTGACGCTGGTCTTCATCTAGCGTTTCCGGCAGTCGGCGCCATGTCCACACCAGCACTATGCTGGCATAAGCCGCAAGGACAAGGAAGATCTCGCGCCAGGATGCCACGGTCAGCACCAGTTGGCCCACGGAGGGAGCGATGACCGGCACCAGCATGAAGATGATGAAGATCACGCTCATCAGCCGCGCCATGGTGTCACCCGAGTAGCGGTCGCGGATCACGGACACGGCGAGCACGCCCAGGCCCGCGGCAAAGAAGCCGTGCACCGCGCGCATCGTGAGCAGCATCTCGTAGGTCGGCGCCAGCGCGCTGGCGAGGCCGCCGAGCGCCGAGAAGGTAATGCTGAGCAGCAGCATCGGCCGGCGCCCGAACCGGTCCGCCAGCGGGCCGGCGACCAGCGATCCTACGGCGTTCGCCAGCATATAGGCCGTGATCATATATTGCAGCGAATTGGGGTCGGCCACGTTCAGGGACGCGCGAATCGCCGGGAAGGCCGGCAGCATCGCATCGATGGCGAGCGCATTGAGCGCCATGATCGACGCCATCAGGCCGACAAATTCACGTTCGTTCATGGGAAAGGGCTTGGCCGCAGCAGTCATGTCGTCGTTTCGCTGTTCTGTTCGTGGCACGCCCTATGCACCGCCTGTTGCCATCTGGCCACCCCGTTGTTGCACTGCAGCATAATTCGGAAGAGTGGTGTTGCGCCCATCAGGCATGCAGCAGGAAGACGGCGTGTTCGGCGAACAGATTGGCATTGGCCGATCCCGTCGTTCGGCCATGGTTGAGGAACCACTGGGCATCGATGGTCCAGCCGCGCTCACGCACCAGCGCCCGAAAATCGTCGATGGTGAGGTGATGGATGTTGGGCGTGTCGTACCAGCGCTCGGGCAGCAGCGGCGTCACCGGCATCCGCCCGCCCCACATCAGCGAGAGGCGCCCGCGCCAGTGCGCGAAATTGGGAAAGGAGACAAAGGCCTGTTTGCCGATGCGCAGCAGTTGCTCGATCACCTTGTCTGGCCGCCGCGTGGTCTGGAGCGTCTGACTGAGGATCGCGAAATCGAAGCTCTTGTCTGGATAATAGCCCAGGTCGGTGTCGGCATCGCCCTGAACAACCGGCAGACCGCGCCCAACGGCCGCAGCGACATTGGCCGGATCGATCTCCAGCCCGCGCACATCCGCGTGTGC
This sequence comes from Sphingobium sp. B2D3C, assembly GCF_025961835.1. NCBI lineage: Bacteria > Pseudomonadati > Pseudomonadota > Alphaproteobacteria > Sphingomonadales > Sphingobiaceae > Sphingobium > Sphingobium sp. B2D3C. The sequence continues at coordinate 2,994,816 of NZ_JAOQOK010000001.1, read as the reverse complement.
TCCGTCGCGCATCGCCGCCATGAGGGCGCCATCGCCGCAACCCACGTCCAGCACCCGAGAGCCCGTGGTGACGTGGCGCGCGATCAGTGCAAGATCCGGACGCAGGCCGTCAGTCATGCGGCGAAGTCTCTTCGCCATTCAGCAGCGTGTCGAAGGCGGGGTCGAGCCGTTCCATATAGCGGTCCGGCCTTCGCGGACTGCGGAATCCGAGCGGGGCATAGACGCCATGCGCATCGAGCGTGGTGAGGCCGATACGCCGGATGCCCTGGAAATCAGAATGATCGAGAAACCACTGGACCATGCGGCGTGCGAGGCCGGCCCCGCGTGCGGCTTCATCGACCCACACGTCGCTCACCCAGGCAAAGGTGGCATGGTCGGTGATCATGCGGGCGAAGCCGATTTGGGTGCCATTGCGGTAGGCGCCGAGGCAGTGCGATCCGTCAATGGCCCGGTCCACCAGCGCGCGGGCGATGCCGGGCGACCAGTAGCTCGAGGCTAGCCAGCCATGAATGCGCGCGCGATCCAATCGGGCCGGATCGTCGCTCAACGTGATATCAGCGGGCATCTCGGTCACGCGCCGCCTCTCAGGAAGCCGTCGAGCACGCGATTCATCTCCGGCGCATCCAGCAGGAAGCTGTCATGCCCGAAGGGGCTCGAAAGCTCGACGAAGGTCGCGGCCCGACCGGCGGCATGGAGCGCGTGCACGATGTTGCGGGACTCTGTCGTCGGGTAGAGCCAGTCGGTATCGAAGCTGATGATGCAGAAGCGCGCCTGCGTCCGCGCGAACGCACTGGCCAGGCTGCCGCCATGATCCTCCGCCAGATCAAAATAATCCGTCGCCCGGGTGATATAGAGATAGCTGTTGGCGTCGAACCGCTCGACGAAGCTGATGCCCTGGTGGCGCAAATAGCTCTCGACCTGGAAGTCGGCATCGAAGCCGAAGGTCTTCGCCTCCCGCGCCTGCAGCTTGCGGCCGAACTTTTCGGTCAGCCCGGCTTCGGAGAGATAGGTGATGTGCGCGGCCATGCGCGCCACCGCCAGACCCGCCGCCGGGGGCTCGCCGCTGGCATAATAGTCGCCGCCGCGCCAGCGCGGGTCGGCCATGATCGCCTGGCGCCCGACCTCGTGAAAGGCAATGTTCTGCGCGCTGTGACGGGCGGTGGTGGCAATCGCCAGCACGGCGCGCACGCGCTCGGGATAGAGGGTCGGCCATGCCAGCGCCTGCATCCCGCCCATCGAGCCGCCGACCACGGCGGCAAGCTGGGCCACGCCCAGATGATCGAGCAGCATCGCCTGTGCGCGGACCATGTCGGCAATGGTGATGACCGGGAAGCGCATCGCAAAAGGCGCGCCGGTGGCAGGATCGATGCTGGCCGGGCCGGAAGAGCCGAGGCAACTGCCCAACACATTGGCGCAGATGATGAAGTGCCGCTCGGGGTCAATGGGCTTGCCGGGTCCCACGGCGCGCGTCCACCAGCCGGGCTTGCCGGTCACCGGATGTTCCGATGCGACGAACTGGTCGCCGGTCAGCGCATGGCAGATCAGCACGGCATTGCTGCCCTGCGCGTTGAGCGTGCCATAGGTTTCGTAAGCGATCTCGACGGGCGTCAGGCTGGCGCCGCTATCGAGCCGGAGTGGCCCTGCCAGCCGGATAGACCGCCGCAGGCCGAAGCGCTGGTCTGTGGAAGCGATGGCACTCTCCATGGACATGATCCAGCGCTTGAGCCGAAGAACGGGCATTGTCAATCGGGCCGGCTGGGCGTGTCGGCGGAGTGCATCCTCGCGGAGGTTTGGGTGAATCGTACAGGCCTTTGCCAATTGCACACAGCGGGGCTAAAGCGCCACGCCATGACAGACGATCTTCAAAAGCCCGCCGCACCCGTCGCCAAAGACTGGATCATGGCCATCGCGCCTTATGTGCCGGGCAAGTCGAAGGCGGATGATGGCCGCGAGGTCGTGAAGCTTTCGTCCAACGAAAATCCCTTCGGCACGGCCGAGCCAGTGCGCGCGGCATTCCGCTCCGCTGCCGACTGCCTGGAGCGCTATCCCGACTCCGCTGCGGTGGAACTGCGCGAGGCGATTGCACAGCGGCACGGGCTTGATCCGGCCCGGATCATCTACGGCACCGGGTCGGACGAAGTGCTGCACATGGCTGCCGGCACCTTTGCAGGCGCGGGCGACGAGATCATTTTCATGCGCTATGGCTTCTCCGTATACCCGATCGCGACGCGACGCGTCGGCGCGGTGCCCATCGAGGTGGCGGACAAGGATTATGCGACGGATGTCGATGCCATCCTGGCCCATGTCACGGACCGCACCCGACTGGTGTTCCTCGCCAATCCGAACAACCCGACCGGCACGTTCACACCCCGCGCGGAGATCGCCCGCCTGCACGCCGGGCTGCCGCCGCATGTGCTGCTGGTGCTGGATCAGGCCTATAGCGAATATCTCGACGCCGAGGATGACGATGGCGGGCTGGAGCTGGCCCGCACCGCACCCAATGTGCTGGTCACGCGCACCTTCTCCAAGATCTTCGGCCTTGCTGCCGGCCGGGTGGGCTGGGGCTATGCCAGCGCGGAGGTGATCGACGCGATGCACCGCATTCGTCAGCCCTTCTCCTTCCCCATCGCCTCGTCCCGCGCGGCGGTCGCGGCGCTGGAGGCGCAGGACTTCGTGGAGAAGAGCCGCGCGCACAACAGCGAATGGCGCGCCTGGTTCGAGACCGAGATCGGGGCGCTTAGCAACAAGGGGCTGCGCGCCGTACCCTCCAAGGCCAATTTCAGCCTCGTACTGTTCGAGGGCGAGACGAGCGCCGAGACGGCCTATAAGGGCCTGATGGACGCGGGCTATATCGTGCGCTGGCTGCCCGGGCAGGATCTGCCCAACGCCCTGCGCATCACCATCGGCACGCCGGAAGACATGAAGGGGCTCGTCGCTGCACTCCGCCGGATCGTCGGCGCCTGATGCTGCCCTTTTCGCGCGTTTCCATCATCGGACTGGGCCTGATCGGCTCGTCGCTGGCGCGCGCCCTGCGGGCCTATGCGCCGACCGTGCGGGTGGTCGGGCACGATGCCAATCCGGAAGTGCGGGAGACCGCGCGCCGGATCGACCTATGCGACGATGTGACGGACACGCCCGGGGCGGCGGTGATCGACGCCGATCTGGTTGTGCTGTGCGTCCCCCCCGGCGCGATGGCACCCGTTGCCGAGGCCATTCGCGACGATCTGGCAGCCGATGTCATCTTCTCGGAGGTGGCCTCCTCCCAAGCGAGCATCATTGCCGACATCCACCGGGTCCTGCCCGACGTGACGCTGGTGCCGGCACATCCGGTTGCCGGCACGGAGAATAGCGGCCCTGAGGCAGGGTTTGCGACGCTGTTCCGCAACCGCTGGTGTATCCTCACGCCGCCGGCCGGGACCGATCCGGTTGCGGTCACGCGGGTCGAGGCGCTGTGGCAGCGACTGGGCGCCAATGTCGAGACCATGGATGCCGCGCATCATGATCTGGTGCTGGCCGTCACCAGCCATTTGCCGCACCTCATCGCTTATACGATCGTGGGCACGGCCAATGATCTGGAGAGCGTGACGCGCAGCGAAGTCATCAAATATTCGGCCGGCGGCTTTCGCGACTTCACCCGCATCGCCGCATCCGATCCCACCATGTGGCGCGATGTCTTCCTCACCAACAAGGACGCGGTGCTGGAGATGCTTCAGCGCTTCTCGGAGGATCTCTCGCAACTGCAAAGGGCCATTCGCTGGGGCGATGGCGACGCGCTGTTCGAGCATTTCAGCAAGACGCGGGCGATCCGCCGCTCGATCATCGAGCAAGGGCAGGACGACGCGGCGCCTGATTTCGGCCGGCAGCACGAATAATCGGCTGACACGCGGGTCGTCCTGCGTCGGAGCGCGGCAATCAGCGGCGTTTGACCGGCCCCTTGCGGCGCGCGGTGTGCCGGATGTTCGGCGGGCGTCCGGTGCGGCGGACGGGCGCACTGCCCGGACGGCGGCGGTCCTTGCGCTCGGCCATGTGGCTGGCGCCGTGCGGAATCTCGAAGCGCAGCGCGCCGCTCACCGGGTCGGATTCGGCGATGCGCAGGTCGATGCGGTCGCCCATGGCATAGCGGTCGCCGCTATCCTCGCCGATCAGCGCCTGCTGCACCTCGTCATAGCGGAAATATTCGCCACCGAGCGTCGAGACGGGCACGAGGCCATCGCCGCCCAGCTCGACTACAGTGGCGAAGAAGCCGAAACTCTGCACGCCGGTGATGCGGCAGGCCATGATCTCGCCGACATGCTGTGCCAGAAACGCTGCGACATAGCGGTCGACCGTTTCGCGTTCCGCTTCCATCGCCCGACGCTCATATTGGCTGATCCGCTCGCCGATGGGCGCGAGATCGGCCACGTCTTCCGAAGAGAGCCGCGTTTCGCGCGGGAGCGACTTGTCTGCCGGGGCTGGCATTTCCAGCCCATAGGCGCCGACCAGCGAGCGATGCACCAAAAGGTCCGAATAGCGCCGGATCGGTGAGGTGAAGTGCGCATAAGAGCCGAGCGACAGGCCGAAATGGCCGAGATTGCGCGGGCCGTAATAGGCCTGCGTCTGGCTGCGCAGGATCTGCTCCATGATTTGCGGCCGCGCGGCGGCATCATCCGGAATCTGCTCGATCAGCCGGTTGAAGGTCTTGGTGGTGATCACCTGCCCGAGCGCCAGGCTGATGCCGTAGGTTTCAAGATACTCCTTGAGCGTCGTCAGCTTCTCCCGGCTGGGCGGCTCATGGACGCGGTACATGACCGGCGCCTTCTTGGCTTCCAGCGCCTTGGCGGCGGCGACATTGGCGGTGACCATGAAGTCCTCTATCAGCCGGTGCGCATCCAGCCGTTCGCGGATGGCGATGCTGACGATGCGCCCTTCCTCGTCGAGCACGACCCGGCGCTCGGGCAGGTCGAGATCGAGCGGGCCACGGGCATCGCGCGCCTTGGCCAGCGCGCGCCAGCATGCCCAGAGCGGCACCATTGCGTCGTCAATCAGCCCATCGCCCTTGAGGCGATCGATCAGGCCCATATCGAGCCGGGTGTCGGAAAAGGTCCGCTCGGGCTTGCCTTCCACGCGGTCGATCGCGGCCTGTGCCATCTCATAGGGAATGTTGGCGGCGACACGGATGATCGCGCGGGTGAAGCGCCAGGATTTGAGCGCACCGCCCGGTCCGATGACGAGGTGGCAGGCCAGTACGGCGCGATCCTCGCCTGCCTTGAGCGAACACATGTCCGACGAGAGCGCATGGGGCAGCATCGGCACGACACGGTCGGGGAAATAGACGCTGTTGCCGCGCTTGCGCGCCGAGCGATCCAGCGCCGAGCCGGGGCGCACATAATAAGAGACGTCTGCAATGGCGACGATGGCCTTGAAGCCGCCTTCATTGGCCGGATCATCGTCGGGCGCGGCCCACACGGCATCGTCGAAATCGCGGGCATCGACCGGATCGATCGCCACGATGGGCAGGACGCGCAGGTCCTCGCGCGCATCGGCGTGGAGGGGCAGGTCGTGGACCTTCGCGGCTTCGGCCTCGGCCTCCTCGGGAAACACATCGGGAATGCCATATTTGTGAATGGCGATCAGGCTGAAGCTACGCGGCTGGAAGGGGTCGCCAAGCACGTCCGTCACCCGCGCCGTGACGCGCGGCGGTCGGCCACTCTTCTCGGCCAGCACGAGATCGCCCGGCTGCGCATCGCCCTGGTCGCTGATCGGCGTCTCATAGCGGATGCGTTTATCGACGGGACGCAGGATCAGCTTGCCACGCTCGTCCTTGGCCACCACGCCGAGCATCTGCTCGGTCGCGCCGGCCAGCTTCTTCATCGGATGGGCGACCCAGCCATGACCGGCCTGCTCGGTGCGCGCCAGGATCCGGTCGCCAATGCCCAGCGCGCCGCGCTTGCCGCGCTCGATGACGCGCAGCTTGGGAATAGGGTGGCCCTCGGCTTCCCAGCGCTCCGGCACGGCGATGACCTGACCGCCATCGGACTCGACCACGCGCAGCACGGTGACCTTGGGGACGCCGCCCATCAGGTTGAAGGCCCGCGCCTTGCCGGTTTCGAGCAGGCCTTCATCGGCCATGTCGCGCAGCAGGGCCTTGAGCGCGATCTTCTCGTTGCCGCGCAGACCGAAGGCCTTGGCGATCTCGCGCTTGCCTGCCGGTTGATCGGCATTGCTGATGAAATCGAGGACTTGGTCGCGCGTCGGAAGGCCGGCGGGCTGGGGGCGGATGGGCTTTCTGGGTGGTGCCATAGCGTCGATATAGGCATGTGCCGGTGCCGGCGCTAATCAATTGCAACGCGGCACGTTCGACGCATTTCGGGACTCGGCATGGGCCGCGAGTCGACGGATGGGATTTGCGCCGGCAAGCGAGCCTGCTATTTGCGGGGAGATTTCCTCAGCCCCGCTGACGTCCGGGAGGCCGGACGGACGCCGCGCCGAGCGACGGATCTAGAGAACGTTTTTTTGGATAGGAAGCCGATTGTGCCGATGCCGGCAGACCAGTCCAACCCAGCGGCCGCTCGGCCTTCCCGCACGAATCTGCTCCTGTCCGCGACTATCGAGGCGGAGGGGATCGCCGCTCCGGTGCGCATCCGCAATCTCTCCGAGCACGGCGCATTGCTGGAAGGCGCTGCGCTGCCGCCGGTCGGTGCTGGCCTTATCTTGCGGCGCTTGCAGCTTGAGATGGGCGCCACGGTCATCTGGGTGGACAAGAATCGCTGCGGCGTGCGCTTTGAGGGCACGATTTCGGTGTCCGGCTGGCGCGAGGGCAATTGGATCGCTGCCGCAAGTCAGACCGGGTTGCCCCGCGCCGATGCGTCTCTGCCGTCATCACGGCCCGCTGCGGCTGGGACGGCGCCCCGCGCCTCGGCCCCGACTGCGGAGCTGGATCGGCGGATCGCCGAGGAACTGGATGTGCTGCGGCATCTGATCGAAGACCTCGGCACGCAACTGGTCGAAACGGTGGACGCCACGAACCGGGCGACCGCCTTGCAGCAGTTCGATCTTGCCGCGCAGACGCTTGGCTATCTGGCCGAGGTGTTAAAGGCGCCCGATCGCGCAGTCGCCATTGACGCCATCGGCATGGAACGCCTCCGCCAGCGCCTGCTCGGCGGCGGCTGAGGGCATGATCACCTCAGGGCGTAACTGCCCTTGATCGGGCGTGGTGTGGCGCCTAAATTTTCCTTGCGGCGACCACGTTCCCGCCTCTGACGTCAAGACCGGGACGGCCCGGCGCTTTCAGGAGGCTGTCATGGCGTGGATTGCGCTTTTTATCGCGGGGTTATTCGAGGTCGTCTGGGCAACGGCCATGAAGCAGTCGGATGGCTTCACCCGGCTATGGCCCACCCTCGTCATGATCGCGGCGATGCTGCTCAGCTTTGCCTGCCTGGCCTGGTCGCTGAAGGTTTTGCCACTCGGCACGGCCTATACGATCTGGACGGGCATCGGCGCGCTTGGCGCATTCGCTGTCGGCATCGCGTTTTTTGGGGAGGCGCTTACAGTGCTGCGATTGACCGCAGCCGCGCTGATTGTTTCGGGCCTCGTCCTCATGAAGATTTCAACGCCGGTCTAGATCGTCTGGCGCAGCCAGCGGCCCGCACAATCTGGCCGCTGGTTTGACTTCATGCCTAAAGGCAGGCAGGTTGGCCGCCCAATTTGAGATAAAACAGGAGCTTATCGCCGGCCCCTCTCGCGGCCGCGCCCTTTGTCATGATTGATTCTATTCCCGCGGCAACCGACCCTTCCTTTTCCATTCCCTTTCTCGATCGGTGGTTCGCCGGTCTGCCGGCCTGGGCTGAAAGTCTCGCCGGGCTGGCAATCCTGATCGCGGTCGCGGCGCTCGCGAACTTCATCTTCAAGTCGATCCTGCTGCGCATGGCGCTGCGCGTCCTGCCGCACGACACGCCGGCGCTCGGCCGCGCGGTGGCCCGGCTGACCAATATCGTCCCGGCTATGGTCGTCTCGCGCGGGATCGCGGCCGCACCGCATCTGCCGCCGTCGCTGGTGACGGTGGTGCAGAATGTGGCGGGCGCGTTCGTGATCCTCACCATCGTGCTGGCGCTCAGTCATGCACTGACCTTCGTCAACGATCTCTATCAGCGGCGGCCGCACGCCGTGAACCGGCCGATCAAAGGCTATATCCAGGTTCTCAAGATCGTGCTGTTCGCGGCGGCGGCGATCCTGATGATCGCCCAGCTGATGGACAAGTCGCCGCTGCTGCTGCTGTCCGGCCTTGGCGCTATGGCGGCGGTCATCATGCTGGTGTTCAAGGATACGATCCTGTCGCTGGTGGCCTCCGTCCAGCTGACCTCCAACGACATGTTGCGCGTCGGTGACTGGATCGAGATGCCGCAGCTCAATGCTGATGGCGACGTGATCGACATCGCGCTGCACACGGTGAAGGTGCAGAACTGGGACAAGACCATCACCACCATCCCGACTCACCGGCTGATCGAGGAGAGCTTCAAGAACTGGCGCGGCATGTCGGAATCCGGCGGGCGGCGGATCAAGCGCTCGTTGATGATCGACCAGACCAGCGTGCGGTTTCTGTCCGATCAGGAAGAGCAGAGCCTGCGCCGCTTTGCGCTGCTGGGCGACTATCTGGCGGATAAGCAGGCGGAGCTGGAGCGATGGAACAGCCGCATCGCCCATGACGGCCTCGATCCGGTGAACAGCCGGCGCGTCACCAATTTCGGGACATTCCGGGCCTATATGGCCGCTTATTTGCGAGCCAATGCGCGCATCTCGAAGGAGATGACGCTGCTGGTGCGGCAACTGGACCCGACGCCGCAGGGCATTCCGCTGGAAATCTACTGCTTCACCACCACCACGGCATGGGCGGCCTATGAGGCGATCCAGGCCGACATCTTCGACCACATGCTGGCCGTGCTGGACTCCTTCGATCTGCGGGTCTTCCAGGAGCCAAGCGGACGGGATCTGCGCCAGCTCAAAGCCGCGTGAAAATGTTGAAAAGCGGGGCGAGGTCTGGCCCCGCCCCCTTTCCGGATCAGTCGCGCAGCAGGTCGTTGATGCCCGTCTTGGAGCGGGTCTGTGCGTCGACGGTCTTGACGATGACGGCGCAATAGAGGCTTGGGCCGGGCGTGCCGTCCGGCAGCGGCTTGCCGGGGAGCGAGCCGGGCACAACCACCGAATAGGGCGGCACCTCGCCCATATAGACCTTGCCGGTGGCGCGATCGACGATTTTGGTCGACTGGCCGATGAACACGCCCATCGACAGCACCGAGCCCTGGCCGATGCGCACGCCCTCGACGACTTCCGAGCGCGCGCCGATGAAGCAATCATCCTCGATGATCACCGGGTTGGCCTGCAGCGGCTCCAGCACGCCGCCAATGCCGACGCCGCCGGAGAGGTGGACGTTCTTGCCGATCTGCGCGCAGCTGCCCACCGTCACCCAGGTGTCGACCATTGTGCCTTCGCCGACGAACGCACCGATATTGGTGAAGCTGGGCATCAGGATGACGTTCTTGCCGACATAGCTGCCGGCGCGGACGATGGAGCCAGGCACGGCGCGGAAGCCGGCGGCGCGGAAATCCGCCTCGCCCCAGTTGGCGAACTTGGACGGCACCTTGTCCCACCAGTGGCCGGCGCCGGGGCCATTGTCGATCAGCGCATTGTCGTTGAGGCGGAAGGAAAGCAGCACGGCCTTCTTGAGCCATTGGTTGACCTGCCAGCCATTACCGCTGGGCTCGGCAACGCGTGCCTCGCCGCTGTCCAGCAGCGCCAGCGCCTTCTCCACCGCCGCACGGACGTTGCCGGTGGTGGACAGGCCGATATTGGCGCGGTCCTCCCATGCGGCATCGATGGTGGCGATCAGCTTGGTATCGGTCATGACGTCCCTCGTATTTCATCGCGAGTGCGGAGTGTGGGCCGCCCCTTAATGCGTTTTGGCGCGATGCTGAACCGCTTTGTGACCGGGGCGTTGGCATTTCGGCAGTTGCTGTGACCGGTGTCCTGTCGCCAGCAAGGCGTTGCGCTTCGCAGCTGATTCGACGCGGACGTCGCTGGTCTCGACTGAATGGGCCGGCTATGTCCACGCACAGCCAAATCCCGATGATCGCACGTGAGCGGAAGGAACAGATTTATGAGCCGGATCAGTTTGCAACAGGCCAATGCGGTCATCGAGGGCGTCTTGGCGAAAGCGCAGGCCGCAGGGTTAAAGCCGCTGAGCGCCGCCGTCGTGGATGCCGGTGGGCATTTGATCGCCTTTCAGCGCGGCGATGGCGCTTCTTTCGCGCGCGCGCAGGTGGCGACGGGCAAGGCGGCCGGGGCGCTCGCCATGGGCGTTTCGTCGCGCAAGCTGGGGGATATGGCGCAGGAGCGTCCCTGGTTCATCGGGGCTTTTGCGGCCTCCGCGCCGCATGCGGTGATCCCGGCTGCCGGTGGCGTCATCATCGTCGATGATGAGGGCGTGGCGATCGGCGCGGTCGGGGTGACCGGCGACACATCGGACAATGACGAAGCGGCCGCGCTGGCCGGGCTGGCAGCGGCTGGTCTCAAGGCGCAGGGTTGAACAGCGGGGATGCAAGGCATGACGAACAAGGTGGACCGCGCCGGGCTCTCGGTGGCGGAGGAACTGGCCGACTTCATCGAGCAGCGCGCGCTGCCGGGTACGGGGCTGACTGCGCAAGCCTTTTGGGCCGGCACGGCGGCGATCTTCGCCGATTTTGCACCGCGCAATCGGGCGTTGCTGGCGAAGCGCGACGATCTTCAGGCGCAGATCGATGCCTGGCATGAGGCGCGGGCCGGCCAACCGATCGATCAGCCGGCCTATGAGGCGTTCCTGCGCGAGATTGGTTATCTCGTTCCAGAGCCGGCGCCCTTCACCATCGATCCGCAAAAGGTCGATGCCGAGCTCGCCACGCTGGCCGGTCCGCAATTGGTGGTGCCGGTGCTCAACGCCCGCTTCCTGCTCAATGCCGCCAATGCCCGCTGGGGTAGTCTGTACGATGCGCTCTACGGCACGGATGCCTTGCCGGGAACGGCCAAGCCGGGCGGCTACGATCCCGAGCGCGGCGCGCAGGTCATCGCCTGGGCCAAGGCCTTTCTCGACAGGGCCGTGCCGCTGGTGTCCGGGAGCTGGGCGGACATGGGCGATCCCGCCAATGGCTTCGCGATCGCGGATGGCACCCAATATGTCGGCCAGACGCCCAAGGGCCGCCTGTTCCGCAAGAACGGCCTGCATATCGAGGTGGTGTTCGATCGCAATCACCCCATCGGCAAGAATGACCCCTCGGGCATCGCTGACGTAGTGATCGAATCAGCGCTCTCGACCATTGTCGATCTGGAGGATTCGGTCGCGGCCGTGGATGCGCAGGACAAGGTGGCGGCCTATGCCAATTGGCTCGGGCTGATGCAGGGTGACCTCTCTGCGACGTTCGAGAAAGGCGGCAAAACGCAGACGCGCAGGCTCAACCAGGACCGGGTTTTCAAGGATCGCGACGGGTCGGAATGGTCGCTCAAGGGACGCAGCCTCCTGCTCGTCCGCAATGTCGGCCATCTCATGACCACGCCGGCGATTGTGCTGCCCGATGGTGCCGAGGCGCCCGAGGGGATTCTCGATGGCATCGTCACCAGCCTGATTGCCCTACACGATCTCAAGGGCGCCGGCCCGGTGCGCAACAGTCTCGCCGGCAGCGTCTATATCGTGAAGCCCAAGATGCACGGGCCCGAGGAATGCGCCTTCACCAACGACCTGTTCGATGCGATCGAGGATATGCTGGGCATGGACCGGCACACCATCAAGGTCGGCGTAATGGACGAGGAGCGGAGGACGTCTGCGAACCTCGTGGCCTGCATCGCGGCAGTCAAGGATCGGGTGGTGTTCATCAACACCGGCTTCCTCGACCGGACGGGCGATGAGATTCACACATCGATGCGGGCCGGGGCGATGATCCGCAAGGGCGACATGAAGAGCGCCGCCTGGATCAAGGCCTATGAGGATCGCAACGTGCAGATCGGTCTGGCCTGTGGGTTCTCCGGCCGGGCGCAGATCGGCAAGGGCATGTGGGCGGCGCCGGACCGGATGGCCGACATGCTTGAGCAGAAGATCGCGCATCCCATGAGCGGGGCGAACACGGCCTGGGTGCCCTCCCCGACGGCGGCGACGCTGCACGCGACGCATTATCACACCGTCGATGTCGCGGCGCGCCAGCAGGAGCGCGGACACGAGCCGGTGGCGCCGCTTTCGGACCTGCTCACCGTGCCACTCTCGTCCGGCACCAACTGGTCCGAGCAGGAGATCGTCGAGGAGCTGGAGAATAATGCGCAGGGGATTCTCGGCTATGTTGTGCGCTGGATTGATCAGGGGGTTGGCTGTTCGAAGGTGCCGGACATCAACGACATCGGCCTGATGGAAGATCGCGCGACGCTGCGCATTTCCTCCCAGCATATCGCCAACTGGCTGCTCCATGGCGTGTGTACGCCAGCACAGGTCGATTCGGCCTTCGAGAAGATGGCGGCCAAGGTCGACGCACAGAATGCCGGCGATCCGCTCTATCGACCGATGGCAGGCCATCCGGAGAGCCTCGCCCTGCAAGCCGCACGGGCCTTGGTCTTCGAGGGCGTCGCGCAACCAAACGGCTATACCGAGCCCCTGCTTCATGCGTGGCGATTGCGGGTGAAGGGGCAGGACAACCGGGCATGAAAATGGGCGGCTCCGGAGGGAGCCGCCCAATTCGTTTCAGCGTTGTGCGCGCCGCGTCTTAGGGATTCGCGGTGGCCGGCTGCTGTGTCGCCATGTCGGCCGAGGCCAGTTCCTGAATCTTCTTTACGAGATCCGGATTGGTCCGGGTCGCCTGGGCAATCTCGTTGTAGCGCGCCGGCGTCAGGCCATTGGACTGCACTGCGGCGAGCATCTGCTCCTGCTTGGCGTCGGCAGCGACCGTTGCGTCCTTCTGGATCTTGTCCGCCTGGATAGCGGCCTTGGCAAAGCCGACCAGCTCCGCGTCCGTAAAGCTCGTGGGAGCCGCTGCCGTGGCCGGTGCGGCCGGCGTGGCAGGAGAAGCCGGCGCTGCGGGCGAGGCGGGCGACGCGGGGGCCGCCGGCTGTGCCGTGGCCGGCGCTGCGGTGTCCTGCGCCATGGCTGGCACAGCAATGCCGCCGCTCAGCAGCAACGCAGCGGTGTAAAGCAGTGATGACTTCATGACGGATACCTTTCAGATGTTTCGAACCGTGCTTGAAAGGTAGGGAGCGATGGGGAGGGGGCAAATAAACGTCGATTACACGTTTACTCACCGGGGTGAGGTGTGTCTGCAGCGCCACTCACGCACCGTAAGTCGATGATTTCTCATGGCCCACAACCAACCCTTCACGGGATGGTTCTGCGTTCTTCACAGCAAATGGGAAAATGGTGCTGCCGGCGAGGATTGAACTCGCGACCTCAGCCTTACCAAGGATGCGCTCTACCACTGAGCTACGGCAGCACTGCCGTTCGCAGGGGTACCCCGCGTCAGCAAGGCCGCGCCTATGGCCTTACCGTCTGGCCTTGTCAAGGCGACTTGCAGCGCAAAAGCCGGATTCGTAAAGCAAGGGCATGAGTACCCCGCCCTCCGACCGCCAACGCCGGCTCGCCGAAGCGCTGCGGGCCAATCTGCGCCGCCGCAAGGGGCAGGCCCGTGCCAAGACGGATGCGCCGGATTCAAAGGCCACGCTGGATCCACCTGTCGAGGGGCGCGAGGAGGAGGCTCCTACGGATCGCTAGGGCGTCGCAGCGGTTCAACCCAGCCTTCCTGACGGTTACTCTCACCATTTGACATTGTTCGTTCGATCGAACAAATATCCTTCATGCGGTCTCCATCGTCATTGTGCTGGTCATCGTTGGACGCCGCTCGACGAAGGATGTCGAGATCGAGCGGTTCAGGGACGTGCCACCAGCACGTCCGCCACGCCACGACGCGCAAAGAAAATGCATGAGGCCGTAACCCGCACGCGCAAGAAAGCGCTCGCAACGGATATCGGGGCCGCATCCGTGGACACAGAAACCCCTGCAAGAAGCGATCTTCCGTTGCAGATTATCGAAGCTGCCTTGGAGCAATTCGGCCGCTTCGGTTTCGATGGGGCAAGCACGCGCGAAATTGCCCGCGCTAGCGGGACGGCGATGTCCTCGATCACCTATCATTTCGGCTCCAAGGAAGGGCTGTACCTCGCCTGCGCCGACCATATCGCCTCCGTCGTGGGCAGTATCTACGCGCCGCTGATCGCCATCATCGAGAAGCAGCCACCGCAGACGCCCGCGCAGGCCCGCACACAGATGCTGGCGCTGCTGGAGACGCTGGCGCGCTTCCTGCTCTCGTCGCGCTCGGCGACCTTTGCGCAGTTCGTGGCGCGCGAGCAGCAGCACCCGACCGAGGCCTTCACGCGCCTCTACGATGGATTGATCGGGCCGCTGGTGGAGACCGCGATCCTGCTCTCTGCCGTCGCGCGGCCCTCGCTCGCCGAAGCGGAGCGCCGCCCGCTGATCCTCCATATCATGGGCATGGCGCTGATTTTGCGCCTCGGCCGCGCCTGCGTGGTGCGGACCATGCAAGTGCCCGATCTCGATTCCGCCACGGGCGAGGCGCTGGTCGCCAGCCTGCTCAAGTCCGCCGAAACCCTGCTCACCGAGGAATGACGCCATGACCCGCCAGCGCCTGATCGTGCTCATCATCGTCGCCGTCCTGCTGATCGCTGCCGTGAGCACGCGCGGCTTCGGGTTGCTGGGGCGGGATGACGGGCCTCTGACGCTCTATGGCAATGTCGACATTCGTGAAGTGGATCTCGGCTTCCGGGTCGGCGGACGGATCGCGCAGATCCCGGTCGAGGAAGGCCAGCGAGTCAAGCAGGGCATGCTGCTGGCCGAGCTGGACCGGGCCTCTATCGACAGCGCCGTCGCCCAGTCCGATGCGCGCGTGGCGCAGGCTCGCGCGGAACTGCTCAAGCTCCAGCGTGGCAGCCGGCCGGAAGATGTCGCCCAGGCGCAGGCCCGCCTTGCGGCGGCGCAGGCGGCGGCGCGCGATGCCCAGCGCGATTATGAGCGCCGCCAGCCGCTGGTCGCCCCGGGCGCAATCAGCCGCGATGTGTGGGAATCGACCGTCGCCATGCGCGATCGCGCTAATGCCCAGCTCGCCGAGGCGCAGGCGGCGCTGACCCTGGTGCGCACCGGCGCGCGGCGCGAAGACGTCGAGGCGGCGCGCGCGGCGGTGCAGGCGGCAGAGGCTGCCCGCAAGGGCGTTGGCACCGATCTCGACGACGCCCGCCTGCTCGCGAGCGTGGATGGTGTGGTGGTGACGCGCGCGCGCGAACCCGGCGCGATCGTGGCGCCGGGCGAAACCGTCTTCACGCTGGCCATCGATCGTCCTGTGCGCGTGCGAGCCTATGTGGCCGAGAACCAGCTCGGCCGGATCGCGCCGGGTATGACGGTCACGATCACGGCGGACGGCAACCCCAAGTCTTATTCAGGCATCATCGGCTATATTTCGCCGCGCGCGGAATTCACCCCCAAGACGGTGGAGACGAGCGATCTGCGCACCGACTTGGTCTATCGCTTGCGGATCGTCGTGGATCATCCGGACGGCAAGCTGCGGCAGGGCCAGCCGGTGAGCGTTGCCATCGCCGATCCCGCCCCCACAGCGAAGCGCTGACCATGCGCGGGACGTCGCCATCGCGACGGAATAACGGCGGCAGGCCGATATGAGTGACCTCGCGCCAGTCGCTGGCGATAGCCAGCCGGTCGCGACGGCCACGGGGATCGTGAAAGCGTTCGGCGACACACGTGCGCTCGGCGGGGTCGACCTGGTGGTGGTGCCGGGCAAGGTCACCGGGCTGGTCGGGCCGGATGGCGCCGGCAAGACGACGTTGATTCGCGTGCTGGCCGGGCTGATGCGGGCGGACCAGGGCGCCGTTTCCATTCTCGGCGCGCCGCCGGCCGACCGCCTTGATTCGATCGGCTACATGCCGCAGCGCTTCGGCCTCTATGAAGACCTGACCGTGCGTGAGAATCTCGTCCTTTATGCCGAGATGCGGGGTCTGCCGCGCGATGCGCAGGAGAGCGTCTTCAAGCGCCTGCTCGAATTCACCGATCTCGCCCGCTTTCAGGCGCGCCCGGCCGGCAAGCTCTCGGGTGGCATGAAGCAGAAGCTGGGCCTGGCCTGCGCGCTGGTGAGCACGCCGCCATTGCTGCTGCTGGACGAGCCGGGCGTGGGCGTCGATCCGATCAGCCGCCGCGAGTTGTGGGCCATGGTTGCTGAGCTGACCAAGGAGGGCATCGGCGTGCTCTGGTCCACCGCCTATCTCGATGAGGCCGAGCTGTGCGACACGGTGTACCTGCTGAGCGAGGGACGGACGCTGTTCACCGGCCCGCCGGCCACGCTGACCGATGCGATCAGCGACCGCGTGATTCGGGTCACCGGCTTTGCGGAGCGTCGGCGGCAGGCGCTCACCCGCGCACTCGACCGGCTGGACGTGATCGACGGCACCTTGCAGGGCCGCGCGATCCGCCTGCTCATCGGCGAAGGCCATGCGGTGCCTGATGCCGATGCACTCGATATGGGGCCGGAAACGCAGGTGTCTCGGGCACCCGCGCGCTTCGAGGATGGGTTCATCGAGCGGCTGGGGGGCGGGCCGGAAGGGACCAGCGCGCTGGCGGCGGCCTATCGCGAGATTCCCGCCAGCGATGCACCGGCCATCGAAGCCAGGGGGCTGACCAAAAGATTCGGCGACTTCACGGCGGCGCGCGATGTGAGCTTCACGGTTCCGCGTGGCCGGATTTTCGGCCTGCTCGGGCCAAATGGCGCCGGCAAATCGACCACGTTCAAGATGCTGTGTGGCCTGCTCACGCCGAGTGAGGGCAGCGGATCGGTGGCCGGGCACGATTTGCGCCGGGCCGCCGCACAGGCCCGCGGATCGCTGGGCTATATGGCGCAGAAATTCTCGCTCTATGGCGATCTGTCGGTCGCCCAGAATCTCGATTTCTTCGCCGGGGCTTATGATCTGGCTGGCGCACAGGCGCGCGCGGCGATCGAGCGTGTGACGGACATTTTCGAGCTCGGCGGCAACCTCAAGCGCAATGCCGGGACGCTGCCGCTCGGCTTCAAGCAGCGCCTCGCTCTGGCCTGCGCGGTGATGCACGAGCCGCCGGTGCTGTTCCTCGATGAGCCGACATCCGGTGTCGATCCGGTGATGCGCCGCGAGTTCTGGACGCATATCAACGGACTCGTCCGGCGCGGCGTCACGGTACTGGTCACCACCCATTTCATGGACGAGGCCGAATATTGCGACGATGTGACGCTCATCTATCGCGCGCGGCAGATCGCCAGCGGTCCGCCCGATTCGCTCAAGGCCAAAGCCGGCGAACTGACCGGCAAGGATGATCCCACGATGGAGGATGCGTTCATCGCCCTCATCGAGGCGTCCGACGCCCACCGGGACGCGGAGGCAGCGGCATGAGCAGGGCCGATCCCGACCCGGGTCTGGCGCAGGTGGAGGCGGGTGCCGGCGCCATGGCGGGCTCTTCGCGCCGCCGGCTGCTGGCGCTGATCGTCAAGGAATATGCCCAAATCCGGCGCGATCCTTCGACCTTCCTCATCGCCTTTGCGATGCCCCTGCTGCTGCTCTTCCTCTTTGGTTATGCGATTTCCCTCGATCCGCGCGACACCAAGATCGCTTTGGTCGTGCAGGATGACAGCGCGCCGGCCGCGCGGCTGGCGCAGGCCTATGCCCATTCGCCCTATTTCCAGGCCACCCCGCTCAATGCCGTGCTGCCCGCCCGCGCGCTGATGCAGCAGGGGGCGATCCGTGGTTTCGTCGTCATTCCGCCCGATTTCGGCCGGGCCATGGCCCAGGGCACGCCGCAGCCGATCCAGATCGTCACCGATGGCACTCAGCCCAATCAGGCGAATTTCGTCGCCAGTTATGCCGAGGGGGTGCGGCAAACATGGATGGCCGACGAGCTGGGGATGCGGCTCGGGCGCAGGGCTGCGCCGCCCATCGATGTCTCCCAGCGCATGTGGTTCAATCCGGGCCTGCAGAGCCGCTATTTCCTCGTGCCCGGCGCTATCGCCATCGTGATGACGATGATCGGGACGCTGCTCACCGCGCTGGTCGTCGCGCGTGAATGGGAGCGCGGCACCATGGAGGCGCTGCTGGCCACGCCGATGCGGATGACCGAGTTCATTCTCTCCAAGGTGCTGCCCTATTTCCTGCTCGGCATGGTCTCAATGGCGCTGTGCACCGTGATTGCCGTGACCGCCTTCGGGCTGCCCTTCCACGGGTCGATCTTCGCCCTGTTCGCCATCGCTGCCGCCTTTCTGCTGCCGGCGCTGGGGCTGGGGCTGTTCATCTCGGCGGCGACGCGCAACCAGTTCGTGGCGAGTCAGGTGGCGTTGCTCGCCTCCTTCCTGCCCACCTTCCTGCTCTCCGGCTTCATCTTCGAGATCGGATCGATGCCCTGGCCGATCCAGGCGCTGACCTATGCCGTGCCGGCGCGCTACCTCATTCCCGCGCTGCAAACCGTGTTCATGGCCGGGGACATCTGGGCGATCATCCTGCCCAATATCCTCATCATGCTGGGCTTTGGCCTCCTGTTCTTCATCCTCTGCTTCCGCGCGACGCGGCGGAGCCTCGACTGATGCCGATGCTACAGTTGCCTGCCCGGTTCACCCGCCTGCGCGCGATGATCGTCAAGGAAATCTGGGCGCTGCTGCGCGACCCCAAGTCGCGCATCGTGCTCGTGCTGCCGCCGCTGATTCAGTTGCTGATTTTCACCTTCGCCACCACGCTGGACGTCAAGAATGTCGACATCGGCCTCGTCGATCGTTCCGGCGGCGGCCATGCGCAGGAATTGCTCCAGCGCATTGAGGGCAGTCCGCGCTTTCGGGACGTCATCGTGCTGCCCTCCATGGCGGCGATGGAAGAGGCGATCGACGAGCAAAAGGTGCTTGCGGCGCTCGTCATTCAGGAGGATTTCGACCAGCGGCTGGCCCGAGGCCAAAGCGCCACGCTGGGCCTGGTGCTGGATGGCCGCCGGTCCAATGCCGCACAGATCGTCGCGGGCTATGTGAACCAGATCGCGGCGGGCTATGGGGCGGAACTGGCGCCGATCAGTGCGCGCATGGCCGGCGGCAGCGCGGTGACGCATTGGTACAATCCCAGCCTCGATTATATGTGGTTCACCCTGCCGGGGCTGGTGGCGCTGATCATCTCCATCGCCGGCATCGCCATCACCTCGCAGGCGGTGGCCCGCGAGCGGGAACTTGGGACGTTCGATCAGCTGATGGTCTCGCCCATGCGAGTGCATGAGATTCTCATCGGCATGATGGTGCCACCGCTCTTGGTCGGCATGGTCAATGGCGTGTTGTTTCTGGTGGTGGCGCAGGTTGCCTTCGGGGTGCCTTTCACCGGCTCCTTCCTGCTCTTCATCATCGCGATGCTGTTCTACCAGCTTGCCCTCATCGGCCTGGGTCTGCTCGTCTCGGCTATGTCGATGACGCAGCAGCAGGCGTTTCTCGGCTCGTTCATCGTCACCGTGCCGCTCATCCTGCTCTCCGGCTATGCCGCGCCGATCGAGAATATGCCGGACTGGCTGCAGATCATTACGCACGCCGATCCGGTCCGCTATTTCCTCATCATCGTGCAGGGCCTGTTCTTGAAGGCCATGCCCGCCGCCGTCGTGTTCCATCAGCTCTGGCCGCTTGGCGTCATAGCCCTCGTCTCTCTGAGTGCGGCGGCCTGGCTGTTCCGTGCCCGAATGGAGTGAAGTCCATGCGTGTTACCTCTCTTCCTCCGCTCGCCGGCGCTGCGCTGGCACCACTCCTGCTCTCCGCTTGCGCGCTCGGTCCCGCCTATGCGCCGCCGCAGACCCAACTGGCGGATCGCTGGCTGGGCGAGGCTGGGACGGGCGCCGTGCAGGCCGAGCGGTGGTGGGAGCAGTTGCACGATCCCATGCTCAACGGGCTGGTCGAGCAGATGCTGGCCCGCAATCCGGACCTGCGCGAGGCACAGGCGCGGGTCGCGGAGGCGCGGGCGAATCGCGATGCCGTGCGCGGCGGGCGCCTGCCGCAGGTGACGACGAGCGCCAGCGGCAATCAGGTGGTGCTGAGCGAGAATGGCCAGATGCCGGTGGGCCAGATTCCCGGTTTCGCGCGGGACTTCCCACTGTTCGATGTCGGCTTCGACGCCAGCTGGGAACTTGATTTGTGGGGCCGGCAGGCGCGTCAAAGTGAGGCCGCGCAGGCGCGTAGCGAGGCGGCGGCGCTCTCGGCGCAAGCGGTGCGGATGCAGCTCATCGCGGAGCTGGCCCGGGCCTATGTCGGTCTGCGGCAGGCGCAGGCGGATCTTGCGGTCGCGCAGGAGATGCTTGCCGCGCGCACGCAGCTTGCCGATCTGGCGGGGCTGCTGGAGCGTGCTGGCGAAGCCAATGCCATCGATGCCGGCCGCGCGCGGGGCGAGGCCGAGACCGCCCGGCTGGCGGTAACGCAGGCGCAGGCCGGCGTGCGGAGCGCAGCGGTGCAGGTGGCGCGGCTCGTCGGCAAGGAACCCGCGGCGCTGGTCCCGCAACTGGAGCAGCCGGGCGCCATTCCCGCGCCGCCGCCGGCCATTGCGGCGGGCCTGCCCTCCGAGCTGTTGCGGCGTCGGCCGGATATTCTCGGCGCCGAGCGGGAGCTGGCGGCAGCCACGGCCGATATCGGCGTGGCGCGGGCCGATCTGTTCCCGCGCCTGTCGCTCAGCCTGGCTGTCGGCCAGCAGGCCCGCGCGATCGGCGATCTGGTGAGCGGGGACAGCACCCGGCTGCAGGGCGGGGGCGGTCTGTTCTGGCCGCTGTTTAACGGCGGGCGGGCGCGGGCGATGGTGCGTGCGGCCGATGCGCGCGCGCAGGCAGCGGCGGCCCGCTATGATGGCGCCGTGGTCGGCGCGCTGGCGGACAGTGAAGACGCGATCAATCGATTCGACCGCAGCGTTGAGGGGCTCGCCGCTGCACGCGAGACGCTGGCGCGGGAAGAGGCTGCCTATGCGCTGGTGTCCCGCCGCCAGGCCGCTGGCGAGGACGACCGGCTCGCCCTGGCGCGGGCCGCTCTGGCGCGCCAGTCCGCGATGCAGCAGCTGAACCGCGCGCAGGCGGGGGCGGTCCAGGCTGCGATTGCACTCCACAAGGCATTGGGAGGTGGCTGGACGTCCGAGTCGCAGGCCTCGATGGAACCCGACGGAGCGCGCTGAGCGAGCCGCGTGAGAACAAGAAGAGGACAAGCGCAAATGGTGTCCGAACGGTTAAACTTTCGGGGCGCAGGAGCGCCGTGACCTGATCTTCGGAATCCCAACGATTCGCAGCGGGCGCAGCCAATTCCGGCCTCCCAAGTCTGGAAAAACATGCTAAATATCAGTGGTTTATCTGTTTAACCGTCCTTCCGGTCGGGATTCCGTGGTCAAGCATTTTATTTCAGATTTTTGACAGAGGGCGTGCTTGATCGGGGGGGCGAGCACTGCCACAACTTGCCCTCGGCGGGGCTCGAATCGTAGCCTCGTCATACAGCGGTCTGAGTTGAACACTGGACGTGGGAGGGGCACTCCCGCGAGGGATTTTCGCGTCCAGCGTCTGACAGCAGATCACCTGCGAGGAGTAGGACGATCGGGGATCGGGAAGACATGGGGCAACACGTGAATCAGCAACATTTCAGCAGCGTTGCCGACGGCATCGGGCCAGTCGACATCGGCGAGCAGCCCGAGCGCGAGGCGCTGGAACAGGCATGGACGGAGATCCGCGCGGGGCTGCGCAGGGCCGTCGGGGTTCGCCTGTTCGATCAATGGATTCGGCCGTTGCGGCTGGGCAGCTTCTGCGCCCAGTCCGGCACGCTCGATATCGAGGCGCCGTCGGAATTCGCGGCGAGCTATGTTTCCAGCAATTTCGCCACCCGTATTGCTCTGGCCTGGCGCACGACGCCGGTCGGCGTGCATGACCTGCGCATCGTTCGAGCCAGCGAAGCGCCTGAAACGGTGCCGGTCACCCCGCGCGGCTTCCGCCCACAGGAGAGCACGGCGCGTCCGGGCCAGTCGGCGCGGGCGCTTGCGTCCTCGCAAGACGCATCGACCAACCGCGAGTCGGCGGGGCGGCGCGCTGCGCAACGCTTCGAGCCGCGTCACGATTTCGCTGGCTTCATGACGGACGAGAGCAATGTGCTGGCGGCGTCGGCTGCCAAGGCCATGGCCGGCGCGACCCGCCCGGCCTTCAATCCGCTGTTCATCCACGGCCCGACCGGCTTTGGCAAAACGCACCTCCTCCACGCCATTGCGCAGGCCTATGGCGAGACGCTTGGCGGCAGCACCGGTGCGCCGCCGAGGGAGGGGGCGATCCTCTATATGTCGGCCGAGCGGTTCATGAACGAGTTCGTGGCGGCGATTCGCGCCAACGACACCTTCTCGTTCAAGGCCCGGCTGCGCGAAGCACGGATGCTGCTGGTCGACGACATCCAGTTCATCGCCGGCAAGGGGCCGACACAGGAGGAATTCCTCCATACGCTCAACGATCTCATCGATGCCGGTGCGCGGATCGCGATCGCCGCCGATCGGCCGCCCCAGCAGCTTGGCTCGGTCGATCCGCGCATCCTGTCCCGCTTGGCGGGCGGGCTGGTCGCCGACATCCAGCCTGCCGGCCTTGAGCTGCGCATGAAGATCTTGGAAGCGCGGCGCGAGGCGGTGGCGGACATCGCCGTGCCGGACGACGTCATCGCCCTGCTCGCCGGGGCCATCCGCACCAGCATTCGGGAGTTGGAGGGCGCCTTCAACAAGCTGGTGGCTTATGCCCAGCTCGTCGACAAGGCGATCACCACCGAACTGGCCCAGTCGATGCTGGCCGAATCGCTGCGGGCCAGCCACCGGCGCATCACCATCGATGAGATCCAGAAGCTGTGCGCGGCCCATTATCGGATCGACCAGTCCGAAATGCGCTCACAGCGTCGCGCGCGTGCCGTTGCCCGGCCGCGTCAGGTGGCGATGTATCTGGCCAAGAAGCTCACGCCGCGCTCGCTGCCGGAAATCGGCCGCGTGTTCGGTGGACGGGACCACAGCACGGTGATCCACGCCGTGAAGACCATCGAGGCGATGCGTCTCGATAATCCCGAGATGGATGCGGATATCCGCACGCTGCAGAAGCAGCTCGAGGGATGAAGGGGTGAAGAGGCGGGCTGGGTGCGGTGTGCATCCGGCTCGGCAGGCGGCGCGCCGCTGCTACCCGAGATAATTATGTCCCGCCTCAGCCAGCTTGAGGAGATCACTTGGTCTCCATCCATCCACCACGTGCTCCTGCGAAGGCAGGAGCCCAGGGCGGTTTGGCGGTCCCATGCGCCCTAGGCTCCTGCCTTCGCAGGAGCACGGGGTGGTCAGGTCGTGGGGTTTTCTTGCCCATCGCGCGGCCAGCGAAACGCGCGATGCACCGCACGGGGGTTGGCAAATGGAGGCTCTTCCCCTATTTTCCGATCTATCGAAGCCTCCGCGGGGACGGGATGCGGGGCGCGTTGCAATCATCGATTGATCGAAAAGAGCCGTCATGTCCGTTGTGCATCGCCGTCAGTTTCTTACGCTCGCTGGAGCGGCCGCATGGGCTGCTCTGGTGCCTGCCAGTGTGCGCGCCGCCGTGCGCACGCCGCCGCAATGGGCCAAGCTCGTTGCCAAGGCGGAAGCGGCCATGGACCAGTATAGCGTCAAGTTGCGCGACCGGTTCGTCGTCGTGGACTTCTCGCTGCCCTCGGCCGCCGCGCGGATGCTGCTGGTCGATCGCGAGAGCGGCCTCCACCGGCTACTGACCGTCGCGCACGGGCGTGGGTCCGATCCGGCGCATAGCGGCTTCCTGCACAGCTTCAGCAATGCGCCCGGCTCAAACGCCAGCTCGCGCGGAGCCTATCTCACCGGCGCCCATTACACCGGCCAGCATGGCCGCTCGCAGCGGCTGATTGGGCTGGAGACGAGCAACGACAATGCCGAGGCGCGCGCCATCGTGATTCATGGCGCCTGGTACAGCAATGACGACATGGTGAAGCGCCTCGGCAAGCTCGGCCGCAGCGAGGGCTGCTTCGCCGTGAGCGAAACGCAGATCAACCCTCTGCTCGACTGGCTCGGCCCCGGACGGATGCTCTACGCCGACAAGGTGTGAGGCGCCACTGACGAGCGTGTTACGGGCGCCTAGCCGGCCAGACATCCCATGCTGGAGAGTTGCCGGGTCGCGGCGAGGTTGCCGGCGCCGAGGGCCGCGGCAATGTCGCCATCCAGCCCGTAGACATCATCGAACCTGTTAAGCCGGCCTTTCGCATCGGCACGCACGGTCATGTAGACGATGTAGACCGGAAGCGGCGGGGACAGCTTGGCCGTCACGGTGGTGCCGGCGGCGACTGCAGCGTCGATCCGCGCTCGCGTCCAGTCCGTGCCGGCGAGCATCGCCACGGCGAGGTCGAACGGTTGGTCCGTGCGCACACAGCCATGGCTGAAGGTGCGCTCTTCTTTCTCGAACAGGCTCTTGCTCGGCGTGTCGTGCAGGAAGATGGCGAGCGGGTTGGGCATGTCGATCTTCATCTGCCCGAGTGCGTTGCCGGGGCCTGGCTGCTGCACGACCTGCAGGCTGCCGCCTTGCTGGGTCCAGCTATAGCCCCGCGCGCGGGCTGTGGCCGGGCGCGTGCGGATCAGCGCACCGACGCTCTCGCGCACGATCGACTGCGGCACGGTCCACGTCGGGTTGAGGATGACCCCAGTGGCGGTGGTGGTGAATTGGGGCGTCGGCGTGCCGGGTTTGCCCACGATCACCCGGTGCGTGACCAGCACCGCACCGCGATCGACCAATTGCGCCACATATTCCGGCACGTTCACGATCAGATAGCGCGGCCCCATGTCGCGGGGCAGCCAGCGCCAACGCTCGAGATTGGCGCGCAGCCGGGCACGGTCCGCCACGGCATCGGCCGGCAGGCTCAGCAGCGCGGCCCGGAGCCGGCGATAATCGGCATGGGCAGGGGCCAGCCGGTCCAGCTCGGCAGCGATATCGCCGCTGCTCAGCGCGCGGTCGATCAGGGCGAGCACCGCGTCCGGGCTGAGATTGGGGGTGCGGAAATAGGAGAGGCGGCGCTGGTCGGCAGGCACCCGGCCATTGGCGAGGTCGCGGGCTATCAAGGCAAAGCTGCGCGTCGCAGCGATGTCAAGGCCGCGCTGGTCTCCAGCGCCAAGGGCAGTGCTGAGCCGGTCCAGCTCATAATCGCGCGGATCGAGGCCGTGCGAGTCGATCTTCCGGCCATAATCGAGCAGCGTGGTTGCCGCGGGGCGGGACCAGGGCGTGCTGGCCTGCGCCGGCATCGCGATGAGAAAACACAGAAGAGCGAGCAGGATACGAGGCATGGGCCGTCCTCCCAAGATGATCGGTCCCTCCTAGGCCGGCACCGCAACCCCGCCATGATATGCATCAATCTCCGCCGTCAGGCTGCGCATGGCGGGATGAATCGGCCGTCCGTCCGGGATGTTCAGCCACAGGCGCAGCAGCAGGCGGCGCGCATCGGGCGTGTCATGGAATTGCTGGCGCGAGTGCAGCACGAGGAAATTGTGCCAGAAGAACATCTCGCCGGGCTGCAGCACGAAATCGGCGCGGACATCGGGCCGCAGCGCGATCTCGTCGAACAGGGCGAGCGCCTCGCGGAACGCAGCAGGCAGCTTCTCCGGCTCGCGGCCATGGCGCAGGAACACGCGGTTGTTGAACCCGCTCGTCTTGCCATCCAGTGTCCAGAAGAAGGGCAGCGCCTCTTCATGAGGCTGCTGCCGCTGGGGCCAGTCGATATAATGGCCTTCGTAGAGACGGGCGAGAAGATCGGGTCGCTCGCGGGCCATGATGTTGTGGATGGCGAGCAGGCTGACAGCACCACTCTCGCCGCCCTGCGCCGAGGCACGAAGGCCGTAGAGCGAGAGGACTTCGTGAAAATCGGTATGGGAGCGCAGTTCCAGATCGGACGTGTAGCCGCGCGGCGGCCCGCCCTCTTCCTTCTGGACATGGGCGATATGGTCGCCACGCGGGCTTTGCACCACGCCGGCGCCGATATGGGTGCCGAGCCCCCAATAGAGCCGCTCATGATCTGCCAGATCATAGCGGCCAGCATCGATCCCGGCGAGGATGACCGCGCCGCAGCCATGGAAAAGCTGCCAGCGCGCTGCCTTCATCAGCGCGTCGATTTCAGGGCAGGAGAAATCCTCGCGCCGGATGTCATGCGCGACTCGGCCGCGCACGCGGAGCACGGCGCGATCGATAGCGTCGCGTTGCGCAGGGGAAAGCCGATGGGTGAAGCCCTCGCGTCCACCGATTTCGGTACTGGTCCAGACAGCGGGATCGTCGACCGGCACGGGATGCAATGGCATGGGCGGTCGATCCTCTCCGTTGATGGCCCGGTCTTCGCCGGGTGGGTCGTCAGCCGTTCAGAGGCTGGCGCCGGACGAAATGTCTGGCTTGTTCACGATGTCTGGGGTGTCGGCCGGGCCACCCGCCAGCACGAAGCGCCTGTCGCAATAGCCGCAATCGACATAGCCATGCTCGTCGATCTCCAGGAAGATGCGCGGATGCCCCAGCGCAGCGGGGATGCCGTGGCCCGAGCCATCACAGGAGACTCGGCGAGCATGAACGTGAATGGTTTCAGGCGGCGTGTGCATGAGGATGGCGGTTAGCACCCCCGCCGCCAGCGGGCAATATGGAGGATGGGTTGATCCCGCGCAAAGCCCTGCGCTGATGGCCGACCTATCCTGTGCACATCTTGGGAGACGAGCGGCAGACGATGGGCAATCCTTCAGAGCAGCAGGACCGCGCGATCGCCGCACGGCTCGCTTATGCGGCTGCACTGGCCTGCGCATTGCTCGCCCTCGCCTATGTCGGCGGGCAACTGCTCGAATGGCTCGGCTTGCTGGGCTCTGCCGGCGGCCCGAATGCTGCCAGCACCCCGCGCGGGCTGGCGCTGCTGCTCACGCCGTCGCTGCTGCTCGGCCCAGCCTTTGTGATCCTCATGGCCGCCCTGCATCGGCTCGCGCCGCTGGGGCGCCGGGCCTTCAGCCAAAGCGCGTTCGGCTTCGCGATCATGTACGCGACGCTTACGGGCCTCGTCTATTTCGTTCAGCTCACTTTCGTCGCGCCGAGACTGGCCAGCGGCGATACGGCCGGCATCGAGCCCTTTCTCTTCCTGCCCTATCGTAGCTTCCTCTTCGCGGTGGATCTGCTGGGCTACGCTCTGATGAGTCTCGCTACCTTGCTGGCTGCCTTCGCGCTTCCCGCCGGGCGGGGCGGCCACGCGGCTCATGCAGCCCTGCTCGCCAATGGCCTCCTCATGCCGGCGCTGGCGCTGCAGATGTTCTGGCCGTGGCTGATCTGGGTGGGTGCCTTGTGGGCACTCAGCTTTCCCGCCGCGATGCTTCTCGTTGCGCGCTTGGTGCGGCGGATTTGATTCCGCGCACGATCGCGCTTACATCGCACCTTCAACGCCAGCAGGAGCACATCATCATGGACAAGGCACCGGACATCCGCCCGATTGTTCCTTCGTCACAGGTGTTCCATGCCCGGCCCAAATCCCGCTCTTCTCACCCTCGATCACGTCACGCTCGCCCGGCCTGACGGGACGGCGCTTTTCTCTGACCTGACTCTCGCCATCGGGCGGGAGCGGGTCGGCCTTGTCGGGCGCAACGGCGCCGGCAAGTCGAGCCTGCTCGCGCTGATCGCAGAGGGCGGCGCGCCGCAGGCGGGGACGATCCACCGGACCGGGCGCATCGGCACCTTGCGGCAGATCCAGCCGGATGCTGGCAGCGTTGCACATGCGCTCGGCTTGTCCGATGCGCTGGAGAGACTGGCGCGCCTGGACGCGGGCGAAGGATCGCTGGAGGATGCAGCGGAGGCGGACTGGACTCTGCCCGAGCGCCTTGAGCGAGCGCTGGCCGATGTCGGGTTGACCGGCACCGGCCTTGATCGCGATTGCGCGACGCTGTCTGGTGGGGAACGCACCCGCGTCGGGCTGGCGGCGATGCTGCTTGCAGAGCCCGAACTGCTGCTGCTCGATGAACCCACCAACAATCTCGATGACGCCGGCCGGGCCGCGGTGGCGGCGTTGCTGGGCCGCTGGCCGGGCGGCGCGCTCGTCGCCAGCCATGATCGCGCGCTGCTGGAAGGCATGGACCGGATCGTCCAGCTCTCGCCGGTCGGGGCCTTCAGCGTCGGCGGGGGTTGGAGCGCCTTTGTGGCGAGTCGCGATGCGATGCGCGCACGGGCCGAGGACGAGCTGGATCGCAGCCAGCGCACGCTCGCCCGGCAGCAGCGGGATGCCCAGGCTCAGGCCGAGCGCAAGGCCCGGCGGGACAAGGCCGGGCGCACTGCCCGGGCGCGGGGGGATCAGCCGCGCATTCTGCTCGGCAAGCGGGCGGAGCAAGCCGAGCAAAGCGGGGCGCGCGAGCGTCATCAGGCCGAGCGCCAGATCGGCGCCGCCAGCCAGTCGCTAGAGGCCGCCCGCGCGCAGGTGGAGGTTCTGACGCCGCTGCAGATCAATCTGCCATCGGCCGGCCTCCCGCATAATCGCACGGTACTGCGGCTTGAGGATGTGGTGCTGGCACGGGGCGGGCGCCGGCTGTTCGGCCCGCTGTCCTTTGCTATGACCGGGCCGGAGCGCGTCGCGATCACGGGCCCGAACGGCAGTGGCAAGACCAGCCTTTTGGCCTTGGCGGTCGGCCTGGCCGAGCCGAGCGCGGGGACCATCCATCGCGGGCCGGGCCGGATCGCGATGCTCGACCAGCATGCCGACCTTGTGAGGCCCGGCCAGACCCTGCAAGCAGCGATGCTGGCCGCGCATCCCGGTATGACCCCGCACATGGCGCATGAGGCGCTGGCTCGCTTCGCCTTTCGCAACCGCGATGCCCTGAAGGATGTCGCGGTGCTGAGTGGCGGCGAGCGGCTGCGCGCCGCCCTGTGCGTGATCACAAGCGGGCCGGTGCCGCCGCAGCTTTTAATCCTCGATGAGCCGACCAATCATCTCGACATAGAGAGCACCGAGCTCCTTGAGCAGGCGCTCGCCGACTATGACGGCGCCTTGCTCGTCGTGAGCCACGATGCCGCGTTTCTGGACCGGATCGGCATTGAGCGGCGGCTTGCGCAGGGCGTGGACGGCTGGTGAGAGCTAAACCCTCGATCAGTCGAACAGCTCTTCGAGGAACGACTTCTTCCGCTTGGGATAGCCTTTATGCGAGCGGTAGCCGCTGTCTCGATAGCCCTGCTCGCGATATCGCTCGTCGCGGTACGGCTGCTGGATCTGAGGTTGGGGCGGATAAGGCTCGGCGCGGGTCTGCGGCGGGGCGGCAGGCGCCAATTCGGCACTGGCGCGCTCGATAATCTTGTCCAGCTCGCCCCGGTCCAGCCACACGCCACGGCATTGGGGGCAATAATCGATTTCGACGCCTTGGCGCTCGCTCATCACGAGCGGCACGCGGCAGACGGGGCAGGGCATGGACTGGGCTGATGACATGAAAAACCTCCGATGGAACGACTGTCGATCGGGTGACTGATGCAGGTCTTCAATGGGTCTGGACCCGGCACCGAGCGCACTCGATGCGGTCCGACATCACGATCCATAGGGGATCGCCAGAGGGGCCCGGCCCGCAAGGCCAAAGTAGGTGAGCCCTGTTGCAGGTCAAGCCGTCGCGCGTGAACCTATGAGCGCTGCGCCCACAACGCGTCCAAAAGAAAAGGGCCGCCCTGAAGAGCAGCCCTTGTTCCGATCCCGGACGGGAAATTCTGAAGCTTCTGCTCGTCCGCGGAGCCGGACCATGGTCTGCTCCGCGAAACGACGCCGACGTTCTTAGCGCTTCGAGAACTGGAAGCTGCGGCGAGCCTTGGCGCGGCCGTACTTCTTGCGCTCGACGACGCGCGGGTCGCGCGTGAGGAAGCCTTCTGCCTTCACGGCGGCGCGCAGCGTGGGCTCATATTTGCTGAGCGCCTGCGCGATCCCGTGCTTCACGGCGCCGGCCTGACCGGAAAGACCGCCACCCTTCACGGTGCAGATCACGTCATACTGGCCGGTGCGGTCGGTGACCGTGAAGGGCTGATTGATGACGAGACGCAGCGTGGGACGTGCGAAATAGGTTTCCTGATCGCGGCCGTTGACCGTGATCTTGCCGGTGCCGGGCTTCACCCACACGCGGGCGACGGCATCCTTACGACGGCCGGTGGCGTAGGCGCGGCCCTGCTTGTCCAGCTCCTGCTGGCGCAGCGGCGCGTTCGACACCTTCACCGGTGCCTGCACGGCGTCGGTGGCGGCGGGCGCATCGGCGTTACCCTGGGTGAGGTCCTGCAGATCGGACAGCGAGTTGACGGTATCGGACATCAGGCACCAACCTTGTTCTTGCGGTTCATCGCCGCAACATCGAGCACTTCGGGGTTCTGGGCTTCATGCGGATGTTCGCTGCCCGCGAAGACGCGCAGGTTGCGCATCTGCTGACGACCGAGGGGACCGCGCGGAATCATGCGCTCCACGGCCTTCTCCAGCACGCGCTCGGGGAAACGACCCTCGAGCACCTTCTGCGGAGAGGTCTCCTTGATGCCGCCGGCATAGCCGGTGTGCTTGTAATAGCGCTTGTCGGTCAGCTTGTTGCCGGTGAACTTCACCTTGTCGGCATTGATGACGATGACATTGTCACCGCAGTCGACATGGGGAGTGAAGCTGGGCTTGTGCTTGCCGCGCAGGATGTTCGCGATGATGCTCGCGACGCGACCAACGACGAGACCCTCGGCGTCGATCAGCAACCATTTCTTCTCGACCGTGGCCGGGGTTGCCGGCTTGGTGGTCTTCATGAGCGCCTTCATGGCCTCTTGCCTCCAGGAATGAGTATCCAGAAAATAACAACAGCGGCGCCCCGGAAAAGGCACCGCCCGCGCGGCCCCAATGGCGATGAGGGGGCGGAGAGTCAAGAAAAAGCACGCCCTTGCTGACGGGTATCAGAATACCCTATCAGTCCAGACGGGCGTCAGGCCGGGTTTTTTCGTGCACCCAGGTGGCATAGGCCGGGGTGGTGTGCGCGGGCCAGGTGAGGATCGCGGGGAGATCATAGGCATGGGCCTGCGCAATGGCGGTCATGAGCGCCGCGCAGCGGTCCGGCGCGGTCTTGAACAGCACCACCGTTTCGGCGCTCTGCTCGATGACGCCATCCCACGGATAGATCGAGCAGCCTTCGCCGAAGACATTGGCGCAGGCGGCCAGTCGCTCTTGCACCATCTGGCGGCCCGCCGCTTCAGCTTCCGCGCGCGAACCATAAGGCACGTAGACCAGAGCGATCTCGCTCATGCGCGCGCAGGCGTGAGATCCGATTCGCGATCCCGCTGGCCGAGTCGATGCGCGCCGGCCACCGCGATGGCGAGAAGCAGCGCGCCGGTAACCTGATGCGTCACGGCAATGTGCAGCGACACGCCGGTCAGCACCGTGCCGATGCCGAGCATCACCTGTACCAGCGTGGCGCCGGTCAGCGCATAAGAGAGGCGAAGCGCGCCCTGGGCATGAAGGCGCCCGGCCATCCACAGCATGGCGCCCGCCGCGACCATGGCCCACCAGCGATGGAGGAAATGGACGAGGAACGGATCGCTGGTCAGCGTCATCCACAGCGACCCCCACCATGCGATGCCGTCCGGCACGAAGCGGTCGTTCATCATCGGCCATGTGTTGGAAACATAGCCGGCGCGCAGGCCGGCGGTGAGCGCACCGAGCAGCAACTGGACGAAGAGGATGAGCACGGGGATGGTGCCCGCCCATGTCGGCACGGCCCGTCGCGGCGCGAGGGCGGCAGACGTGGTGGGGCTGGCGGGATTGGCGGCATCGTGCCGGGCCAGGCGCAGGAAGTCGCAGGCGGTCCACACCACGGCGCCGAGCAGGATCAGTGCCATGCCCAGATGCGCGGCGAGCATCGCCGGCTGCACGTTCACCCGGTCGACAAGGCCGCTCTTCACCATCAGCCAGCCGACGGCGCCTTGCGCGCCGCCCAGCGCCAGCAGCACCAGCAGGCGGACACCGAAGCCGCGCGGAATGGCGCGCCGCAGCGCGAACCACGCCAGCGGCACGGCATAGGCAAGGCCGATGATGCGGCCGACCAGACGGTGGAAATATTCCCAGAAATAGATGTGCTTGAACGCTTCGAGCGTCATGCCCTTGTTCATCAGCGCATATTGCGAGCTGGTGCGATACTGGTCGAACTCTTCCTGCCACTGCGCCTCATTCATGGGCGGCAGGGTGCCGGTCACCGGCTTCCACTCGGTGATGGAGAGGCCCGACTCGGTCAGGCGGGTGATGCCACCCACCGCCACCATGAAGAGAATCAGGCCCGCGACGACAAACAGCCAGCGTGCCAGCGTGGCGGGACGGCCAAGATGGCGCCCGCTGACCGCGGGCGCACCGGGCGAGGACGAGTGCGCAAGTTCAGCCATCCGGTCCCCATGCGCCGCGGGATCGGCGGAAGCAAGCCCCCCGCATAAAGGGCTCACCCGGAGGCAAAGGATATGTTGTATCTTCCCGCGAGGGGGCGTATGGCCCTTGCAATGAGAACGCTCACCGCACCCCGGATGTGGACAATGCCACAGCTCGACCGGCTGGCCATCGGCCTGTCCGGCCTGTGCGCCGTGCATTGCCTGACGACGGCCATTGCCGTGGGCGTGCTGTCTTCGGTTGCGGGCATTTTCGAGGCGGAGATCATCCACGAAGCCGGCCTGATGATCGCCATGGTGCTCGGCGCGCTGGCGCTCGGCCACGGCGCCCTCAAGCATGGCATGGCGCTGCCGGTCGCGGTCGGCGCGCTCGGCCTTGGCATCATGGCCGGGGCGCTCAGCCTGCCGCATGGCTGGGCCGGCGAGACGCCTTATACGCTGCTCGGCGTCGCCCTGCTTGCCTTCGGTCACGAGCTTAATCGCCGCGCCTTCTGGTGACCCCCTAGCGCCAGGGGCGCTGCGACGACGACCCCCCGCGCGATCAACATCCCCTGCTTGATCAAGGTCAATGTCTGCTCAGCGCGGGGAGCGCAGTGACGGATCCAGTCCTGAAGCAGGAGCATGGATCAATGGGTGCGATCGAAACGATCGAGGCGGGAACGACCGCCAAACGAGTCATTCCCGGTACGCCGGTCTTCGACGGTGATGCGGCGGCGCGCGGCTTCGCGCTGAACGCCATGTGCTTTTCGTTCAACGATGCTGCCAATCGCGCCGCCTATCAGGCGGACGAGGAAGCCTATTTCGAGCGCTTCCATCTGACCGAAGAGCAGCGCGAGGCGGTCCGCGCCCGCAATGTCCTCCAGATGATCGAGGCGGGCGGCAACATCTATTATCTCGCCAAGCTGGCCGGCATCTATGGCCTCAACGTGCAGGATGTGGGGGCGCAGCAGACCGGCATGAGTGTCGAGGCTTTCCGTCAAATGCTGCTTGACGCAGCCCATCAGCAAGAGGAGGCCTGAGCCATGGCGCATATTCTCGGCGGTATCTTTACCAGCCACGTGCCGGCAATCGGCGGCGCCATTGCGCGCGGTCAGGAGCAGGACCCTTATTGGAGCCCGTTCTTCGACGGGTTCAAGCCGATCCATCGCTGGCTTGCGACAGCCAGACCGGACGTTGCGGTGGTCTTCTACAATGACCACGGGCTCAACTTCTTCCTCGACAAGATGCCGACCTTCGCGGTGGGCGCGGCGGACAGCTACCACAATGCCGATGAGGGCTGGGGCCTGCCGGTGCAGAACGGATTCAAGGGCGACGCTGCCCTCTCCTGGCACATCATCGAGGGACTGGTGGAGGACGAATTCGACGTCACGACCTGCCAGTCGATGCTCGTGGATCATGCGCTGGTCGTGCCGTTCCAGCTGTCATGGCCCGGCGGCGGCCAGTGGCCGGTGCGCATCGTGCCCATCGCCATCAACACCGTGCAGCATCCGCTGCCGAGCCCCAAGCGCTGCCTTGCGCTCGGTCGCGCGGTCGGCAAGGCGCTGCGCAGCTGGCAGGGCGATGAGCGGATCGTGGTGTTCGGCACCGGCGGGCTCTCCCACCAGCTCGACGGGGAACGCGCCGGCTTCATCAACCAGCGCTACGATCAGTTCTGCATGGACAATCTGGGCCCCGATCCGGATGCGCTGACGAAAATCAGCGCGCTCGATATTGTCGAGGAAGCGGGCAGCCAGGGCATCGAGATCGTCAACTGGATCGCGGCGCGTGGGGCCTTGGGTGATGATGTGGCCGAGGTCAGCCGGAACTATCACATCCCCATTTCCAACACGGCGGCGGCGACGATGTTGCTGGAAAGCGGTTCGACCGCCCTTGAACAGGCGGCCTGACGGGGAGGCTTAATCTCCCCTCCTGTTGAGAGGAGGGGCCGGGGGTGGTGGCGATGCGCGCGCATCGCATCGCCAAGAGTCATCGCGAGGTTGCTGCACCACCCCAACCCCTCCTCTGAACAGGAGGGGCTAAGGTTGCGCGTGTCCCGAACCGAACCCGCCCCGATGATCGAGCAGATGCGGCCCGGCGTCCGCTACGCGGGCGCAGCCGGTTAGCGCGAGGCCGGAGCGCAGTTCGAGCGCATATTGTGCGAGCATGCGGGAGACGGCGGCTTCTCCCCCGGCGGCGAGGGCGAAGGCCCAGGGGCGGCCGATCATGACGCCCTTGGCACCCAGCGCCAGCATGCGCAGCACATCGAGGCCGTTGCGGATGCCGCCATCGATCAGCACGGTAAGGCGATCACCCACCGCTGCCACGATATCCGGCAGCGCCTGCGCGGTGCCGACCGTGGCATCGAGCTGGCGGCCGCCATGGTTGGAGACGACGATGCCATCGGCACCGATCTCCGCCGCGCGGACTGCGTCGGCCGGGTCCATGATGCCCTTGAGCACCAGCGTGCCGGACCAATGCTCGCGAACGAAGGCCAGATCCTTCCAGGTGACGGACGGATCGAAGTTCTGGCCGCTCCAGCGCAGAAAATCGCCCATGCGCACCTTGCCGTTCATGATCGGCACCAGATTGCCGAGCGTATGCGGGCGGCCATGCAGTCCCACATCCCAGGCCCAGCCGGGATGGGCGAGGATCTCACGCCAGCGCCGGGTCTGACCGCGCAGGCCGGGCGGCCCCGATAGCCCCGAGCGCTGGTCGCGCCAGCGCGGGCCGGGCAAGGGCAGGTCGACGGTCATGAACAGCGTGTTGCAGCCCAGTGCCTTCACCCGGGCCAGCAGATCGGCGATGAACGCGCGATCCTTCGCCATGTAGAGCTGGAACCAGAAGGGGTGGCCGGTGCCGGCGATTTCTTCCGCCGAGCAGACCGTCACGGTCGAGGCGACCATCGGCACACCGTTGGCATGGGCAGCGCGGATCGCCTGCGCCTCGCCGCGCCGCGCCAGCAATCCACCCATGCCGATCGGCGCGAGCATCAGGGGCATGGCGAGCTTCTGGCCGAACAAAGTGGTCGAGAGGTCGGATGCCGAGACGTCGTTCAGCACTTGCTGGCGCAAGGTGACGGCGCGAACGGCGGCGCTGTTGCGCGCCAGGGCCAGCTCGTCGATGCTCCCGCCATCGACATAATCGAACAGGAAGCGCGGTAGCCGGCGGCGGGCGGCGTCACGCAGATCGGTGAAGCTGTGCGGCCAGACCATTCAGCGCCGTGCCTCGCGGGCCTTGGCGGGCGCGTTCGACGCCGCCTTCGTCATCCTCATCATCTGGCTCTCCTCACGGGGTGTGTGCCCCCCATTCTGTTCGCGGTGGTGAGCGTAGAGCGGATGACGCGCAAACAAAATAGCGTGCTCTCGATATGGCGCTCGGTGTGTGATGGTGAATTTCGCCAACTATCTGAATGAATAACCAACCTGTGGGAGGAGACTTTTGAAGGCGCTGAGCCTCCTGATTTTCAACCCACTGAAAAGACGTGTTTTTATGATTTGGCACGCAAAGTGCAGTGCCTTGTGTGTCAGTCATTCGGGACTGAAAAAATTCAGTAGGGAGAACCAACATGTCGAGCAAATTTCATCTGATCGCCGCCGCTGCCGCTATCGCCATCCTGCCGCTGGCCCAGCCGGCGCTGGCCGCGCCTGCTGCCGAAGCTACCTATCAGATCCCGGCC
Source organism: Sphingobium sp. B2D3C (assembly GCF_025961835.1). NCBI lineage: Bacteria > Pseudomonadati > Pseudomonadota > Alphaproteobacteria > Sphingomonadales > Sphingobiaceae > Sphingobium > Sphingobium sp. B2D3C. The sequence continues at coordinate 2,958,700 of NZ_JAOQOK010000001.1, read as the reverse complement.
AAGGTGCTGAAGCGTGGTGGCCAGACCTTCTATTGCTTCAAGCAGCAGGCGACGACCGGCACGCGCATGTCCCGCCGGGTTTGCGTGACCGAGAAGGAGCTGAGCTATGCCGGCGCGCGGATCGAAGGCGCGGGTGAGACCGTGCAGATCAGCAAGGGCGGCGAAACCCGGATCGCGAGCCAGCACTGATCACTACAGGGGCCACAGGCCGGGGGGAGCGTGGGAGCGTGACCCCTCGGCAGCCGGCCGATGGTTAGAGGATTTCAATCCCGGTCCGGCGCGCCGAGCGGGAAATAATGGCGATAGGGCCTCGCGCCCTCGATGCAGCGGGCAACCGACGGGCGCTCGTTCAGCCGCCCGCGATAGGCGCGCACTTCCGGATAGCGCTCGCCGATGGGGTGGACCCAATCGGCATAGAACAGAGCCGGCGCGGCGGCGCAATCCGCCATGCTGAACCCTTGCGGCGAGGCCCAGAGATGCCCGGTCAGCCGCGTTTCCAGCCAGCCATAAATGGTCTCGAGCGCATCGCGCGCGCGCTGGGTGCGCACCGGATCGCTCGCGCCGATGAGGTGGGGCAGGGCCTCGGTCACCGCCGCCTGAACCGGCGTCATCACATGATTGTCGAACACGCGATCCATGAAGCGCACATCCAGCGCATCATGGGCAGTGGCGGGAATCAAGGGCGCGCGCTCATAGTGGCGCAGGTCGAGATATTCGATGATCGTCGTCGCCTCGATCACCGGTGTGTCTTCATCCATCAGCACCGGGAACTTGCCGAGCGGCCACTGGTCGCGCAGCGCGTCCATCACGCCTTCGTCTTCCACATTGCGCAGCGTGTAGGGCAGTTCCTTCTCGTGCAGCGCGATCATCGCCTTCCAGCTGTAGCTGGAGAAGGGATGGGCAAAGAGGATGTAACTCACGGGGTCAGTCTCCGGAAAAGGCGGTTTCGAGCGTGGCGATGTCGATCTTGTGCATGGTCATCAGCGCGCTGCTCATGCGGCGGACGGCGTCTGCGTCGTCGCTGGCCTGCATCTCCAGCGCCCGGCGCGGCACGACCTGCCAGGAGACGCCGAAGCGATCCTTGCACCAGCCGCACATGCTTTCCGCGCCGCCATCCGCGATGAGTGCGGTCCAGACGCGGTCCAGCTCGGCCTGATCCTCGACGGGGATGACGAAGGACACGGCTTCGGTCTGCGGAAACATCGGCCCGCCGTTCAATGCGGAGAAGGGACGGCCGCTCAGCGTGAACAGCACGAGCATGGCCGTGCCGGCGGGGAAATTGGGCGGGAAGGGCGAGTCATCGACATAGCGGACGATCCGGTCGATGCGGGAATCCGGGAAGAGCGAGACGTAGAAGGTCGCGGCCTCCTCGGCTGTCCCGTCCATCCAGATGCAGGGCGTGATCGCGCTGGTCATGCTCGCTCCTCCTTATCGACCGCCCACAAGCGCAAAACGCGCGCCCTGCGGATCGGTGCCCATGACGACCCAGTCACCGCCGGGAACCTCATGGGGGCCTGTGGTGATGGTGCCGCCATGCGCCGCCACTGCTTCCATCGCAGCGCGGATGGACGGCACCCGGAAATAGAAGCGCCATTCGGCCCGCTGGTCTTTCTGTTCCAGACTGGCGCCGATGGGCAGATCGCCCACGGACAGGAAGCGATAGTCGCCCATCGGCCCCATCGGCATGGCGGAGGGATTGGTCCAGCCGAACAGGCCTGTATAGAAGGCGAGCGCTGCCGGCTGGTCCGGCGAGGATAGTTCGTTCCAGCCGCAATGGCCCACCGCTTGCGGCGAGAAGGCGCGGCTGACGCCACCCTCGACGCTGCCACGCATGATGTAGAAGGGCGCGCCGTGCGGGTCGGCGGCCATGGCGAAGCGGCCGACACCGGGGATGTCCTGCGGCTGTACGTAGAGGCGACCGCCCATGGCCGGGATCGCCGCCGCTATCGCATCGACATCATCGACGCCGATATAGCCGAGCCAGATCGGGCGGCCGCCGCCGGCGATCATCTCGGCATCCAGCGCCATCATGCCCCCGACCTCGCCATCGGCGGCGCGGATCATGCGATAGTCCATGCCCGGCATGTCGCTTCGCTCCGCGATGCTCCAGCCGACCACGGCCCCGTAGAAGGCGCGTGCGGCCGCCAGATCGGAGGTCATCAGCTCGTACCAGATGAATTCGCCGTGCCTGTTGGTCATGGGGCCTCCTCCTCCCGCCAATGCTATTTGCGCTCGTCCAGAATCACGGTGAACCCACCGTAGATCATGCGCGGGCCGACCATTGGATTGTCCTCCGGGGCGTGCGCCATGCGCTCGTCGGCCATCAGCTTCTGCCAGCCGGAATCGCGAGTCGCCTTGTCCGGCCACTCGATCCAGGAGAAGACGACATCCTCGCCCTCTTCCGCCAGGACGGCGGTGCGCAGATCGTTGGTCTTGCCGGGCTGCACATCGTCATTCCAGCCCTCCACCACGCGCAGCGCGCCATATTCGATGAAGAGTGGATCGACCCGGCGGGCGATTTCCAGATAGTCTGCCTTGCGGCCGGGTTTCACCGGCACGAGGATGCCATCGATATAGGTCATGCGGATACTCCTTCTGATTGGACCGCATCATCGGAGATGAAGTCGGCCATTTGCGCCGCCATGGCGGCCTTGAATGCGGGACGCGCCTCGCCGCGCGCGACATAGGCGGTCAGCACGTCCGGTATGGCGAGGCGATCCGGCGAGAGATTGCGCAGCGCCTCGACCATCAGAAGGTCGCCGACCGTGAAGCGCTCTTCCAGCCAGGGTTTGTCGCCCAGCGCTGCGGCAAGCCGGTCGAGGCGGCCTTCCACCTGCTTGACGGCATCCGGGCGGCGCAGCCTCGCCCACTCCTGCCCGGCGCAGAACAGGTCGATGTCGGCAAGGTGCATGATGCCCGGCTCGATGCTGTTGAGTGCGGCGACGGCCCATGTGATCGCCCGCGCCCGCCCGACGGGATCGCGCGGCATCAGCCGCTCGTCCTTCTCGGCGATGTGGAGGACGATGGCGCCACTCTCGAACAGGGCGACATCCCCTTCCCGATAATGCGGCACCTGGCCGAAGGGCTGCTCGCGATAATAGTCCGCCGGCCGGTCGATGGCGCTGATCAGGCGGGTGCGATAATCGAGGCCTGCCTCCTCCAGCGCCCAGCGCACCCGCAGATCGCGGACATGGCCGCGCGCGAACGGCGGCACCCATGAAAATGCAGTCACCTCGATGGAGGCGCTATCCCTCTGAGACATGTATCACTCCTCTCTATGCGGTCTGAATGCCGCAGGGGCTCAGTCGCCTTCCTTGCGCGTACCCTTGAGCAGGGCGTAGACTGCCATCGCGTGACCCTGACCGAGATCGAAATCGCGCTTGAGACTGGCGACCAGCGTCGCCGCCTTCACCTCCGGGCGCAGCTTCTTCTCGTCGTCGAGAAAGCCTTGAAAGGCGGCGTAAGCGCGCAAGTCGTCCGGCGACTGGCCGGTTTTTGCCTTGATCGTGTCCAGATAGGCCTGGAAGGACATGGTCGCATCTCCTGCCGAAGCGCTCAGGCCGGTTGCGGGACGGCGCTCATGTCCATCCACGCGGTTTCCCAGATGTGGCCATCGGGATCGGCGAAGCTGCGGCCATACATGAAGCCGTGGTCCTGCAGCGGATTGGGATCGGGCGTGCCGCCCGCGGCAGCCGCGCGCTCCGTGATCGCATCCACGGACGCACGGCTCTCCTCGCTGAGTGCGAGCAGCACTTGCGCACATTCATGCGCATCGGGAATTTTTCGCGGCGTGAAACTGGCAAAGCGCTCGCGGGTGAGCAGCATGACGCAGATCGTCTCGGAAAAGCGCATCATCGCGGCGCTCTCGTCGGTGAATTGCGGATCGTTGACTGCTCCGATCGCCTCATAGAAGCGCATCGACTGTGCCAGATCCGTGACTGGCAAATTGACGAAAATCATCCGTTCCATGGCAGCTACCCGTCCTCTCCCAAACCCTCTCGCCGTATCGACCCATCCGAATCACCGACCTTGACGGAAGAAATTAGATGTTGCAACTATGGAGTTAGAAAAAATAACTCGCGAGCCGAATCCGCCGCAGAAGCGCCGGTTTGACGACGCCTGCGGCCTTGCGCACGGGCTCGATCTGGTCGGGGAGCGCTGGGCGCTGCTTGTCGTCCGAGAATTGCTGCTTGGGCCGCGTCGCTTTTCCGATCTGCGCGCCGCCTTGCCGGGGCTGAGCGCCAATGTGCTCACCCAGCGCCTGACCGAGCTGGAGGAGCGCCACATTGTCGAGCGTCTGCGCTTGCCGCCGCCCGCCAATGTGCAGGTTTATGGCCTGACGCCATGGGGCAGGGAGGCCGAGCCGATGGTGCTGGCGATGGCGCAATGGGCCTATCGCTCGCCGACGCATGACCGGATGCTGCCGCTCAACGGCACGGCCATGATGCTCTCCTTCAAGATCAATCTGGATCGGGCAGCGGCGGCGGAGATGGTGCTGCAGGTCGGCTTTCGCATTGACGGCACGCCCTATCGCGCCAGTCTGGATCGCGGGCTTTATCATGTCGAAGCCGGCGAGGTCTCGGCGCCGGACTTCGCCTATGAGGGCAGCGCGCGCGGCCTTGCCAAGCGCTTCTACGGCAAGATGCCCGTCGACCAGCTTGCCGAGACGGGCGAGCTCAGCGTGAGTGGCGATGCGGCGCTGGAGGCGCACTTCGCGGCGCTGTTCAACTTGCCGGCTCGATACCAGCCCAACGAAAGCGGCTCGACTTTGCCCCTCTGACCCGACATAGACAGGGAGGGGAACAAAGAGGGGGCAAGCTTGGTGGCGACGGTGGAAACGGTGGCGTTTCTCGGGCTGGAGGCCCGGCCTGTCGAGGTGCAGTGCCAGCTTGTCTCCGGCTTGCCGAACTTCATCGTCGTCGGGCTGGCGGACAAGGCCGTGGCGGAAAGCCGCGAGCGCGTGCGCAATGCCATCGCCGCCATCGGCCTCTCGCTGCCGCCCAAGCGCATCACGGTCAATCTTTCGCCGGCCGACCTGCCCAAGGAAGGCTCGCATTACGATCTGCCGATTGCGCTCGCCTTGTTGGGGGCGATGGGCGTGGTGGATGCCGAGCAACTGGCCGATCATCTCGTCGTCGGTGAGCTGGGATTGGACGGGCGCATCGCGCCGGTGCCGGGTGTGCTGCTGGCCGCACTCCATGCGGCGCAGGCGGACAAGACGCTGATCTGCCCGGCGGCGCAAGGGTCGGAGGCTGCCTGGGCAGGCTCGGAAGGCGTGCTGGCTGCGCCGGATCTGCTCGGTCTCATCAATCATCTCAAGGGCGCGACGGTGCTGCCGCGCCCGGCACCCGGCACTGTCGAACCGCCTGTGCCGGGGCCGGATCTGCGGCAAGTGAAGGGCCAGGAGGTCGCTAAGCGAGCGCTGGAGATCGCGGCGGCCGGTGGCCATAATCTGGTGATGGTCGGGCCGCCGGGCGCGGGCAAATCCCTGATGGCGAGTTGCCTGCCCGGCATATTGCCGCCGCTGACCCCGGCCGAAGCGCTGGAAGTTTCCATGGTCGCTTCCGTGGCCGGTACGCTCTCGGGCGGGCGGATCAGCCAGAACCGCCCCTATCGCGCGCCGCATCACAGTGCCTCCATGGCGGCGCTGGTCGGGGGCGGGCTGCGGGTGAAGCCGGGGGAAGTCAGCCTCGCGCATCTGGGCGTGCTGTTTCTGGACGAGCTGCCCGAATTTCAGCGCGCGGTGCTGGATAGTTTGCGGCAGCCGCTGGAGACGGGCGAGGTCAGCGTCGCGCGCGCCAATGCGCATGTGACCTTCCCGGCGCGGGTCCAGCTGATTGCCGCGATGAATCCTTGCCGCTGCGGGCATCTCGCCGATCCCGCTTTGGCCTGCTCGCGGGCGCCACGCTGTGCGGGGGATTATCAGGCGAAGGTTTCGGGACCGCTGCTGGACCGGATCGATCTGCAGGTGGAGGTCGGCGCGGTTTCCGCGGCGGATCTGCTGCTCCCGCCCCCGGTCGAGGGATCGGCGGAGGTCGCCGCCCGGGTCGCGCAGGCCCGGGCCCGCCAGACGGCGCGCGCGGCATCGAGCGGTGGTGCGCGCACCAATGCGGAACTGACCGGCGATGCGCTCGATGCCTACGCCGCGCCGGATGCGCCGGGCCGCGATCTTCTCGCGCAGGCTGCTGCGGCAATGAAGCTCAGCGCGCGGGGCTATACCCGCGTGCTCCGGGTCGCCCGCACCATTGCCGATCTGGCGGGCGCGGAGACGGTGGGGCGGGTGCATGTCGCGGAAGCGCTGAGTTACAGGCGGCGCGCGCCAGTGAATTGAGGGGGTGAATTGAGGGGATGGCTTAGCTCTTCGGCGCGGCGTCCATCGCCTCGCGCGTGCCGGTGGCGGGCGGTTCGTCCTTCAAGGAGGCGGCGACCTTCTCGGCCTGTTCCATGACGCGCAGGATGTTGCCGCCGGCCAGCTTGGCGATATTGGCATCGCTCCAGCCGCGTTTCATCAGCTCCAGCAGCAGCGGCGGATAGCTTTCAACGCCGGTCATGCCGTCCGGCAGGGCCGGCAGCCCATCATAATCGCCGCCTAGGCCGACATGATCATAGCCGGCGACCCTGGCGATATGATCGATATGATCGGCGACCATCTGCACCGTCACGTGCGGCTCGGGATTGGCGGCGAGCCAGGCTTCCATGGCGGCCTTCGCCCGGTCCGGCTGGCCGATATAGAGGCCGTTGAGCGGCGGCTGGTTGTAGAGCGCGCGCTGGGCGCCCTGCTGCACGCCCCACACCCGGCGCGCCTCCGAGATATAATTGGGCGCGAAGGCGACCATGACGATTCCGCCGGTGCGCGCGACTTCCTTGAGTACCTTGTCCGAGACGTTGCGAGGATGATCGCACAGCGCCCGTGCGCTGGAATGGGAGAAGATGACCGGCGCGCGGCTGGCGGCGATCGCGTCCAGCATCGTATCCTCGTTCACATGGCTGAGATCGACCAGCATGTTCAGCCGGTTCATCTCCCGCACCGCCGCCACGCCGAACGGAGTGAGCCCGCCATGGGCCGGATCGTCGGTGGCGCTGTCCGCCCAGGCGATGGTGCGGCTGTGCGTCAGGGTGAGATAGCCCACGCCCAGCTCGGCATAAGCGCGCAGGACCGAGAAGCTCTCGTCGATCTGGCCGCCGCCTTCCGCGCCGATCAGCGAGGCGATCCGTCCGGCCTTGTGCGCGGCCCGCACCTGCGCGGCGGTGCGCGCGAGCGTGAACTCGGCCGGGTAGCCGCGCACGATGGATTTCACGAGGTCGATCTGTTCCAGCGTTTTCTTGACCTGCTCCAGCGGCGGCAGCGTCGCGGGGACGTAGACGGACCAGAACTGACCGCCGACCATGCCCTGCCGCAGCCGGGTGATATCCGTATCGAAATCCTCCGTGTTCAGCCGGGTCAGGTCCACCGACCAGCGGGCATCGCCATCATGGCCGGCGATGGCGCCGGGCCAGTCATTATGCCCATCGATCAGCGGCGTGGCGGCGAGCACCTTCTTGAGGCGCGGCAGATTGGGATCGGCGGGGTCGGCCGGTTCGGCCAGCGCGGTTGTCGCGGAGAAAGCCAGAGCGGCGGTGAGCAGGCGCGTGAGCATGGACATGGCTGCATTTCAGCATGTCCGCGGGCTGGTGGGAAGAGCCCGGCGCGGGGCTTGAGGGGGAGAAATGTCGTACGGCGGGCGGCGGCGCTATGGCTCAGCGCCAGCCTGCGTCCCCCTGTGCGGCGAAGAAGCGCACGCCCGATTGGGCGCTGCGGAGGTTGAAGGGCGCCTTGGTGGTCGCCTTCTCGCCATCGACGAGCAGGTCCAGCGTCTTGCCGGCGCTCTCTATCTCCAGATGATCGGCGGTGCCGAGCGATTCGGAAGGCCCATTGCGGAAATCGCCCGAGAGCCAGGCCCAGCCATGCGCGAACAGTTCGCCGGCATTGCGGGCGAGCACGCCATAGGCGTGCAGGCCCTGCTTGGCCGGCTCGACGAAGATCGCGGGATAATCGCGCGGATCGCCGACGAGGGAGACGGCCGGGGCCTCGAAGGTGGCGGTGATGGCCTCCGGCACCTTTTCCGCCAGCGCGGCGAGATCATGATTGCGCAGCGCCTCGCGCACATTGCCCCACGCGGCCGTGGGGCCGACGATGATGCCCGTATAGGCGGTGATCTCGTCTGCCTCGATCACCGGCACGGGCATCACGGTCCCCTTGTCCGCCAGATAGGCCTTGGCGATGGCGAGCGGATCGAGATTGCCGTGGAGCCGGTGGGCCAGCAGGTTCATCGTGCCCCCGGGCAGCGCGAGCAAGGTGCCATCCCAGCCGGCGAGCGCCTGCGCGGTGGAGGCCAGCGAGCCATCCCCGCCGAGAATGATGACGAGGCCGATGCCGCGCTCACGGGCCTGCGCGGCGTCTGGGAGCGGGCCGTCGTCGATGGGCCGGGAGGTGCCGATGGGGCGGCCGGCCTGCGCGAACGCGGCCTGGATCGCGGACACCAGCGCAGGATCGCATGTGCCGCTGCGCTCATTATAGATGAAGAGGGAGTCGCTCATTGTGACCGTCATGCTCGCCGGGAACGTCTGGCGGGGTGTTTGGATGCAGGATGGCGGCGGTGACAAGCAATTTCGCGTGGCCTCCGCTCGGTGCTTGAGCCGCGCGGACACACGCGCTAGGACGCCGCATTGCTTTTATTGCGGCGCGGCATCAAGCGCCCGATCAGCCAGCAGGCGGCAGGAAACAGACGATGGCCGAATTCTCCCTCCCCGCAAACAGCGTCGTTCGCAAGAACGGGACCGTGCATAAGGCGCAGGACGGCGCCACGAACGTCAAGACGTTCAAGGTCTATCGCTACGATCCGGATAGCGGCGAGAACCCCCGCTACGACACGTTCGAGATCGATCTCGATAAATGCGGGCCGATGGTGCTCGATGCGCTCATCAAGATGAAGGGCGAGCAGGATTCGTCGCTGACCTTTCGCCGCTCCTGCCGCGAGGGCATTTGCGGCTCCTGCTCGATGAACATCAACGGCAAGAACGGCCTCGCCTGCACGACCGCGATCGAGGATTGCAAGGGCGAGGTCCGCATCACGCCACTGCCGCATATGGACGTGATCAAGGATCTCGTGCCGGACTTCACGCATTTCTATGCGCAATACAGCTCGATCAAGCCCTGGCTGCAGACCGTCACCCCGCCGCCGAGCGGCAAGGAGCGGCTGCAGAGCCCCGAGGATCGCGAGAAGCTGGATGGGCTCTACGAGTGCATCCTGTGCGCCTGCTGCTCCTCCAGCTGCCCGAGCTACTGGTGGAATTCCGATCGCTTCCTTGGCCCGGCGATCCTGCTCCAGGCCTATCGCTGGCTCGCCGACTCGCGCGATGAGATGACCGGTGAGCGGCTGGACGATCTGGAAGATCCCTTCCGCCTCTATCGCTGCCACACCATCATGAACTGCGCCAATGTGTGCCCTAAGGGCCTGTCGCCCGCCAAGGCCATTGCCGAGACGCGAAAGATGATGGTCGAACGCGCGATTTGACGTCACAGTCGACCGAGACAACGACAATTCGGAGATCGGCGATGGTGAAGGAAGGCGAAGTTCTGGATGGCGGCTGCTTGTGCGGAGAGCTCCGCTACAAGCTGACCGGGCCGACGCTGTGGGTGTCCCAATGCTGCTGCAAGGATTGCCAGAAGGCGACCGGCACCGGCCACACCACGATCATCGGCATCCACAACAGCCAGCTCACCATCGAGGGCACGCCCAAGACCTATACCAACCATGGCGATACCGGCGGGGATGTGACGCGGCATTTCTGCGGAACATGCGGCGGGCGGATTTTCACCTCCGGCACGCTGCCGGGCGAGTTCATCATGGTGCAGGCGGGGTCTCTCGATGAGCCCGACCGCGTCTCGCCGCAAAGCGTCATCTACATGAAGGATGCCGTGGCCTGGGACTATTTCGACCCGGCGCTGCCCAAATATGAGATCATGCAGCCGCGCGTGCAGCACAGCGCCCCGGCGGAGGCCTCCCCGCGCGACGCATGAGTGGCCTGCTCTCCTGTTATGACGACCTTATCGCCGCTGGAGAGCTGAAACCCGATCCGGATCAGCGCGCTGCCGCGATCCGGCTCGACCGGCTGCAGCAGGAGCTGGAAGCCGCGCCAAAGAAAGGCTCGGTGCTCTGGCGGATGCTCCGCAAGGCGCCCGAGCCGATCCGCGGCGTGTACCTCTGGGGTGGCGTCGGGCGCGGCAAGTCCATGCTGATGGACCTGATGCGCGATTGCCTGGATGGCCCGGCCAAGCGCCGCATCCACTTCCACGAGTTCATGCTCGATGTGCATGCGCGGCTGCGGGCGGTGCGCGAGAGCGAGAGCGGCGACCCGATTGCGCCCGTCGCCGCGCAACTCGCGGCCGAGGCCAAGGTGCTGCTGTTCGATGAAATGGTGGTCAACAACATGGCGGATGCCGCCATCATGTCCCGCCTGTTCACCGCCCTGTTCGATGCCGGGGTGACGCTGGTCGCCACCTCCAACCGCGCGCCGGACGATCTCTACAAGGATGGGCTCAACCGCGAGCTGTTCCTGCCCTTTATCGATCTGCTCAAGGCGCGGCTCGACGTGGTGCCGCTCAACGGGCCGACCGATTATCGGCTGGATCGGCTGGGCGGCATGGACATCTGGCATGTCCCCAATGGCGATGAGACCACCGCCAAGCTGCGCGAAATCTTCTTCCGCCTGACGGATTATCCGCCTGAAGACAGCGCCAATGTGCCGAGCGAGGAACTGAGCGTGGGCGGCGGGCGCAGCCTGCATGTGCCCAAGAGCCTCAAGGGCGTGGCGGTGTTTTCCTTCAAGCGCCTGTGCGGAGAGGCGCGCGGCGCGGCGGACTATCTCGCCATTGCGCGGCGCTTCCACAGCGTCATCATCGTCGGCATTCCGGTGCTCGGGCCGGAAAACCGCAACGAGGCCGCGCGTTTTGTCACGCTGATCGACGCCCTGTACGAGCATAAGGTCAAGCTGATCGGCGGTGCGGACGCCCTGCCTCAGCATCTCTATCCGCAGGGTGATGGCAAGTTCGAGTTCGAGCGGACGGTCTCCCGCCTGATGGAAATGCAGTCGCTGGAGTATCTCGCGCTCGGCCATGGCGCGCACGCCAGTTGACGTAAAATTAGGCTGCCGGTGCTAGCGGCTAGCTGAATGATGATCTGATATGCGGGCCGGTGGGCCTGTGGGACGTGGGGAATCAATGAAGCAGGGGTCCAGCGGTGCAGGACGGCTTTGGCTTGCGGCCACGCCCGTCCTCGTGATTTTTGCCATCGCGGCAGTCCTCTTCGCGCGCCTCCAGAATATCTGGATCGACGAGACGACCCAGCTTTCCGGCGTCACCCTCGCGCCCGGCACGCTGCTCTCCTGGTTGGCCGGCGGCTATGATGCCGGGTTCGGCGTGCCGGACGACCGGATGCCGCCGCTCAGCTACTTCATCGATATGATCGGCTGGCACCTGTGGGGTGCGAACGAGCTGGCGTTCCGGCTTTATCATGCCGCGATCACGGCGGGCGGTATCCTGATCCTGATGCGCGCGCTGGCATCCCGCTACGGGTTGCGCGCGGCCCTGATTGCCGGGCTGCTGCTGGTGCTTTCCCCCCGGCTGGTCTCCATGGCCGTCGAAATCCGCGCCTATCCCATCCTTCTCGCGATCAGCTGTGCGCAGGCGGCGATGGTGATTCGCGGCGACGTGGCGCAAAGCGTGCGGCGGCTGGGCCTGTTCGTGCTGCTCGGTGTGCTGAGCGGCTACACGCACTTCTTCGGCATCGTTGCGACATCGGCTTATACGTTGGCCATCTTCATCGATGCGCGGACTGTGCGCGGCGCCGTGCGGGTGGTGCTGGCCTATGCGCTGCTGCTGCTGCTGTGGGCAGGACTGGCGCCCTTCATTCTGGGAGCGGCCAATCTGAGTTCGCCGGCGCCCGGTTCCGCTGCGCCGGCCGGCGGGGTCGGTCTGGGCGACATCGCGGCCTTTCTGGCGCAGATGCTGGTGAGTGGCGCGACTTTGGTCGATCTGCCGGTGGCTGCCTTGTGCTTTGCGGGGGGCGCCATCCTTCTGCTCATCGCCGCAATCGGTCTTGGCGGGCAGGCCGCGACACGCGGAACAGCCATCCGCCATGATCCGGTCATCGGCCTGATCCTCGCGCTGGCTGCGGGCATGATCGTGACCATCGCGGCGGCGCTGCTGGTCTCGCAATTCGATGCGCTCGCGCCGCGCTATAATATCTGGATGCTGGCGCCGCTCGCGGTGATCCTCGCGCTCGCCGCTGACGGGGCCATCGCGAAGCGCGGGCGGATCGCCGACTGGGTTCGCCACGCAGGCACCGCCCTTCTGGTCATCGGTAGCGCGGCGGCGCTGGTCATGTTCCTGGTGCGGGCCGACTGGTTCATCCACGGGCCTTCGCGCACGCTGGAGGCCATGATGGCCAAGGCGGAGAAGCCGCTCGCCGTGCTGCATGTCGGCGATGCGTGGGCATGGGCCTATTTTCCGCTCTATCGCACCCATCGCGACGATCTGCCGCAATGGCTGCTGACGGCGGACGGGCAATCCGCGATTCGGATCACGCGCGGCGGCGATCCGGGTGGGCCGCCGCGGCCGCTGACGGCGCTGGCCGACCGCGCGACATTGCTGGTCAGCCATGTCGAACTCAAAAGCCACAACGACCTGCGCGCCTTGGCGCGGGGGGAGACGCCCCCGCCGGCGAGGGATTTGGTCCCCGCCCTGACGGCGGCCGGATGGCGCCCGGCGGAAACAATCGATCGTCCCGGTAATTTCGCCTTCATCGGTACGCTGTACCATCATCCCGACCCTGCATCCGCGCCGACCCGTCAACCCGCCGCGCCAGCCATTGAGGACCTTTCCGAGTGACCATCCAGACCATGACAGAAGCTCCGGTCGCGGCGCAGATGCTTCCGGCCGAGCTTGCGATCGTCGTTCCGACTTTCAACGAAGCGCAGAATGTGGCCCTGCTCGCCGATCTGGTCGACAAGGCCCTGCCCGGCGTCGCCTGGGAACTGGTGTTCGTGGACGATAATTCGCCCGACGATACCTCTGGCAAGGTGCGGGCGCTGGCTCAGCGCGATCCACGCGTGCGCATTCTCCATCGCTTTGGGCGCCGGGGCCTGTCGAGCGCCTGCGTCGAGGGCATTCTTGCGACGTCCGCCCCTTATGTGGCGATCATGGATGCCGATCTTCAGCATGACGAATCGGTGCTCAAGACCATGTTCGAGCGGATCAGGGCGGACGATGTCGATCTGGTGGTCGGCAGCCGCTATGTCGAAGGCGGCGGCATGGGCGACTGGAGCGAGAGCCGCCAGCGGATGAGCCAGTTCGCCACCAAGCTGGCGCTCAAGCTGACCAAGACGCCGATTTCCGACCCGATGAGCGGCTTCATGATGATGCGGCGGGATGCCTTCATGCGCTCGCTGCCCAATCTCTCGACCGTGGGCTTCAAGATCCTGCTGGATATCGCGGCCAGCGCACCAACGCCGCTGCGGGTTGCGGAAGTGCCCTACACCTTCCGCACGCGCCAGTTCGGTGAGAGCAAGCTCGATAGCCTGGTGCTGTGGGAGTATGTGCAGCTGCTCATGGACAAGGCGGTGGGCCATATCGTGCCCGTCCGCTTCCTGAGCTTCGCCATGGTCGGCGGCACGGGTGTGGTCGTCCACTTTGCGGTGCTGACGCTGCTGTTCGTGGCGCTGGGCATGAGCTTCGCGGTGGCGCAGACCGCAGCGACGCTCGTCGCCATCACCAGCAACTTCCTGCTCAACAACATGTTCACCTACCGCGACCAGCGCCTGCAGGGCTGGGGATTGCTGCGCGGCTGGATCACCTTCAATCTCGTCTGTGCCTTTGGCGCGGCGGCCAATATCGGCGTGGCGGACTGGTTGTTCGTCAACAAGGCCTATTGGGCCTTGTCCGCGCTGGCGGGCATCATGGTCAGCGTCGTGTGGAACTATGTGATGTCGGCCTTCTTCACCTGGAAGAAGAAGGGTTGAGGAACGGACACCCGGCGGTTCGCACATCGCCGGGGCGTTCTGCATCTGACGGGAACGTGCATCGGGCAGGAAGATGCGCTAGCGAAGCGGCAAAGGAGCCGCCAACGTGCTGAGTCTTGTGAAAACTGCCTGGAAAATCATGATGGGGGTGAAGGACGCGCTGGTCCTGCTCTTCCTCATCCTCTTCTTCGCGATGCTCTATGCCGGCCTCAAGGCCGCGCGGATGGAAGAGAGCTTTCCGGCAAGCGGCGCGCTCTATCTTGCGCTGGACAGGCCGATCGTGGAGCAGCCCCGGCCGATCGATCAATATGCGATGGTCGCGGGCACCGGCGGGTCGGGCGAATATCGCCTGCGCGACGTGGTGCGCGCCATCGAGGCAGCGGCGGGCGACAGCGCGATCAAGGCCGTGGTGCTCGATCTGGATGGCTTTGGCGGCGGCGGGCAGGTCGCCATGCAACGTGTGGGCGAGGCGCTCGACAAGGTGCGCGCCGCGGGCAAACCGGTGCTCACCCGCGCCTCTTATTATGACGATGCCAGCTACATGCTGGCCGCCCATGCCAGCGAGGTGTGGCTCGATCCGCTCGGCATGGTCGGGGTGACCGGGCCGGGCGGGAGCAATCTCTACTTCAAGGGCCTGATCGACCGGCTGGGGGTGAAGGCGCATGTCTACCGTGTCGGCAGCTTCAAGAGCGCGGTGGAGCCCTATACGCAGGCCGAACAGTCGCCCGAGGCGCGCGCCGCCAATGAGGCGCTGGTGACGGCGATCTGGTCCGACTGGCTGGAGCATGTCGGCAAGGCGCGTCCGGCGGCGCGGGTGCGCGATTATCTGGCCGATCCGCTGGCGCTGCTGCGCGCCAATGGCGGCGATACCGCCAAGGCGGCGCAGGCGGCGGGGCTGGTCGACAAGCTCGGCGATCCGGTGACATTCGGCAATCATGTCGCCGAAATCGTCGGGGAGGCGAGCGACCCGCGGCCGGGCGATTATGCCGCCATCCCGTTCGAGGGCTATTTGCGCAAGCATAAGGAAGGCAGCGGCGGGCAGGTCGGCGTCGTCACCGTCGCCGGAGAGATCGTGGATGGCGAAGCGGCGCCTGGGCAAGCCGGCGGGACCAGCGTCGCCAGCCTCATCAACGACGCGGTGGCCGAGGATTCGGTGAAGGCGCTGGTGCTGCGCGTCGATTCGCCGGGCGGATCGGCAGCGGCGGCGGAGGAAATCCGTCTGGCTCTGGCGCAGGCGCGCGCCAAGGGCCTGCCGATCGTCGTCTCGATGGGCAATGTCGCGGCCAGCGGCGGCTATTGGGTCAGCACGGCCAGCGACATGATCTTTGCCGAGCCGGCGACGATCACCGGGTCGATCGGCGTGTTCGGCATATTGCCGAGCTTCGAGGATGCGCTCGCCAAGGTCGGTATCACCAGCGATGGCGTGAAGGCCACGCCGCTATCCGGCGAGCCGGATGTGATCGGCGGGGTCAGCCCGGAGTTCAACGCGCTGGCGCAAGCGAGCGTGGAGGATATCTACGGCAAGTTCATCGGTCTGGTTGCCAGCAACCGCAAGATGACGCCGCAGCGGGTCAACGAGATCGCGCAGGGCCGGGTGTGGGCCGGCGGCATGGCGCATCAGCTCAAGCTCGTCGACCGCTTCGGCGGGGTCGAGGATGCCGTTGCGGAGGCGGCGCGGCGCGCCAAGCTGAGCGGTGACGCCGCAAGCGCGCGCTATTTCGATCCCGAACCGGATTCGCTGGCGCAGTTTCTCGGCATGTTCATGAGCGGGGAGGCGAGAGCGCCGACCCTCACCGCCCCGCGCGATCTGCTGAGCTATGCGGCGCGGCAGCAGCGGCAGATTGCCGTGCGGATCATGCGTGACCTGCAGGTGCTGGTCGAGGGGCCGTCCATCCGCGCGGACTGCCTGGAGTGCCGCGCCTTTACGCCGGCCAGCGCCATGACATCGGGCGAGCAGGCAGGCTGGCTCGGCATCCTCCTTGGCGCTGCCCAGCGGCCGCTCTGAAATGGCGGCCGCGATCACCGGCGGTTGCCTGTGCGGTGCCTGCCGCTATGCGACCGATGCGGCGCCGATCAACATTCGCGCCTGCCATTGCCGGCTCTGCCAGAAAGCGACTGGCGCACCGCTTTATGCGCGGGTGCTGGTGCCGCTCGATGCCGTCCGCATCGAAGGTCCGGTGGGATGGCATCACAGCTCGGCGGCTTTGCGACGCGGCTTCTGCACCGCGTGCGGCACCACATTGTTCTCGGAGCGCGCCTCGGCCAATGTGATCGGCCTTGCCATTGGCAGCCTGGATGAACCCGAGCGCTACCCGCCGACCGAGCATATCTGGACCTCAAGCGGGCTGAGCTGGCTGACATCGGCCGATGATCTGCCGCATTATCCCGAGGGGCCACCCGCCTGATCCGGGCTGATGCCGGTGCGATAATGCGGGAGCGCAAGGCCGCGCACGATGGCGACGGCGCGCAGGATGAAGCCGGCGATCACCGCCAGCACGGCGGCCCAAGGGGCTGCCATGCCGATGCTGGCGAGCAGGGCATAGAGGCCGGCCGACAGGGCGGCGGCGGTCACATAGATTTCCGGGCGCAGCACGATGGAGGGGTGGCCGGCCAGCAGATCACGGATGATGCCGCCGACGCAGGCCGTAATGATGCCCATCAGCGCGCTGATGAAGGGCGGGATGTCGAGGCTCATGGCCTTGGCGGTGCCGAACACGGCGAAGGCAACCAGCCCCACGGCGTCCAGCCAGTCGAGCGCGCGCTCGCTCCACCAGCGCTCGGGCGTCATCCACACCACCAGCGATGCACCGAGGCAGATGAGCGCGGGGCGCACATCGTGAATCCAGAAGACCGGTGCGCCGATCAGCAGATCGCGCACCGTGCCGCCGCCAACGCCGGTGGCGATGGCAAAGAAGGCGAAGGTGACGAGGGTCTGGCCGAGGCGCGCCGCCGCCAGCGCGCCCGAGGCCGCAAAGACGAAGATGCCCACCAGCCCCATGGCGGAGAGCAGCGCGTCGACGGGCACGGGCAGATCCTGCGGTGTCATGCGCCTTCCTTAGCGCAGATCGGCGGGCTTTCCATCTCTGCTGCCCCCTCTGCTGATACGGCGTTTCGCCAGTCGCGCAGGATGGGACAGGCTGCTAGGCTCGCGCCGACATTGCCACGGAGCCTGACAATATGAGCCTTTCGCTTCTCGTCTTCTATGGATCCTATCGGGAGGCGCGCGCCGGCATCAGGCTTGCCGATTATTGCGTGCGCACGCTGTCCGAACGAGGCCATAAGGTGGAGCTGATCGATGCGCGCGCGATCGGCCTGCCGATGCTGGACAAGCGCCTCTCCGACTACGCGCCCGGCACCGCACCGGCCGAGATGACGGCTCTCGCCGACAAGATCAGCGCGGCCGATGGCTTCGTGTTCGTCACCGGCGAGTATAATTCCGGTCTGCAGCCCGGCCTCAAGAATCTCATCGACCATTATTATCAGGAATGGCGGCGGCGGCCGGCCGGCATCGTCAGCTATTCGGCGGGGCGGATGGCGGGGGCGCGCTCCAGCTACGCCTGGCATCCGACGCTGACGACGCTGGGGATCGCCGTGATTCCCGCCAGCGTGGCAGTCGGCGGGATCACGGACAGTCTCGATGCGGCCGGCGAACCAAGCGGCGCGGGTGGCGCGGCGCTGGTGCGCAGCTTTGCCGGCTTTGCGGACGAGCTGGAATGGTGGGCCGGCGCGGTGAAGGCGCAGCGCAAGCCGGGCTGACGTCAGATGGCGTCGCGGGTGCCGAACAATGCGGTGCCCACCCGCACATGGGTGGCGCCGAGCATCACAGCCGTCTCATAGTCGCCGGACATGCCCATGGAGCGGCCCGGCAATCCATGATCGCGGGCCAGCTTGTCGAGCAGGGCGAAATAGGGCGCAGCTTCGACCTCCGCAGGGGGCACGCACATCAGCCCGACGACCGGCAGGTCCGCCGCGCGCGCCTGTGCCAGCAGGGCCGGCACATCGGCGATGGCGCAGCCGCCCTTCTGCTCTTCCTCGCCGATATTGACCTGCAGGAAGCAGTCCGGCCGGCGGCCCGCCTTGTCCATGGCCCTGGCCAGCGCCGCGATCAGCGAGGCGCGGTCGACGCCATGAACGGCATCGAACAGCGCGACCGCATCCTCCGCCTTGTTGGACTGAAGCTGGCCGACGAGGTGGAGGCGGATATCGGGATAGGCCTCGCGCAGCGCCGGCCATTTGGCCTGCGCTTCCTGCACGCGGTTTTCGCCGAACACGCACTGCCCGGCCTCGATAAGCGGGCGCACCGCCTCGGCCGGATGCGTCTTGCTGATGGCGATCAGCGTCACCGACCCCGCAGGACGACCCGCGACGCGTTCGACCCTGCTGATGCTGTCCCGCACATGCGCCAGCCGGCTTTCGGCCGTGCCCTCAGCGCTCATCTGATTATTTTGCCCATTCATCGGCGCCGCTATAAAAGGCGCGATGCACGCAGGCCAAGGCAAATCGCGCACTCCCCTGCCAACCCTGTGGCTGATGAGCGACGAGCGCGTTGCGACGGACGATCTGCTGCGCGCCATCGCGCGTCTGCCGCGCCAGTCGGCCCTCATCTTCCGCCATTATCGCCTCGACCCCATCGCACGGCGGGCCTTGTTCAATCAGGTGCGGCGGGCGGCGAACAAGCGTCATTGCCGCATTCTGCTGGCCGGCGATGCGGACATGGCCCGGCACTGGGGGGCAGATGGCCATCATGGCCCGACGGCCGGACCGCGCGACCCGCGCTGGCTGCATAGCGCGCCGGCGCACAGCCATAGGGAAGCGTTGGCCGCGCAGGGCGCCGGTGCGGACGTTGTGCTGCTCTCGCCGCTGTTTCGCACGCGTTCGCACCCCGGCGCGCGACCACTCGGCCCTGCCCGCTTTGCGGCGCTTGCACGACTGGCGACCCTGCCGGTGATGGCGCTTGGCGGGGTTCACCCACGCCATGCCGCCTTGGTGCGGCGCCTTGGGGCTGTGGGTTATGCGGCCATCGACGGGTTGACGCCCAGACGTGGCCCGCGCGGTGGCGCTATTTGAACAGCGCGAGGTCGATGGACGCGGCCAGCGCCTCATAACCTGCATCGGTGCCGTGCAGAAAGTCGCCCATATGATAACCGGGCCGCATCTGTTGCGGATTGGCGGGGTCCGCAAAGGCGGCGTCGAAATCCAGCCAGGCATCGAAGATCGTGCCGGAGCGGATGGCGGCATTGATGCCTTGCCGCACGGTCTCGGCCTCCGGCGTCCAGTAGGTCGCGCCCTTATAGGGGGCGATCGTCGCGCCGACCGCCGTGATGCCGCGCGCCCGTGCACGCTCGGCGATCTGGCGATAGCCCGCCAGCATCGTCTCCAGCGTTACCCTGGTGCCATCGGCGAGGACATTGGGCCGGCCGGTCTGCTGGGCCATGCGCTCGGCGCCAAAGGCGATGCCAAGATCGTTCACGCCCTCGAACACGATCAGATAGCGGATGCCGGGCAGGGCGAGGATGTCACGGTCCAGCCGGGCCAGCGCGCTATCGCCAAAGCCATCGCTGAGCACGCGGTTGCCGCTGATGCCCTGATTGGCGATGCCCCACTTGCCGGGATTCGCCGCCAGCAGACGGGCGGCGAGGAAGTCCGGCCAGCGCCGGTTCGCGCCGGGCGTGGAGCCAATGCCGTCGGTGATCGAATCGGCGAGCATGGCAATCGTTCCGGCACCGTCCTGCGCATCGATCTCCACGGCGGCGAGGAAGGGGCGATGCGGACCTTGCTGCACAGGCTCGAAAGGCTTGCCGAGATAATTGCCGGGGGGTGAGACGCGCAGTGTATCCAGCCCGCTTTCATGGCAGGTGCAGGGGCCGGTATCGCCCGGCACATAGATCTGCACGGAGAGGCGGGCGAGGTCCGGCACGGGCATGTCGACCGTGTCGCTCAGCAAGGGTGCGCGCGCCGGGATGCGGGCTGTCGCCGCGCCGCCGAAGCGCAGCATCCGGGCCGAGCCCGGTACTTCGGCGCCTTGCGGATCGAGCAGGGCGATGCGCACCCCGCCGATCTCCAGCGGCTTTTCGCCATAGGCATTGGTCAAGCGCAGCCGCAGTGCCTTGCCGCCGGCTGCGGTGCGGAGCGTCTGCACCAGCGTCTGATTCTTATAGCTTCTCGGCGCCATGAGCGGGCCAAGATCCGTGCGGGGACGGACCGGCGCGGCGGACCAGCTGGTGATCCAGTCTGCCCGGGCGGGGGCGGCCGAGAGAAGCAGGCCGAGGACCATGGCGACGATGCCCGTCGTGCGTCCGATCCGGCTTTTTTCGGCGTGATCGCGACGATGATGGACGATCTGATTTGTGCGCATAGTCCCTCTCCCCGTTGCGGCGCCATTCGGCGGCCCGCACTGCGGTGCTGCCTTGTGGGGCGCTGCTGTGTCAATCATCGAGACGGAAGAACCACAGCACTTGCGGGCGCGACTCATCGCGCTCGCAAACCAAAGGTCAGCGCACAAGCGGGCTTAGAACTTGAAGGTGGTCCCGACGTAGACGGCCTGGCTGTCCTGCGCCTGATCGGTCACGGTCGGTGCGAGCCGGTTGTTCGGCCCGGCATAGCGCACGCCAGCCTTCAGGTTCAGGTTGCGGGTCAGCGAGTAGCTGCTCGACAGATCGACGGCATAGCTGGGCTCGGCGCCGAGCGTGGCCGGCGTATCTTCCGCCGGGGAGGCGGCAGCGACTTCGCGATGCTCAAGCTGGACATTCGCCGAGAAGCGATCCTGCTTCGGGCGCAGCGTGAAGCTGGCGACCGGCTCGCTGATCGACTTCTCGATGATCGGGTCGAGCCTGGAGGATTCGATGCGGGTGCCCGGCGTGAACCGCGCGAGACCCTTGGTCACGCCCAGCCGGTATGCGACAGGCGCGACGCCGAGATTGGGCAGAACCCGCTCGGACCGGCCATCCAGCGCGGAGGCCATGGCGTTTGGCGTGCGGACGAGAATGGTCAGCGAGCGATTGCCGGCCGCCGAACCGCTGGTCGGCGTGAAGCGGAAGCCCTTGCTCTGCGATTCGCGCGCGGCCTGCGCATAGGCCTTGGCCAGCTTCTCGTCATGGGTGACCGGCGTGAACGAACCGATGCTGCCCAGCATCTTCAGCGACACGCCGCTTTGGTCCAGACCCTTCGATTCTGCGCCGAGAACGGCGGAAAGCGCCGGGGTGAGGGCGAGCGAAAGGGCGGCTGTCAAAGCCCCCGCCAACGCGATCTT
Source organism: Sphingobium sp. B2D3C (assembly GCF_025961835.1). Classification (NCBI taxonomy): domain Bacteria; kingdom Pseudomonadati; phylum Pseudomonadota; class Alphaproteobacteria; order Sphingomonadales; family Sphingobiaceae; genus Sphingobium; species Sphingobium sp. B2D3C. The sequence goes on along the minus strand of NZ_JAOQOK010000001.1, from coordinate 2,937,393 downwards.
TCCCGTCTTCACCGTCACCGTTCGCTCCCTGCGCCGACTCCATTTTGAGGGCCGGTCTGTGTTCTTATATCATGAGGGGATAGCGCGGACCAGAAGCAGAGACGATTCGCTGGAAAGCGTGACCGATTCTCCACAGTGGCCACCGGCGAGCCGGTTATCCCCTTATAATCCCTTCGTGAAACGACCATTGTTCAACACGGTTGCAAAAATCAACCCACCGCAACTGAAATTGCGCCGGGCCGATGCCGGCAGCGGCGCGAGCGGCAGAGCCCGCGCAATCCGCCACTTGTGCCGCCGCCCTGCCTCACTATAGAGGCTGATCGACAGGGAGCCCGGTCACCACCGGACATCACGGGATAGGCAACGCATGGTTCTGAGCGGACACAAGACTTTGAAGGGCGGCCTGCTGCTGGCGCTTTCCTGCGGGCTGCTGGCAGGCTGCGGTGGCGGGAAGGATCGCCCCAAGGCCGATCTGGCCGCCTCGCGCGTGACCAGCATCGGCATCAACGGCTATCTCTGGCGCGCCAGCCTCGAGACGCTGTCCTTCATGCCCCTGCTCCAGACCGATTCCAACGGCGGCGTGATCCTGACCGACTGGTACATCAATCCCGCCGCGACGAACGAGCGCATGAAGCTGACGGTGACGATCCTCGACCAGGATCTGCGCGCCGATGCCCTGCGCGTGGCGGCCAGCCGCCAGATGCTGCAGAACGGCCAGTGGATCGACGCCCCGGTGCAGGCGGCGACGACCCAGAAGCTTGAAGAAATCATCCTGACGCGTGCCCGCGACCTGCGGCGCCGCGCGATCAGCGGCTGACAAAGCCCGGCCTCGGCGCCCGTCACGGGGCCGGACCGGCCCTATTGATGAACGAGGCGAGAGTGAGCGACAGACGCTTCAACCCTGCGCAGGCTGACGCCCGCTGGCAGGCCGTGTGGGACGACAGGGAGAGCTTCAAGGCCGGCACCCGCCAGGGCGCGCCGAGAAGCTATGTGCTGGAGATGTTCCCCTATCCCTCCGGGCGCATCCACATCGGCCATGTGCGCAACTATTCCATGGGTGACGTGCTGGCCCGCTTCCGCCGGATGCAGGGCCATGATGTGCTGCACCCGATGGGCTGGGACGCCTTCGGCATGCCCGCCGAAAATGCCGCGATGGAAAAGAAGATCCATCCGGGCAGCTGGACGCGCGACAATATCGCCTCGATGAAGGCGCAATTGAAGCGCCTCGGCTTCGCGCTCGACTGGAGCCGCGAGCTGGCGACCTGCGAGCCGGATTATTACGGCCAGGAGCAGGCGCTGTTCATCGACCTGTATGAGGCCGGCCTCGTCTACCGCAAGGAAAGCGCGGTGAACTGGGACCCGGTCGACATGACCGTGCTCGCCAATGAGCAGGTGATCGACGGCCGCGGCTGGCGCTCGGGCGCGCTGGTCGAGAAGCGCAAGCTCAACCAATGGTTCCTGCGCATCACCGACTTCGCAGACGACCTGCTCGCCGGCCTGGGCACGCTGGACAAGTGGCCCGAGAAGGTTCGCCTGATGCAGGAGAACTGGATCGGCAAGTCGCAGGGCATGCAGTTCCGGTTCCGGCTGGCAACGCCGGTTGGCGAGATTCAGGAGCTGGAGGTCTTCTCCACCCGTCCGGACACGCTGTTCGGCGCGAGCTTCGCAGCCATTGCCGCCGATCACCCAATTGCGCTGGCGCTCGCTCAGGACAATGCCGATCTCGCCGCGTTCGCCGAGGAATGCCGCCGGTCGGGCACCGCCGCGGCTGACCTGGAGACGCAGGAGAAGAAGGGCTTCGATACGGGCCTGAGCGTTGTCCATCCGCTCGATCCGGACTGGAAGCTGCCCCTGTTCGTCGCCAATTTCGTGCTGATGGATTATGGCACGGGCGCCGTCTTCGGCTGCCCGGCGCATGACCAGCGCGACCTCGACTTCGCGCGCAAATATATGCTGCCGGTGGAGCGCGTCGTCGCGCCGCAGGGCGAGGAGCAGGCGCCGATCCATGACGAGGCCTATACTGGCCCCGGTCGCCTCGTGAACTCGCGCTTCCTCGACGGCATGGCGGTGGAAGAGGCCAAGGCCGAAGTCATCCGCCGCGCCGAGGCCGAGGGCTGGGGCAAGGGCACGACCGTGTGGCGCCTGCGCGACTGGGGCGTCTCGCGCCAGCGCTACTGGGGCACGCCCATTCCGTTCATCCATTGCTCGGATTGCGGCGTGGTGCCCGTCCCCAAGGCGCAACTGCCGGTGGTGCTGCCCGAGGATGTGAGCTTCGACGTGCCCGGCAATCCGCTCGACCGGCACCCGACGTGGAAGCATGTCGATTGCCCCAAATGCGGCAAGGCTGCCGTGCGCGAGACCGACACGCTCGATACCTTCGTGGATTCGAGCTGGTACTTCATCCGCTTCGCCAGCCAGCCCGATGACCAGCCGTTCGACCGCGCCGAGGCCGAGAGCTGGCTGCCGGTCGGCCAGTATATCGGCGGTATCGAGCATGCGATCCTGCATCTGCTCTATGCCCGCTTCTGGACGCGCGCGCTGGCCCATATCGGCAAGATCAGCGTTGCCGAGCCGTTCGAGAGCCTGTTCACGCAGGGCATGGTTACGCATGAGACCTATGCCCGCAAGCAGGGCGAAGGCCTGCCGCCGCTCTACTACGCACCGAGCGAAGTGACGCGCACCGCCGAGGGCGCGACGCTGCTGGCCGATGGCGCGCCGGTCGAGATCGGCCGCGTCATCAAGATGTCCAAGTCCAAGAAGAATGTCGTGGACCCGGACGAGATCATCGAGCGCTATGGCGCGGACGCGGTGCGCTGGTTCATGCTCTCGGACTCGCCGCCTGAGCGCGACCTGCCGTGGAGCGAGGCCGGCATCGAGGGCTCATGGCGCTTCGTCAATCGCTTGTGGCGCATCTTCGGGCAGGTCGGCGAAACCGGCGACGGCAGCGAGGACAAAGCGCTCAAGCGCAAGCTGCACCAGACGGTCGACGGCGTCGCCAGGGATATCGAGGCGCTCGCCTTCAACAAGGGCGTCGCCAAGATCTATGAGCTGGCCAATGCCATCGAGAAGGCGGCGCCGTCCGTCACCCGCGCCGAGGCGATTCGCGCGCTGACGCTGCTGGTCGCGCCGATGACGCCGCACATCGCCGAGGAAGCCTGGGCCGAGATGGGCCATGAGGGCCTGATCGCCGACGCCATGTGGCCGTCTGTCGATCCGGCCTTGCTGGTCGATGACGAAGTGACCATCGCCATTCAGGTGATGGGCAAGCTGCGCGATACGATCACCGTCGCCAAGGGCACCGACAAGGCGACGCTGGAGAGCCTCGCGCTCGCCGCGCCCAATGTCGCGCGGCAGTTGGAAGGCCGGGCGCCGAAGAAAGTGATTGTGGTTCCGGATCGTCTGGTCAATCTGGTCGTCTGATGACCAGCGCTTTCCCTCCCCTCGTTTTGGGCCGCCTCGTTCTGGGCCTCGCCCTTGCCGCCAGCCTCTCGGCCTGCGGATTGAAGCCCATGTATGCGGGCGGGCGCAGCGGGGCTGCGGCGCAGGCGCTGGCGAGCGTGCAGGTGGAGCCGATCCCCGGAAAGAATGGCTGGCTGATGCGCAATGCGCTCAATGACCGGCTGGCGGCGATGGGCGATGCCGCGCCGCGCTTTCTGCTCAAGGTGCAGCTCGATGATCGCATCGAGGGCCTGGGCGTGCGCGCCGATGACACGGTGACGCGCGAACGCCGGACCCTGCGCGCGCGCTATCAGCTGGTCGACACGCAGGATGGCAAGACCGTGCTCGACGAGACGTCAAGTTGGGACGCGGGCATCGATGTGGCCTCCAGCGAATATGCGACGGTTGCGGCCGAGGATAGCGCGCTGGAGCGACTGACCGAGATCGTCGCCGACCGCGTGCTGGCCAGCGTGGCGCTCGCCGCGCGCGAATGAGCCTGCGGGCGGACAATCAGGCCGCGCTCAAGGCGCTGGACGACCCCGCGCCGAACATCCGTCTCTATCTGCTGTACGGGCCGGATGAAGCCGGCAGCGAAGCGCTGTCGGCGCGCGTCGGCAAGGCCATGGGGGCGGGCGCCGAGCGGATCGACCTGGATGGGGCGACGCTGCGCAGTGACCCGGCCCGCCTGCCGGATGAGGCCGCCGCCATCTCCATGTTCGGGGACAAGCGCTGGGTGCGCGTGCAGCCGGCGGGTGAGGAAGTCGTGCCCGCCGTCGAGGCCCTGCTGCAGGCGCCTGCGACCGGCAATCCGGTGGTGATGATCGCGGGCAATCTGCGCAAGACGAGCAAGCTGCTCAAGCTGTGCGAAGGCGACAAGGCGGTGATGGCCATCGTCAGCTATGCGCCGGAGGGTCGCAATGCCGATGCGCTGGCGGTCAGCATGGCGCGCGAACTCGGGCTGGAACTGCCGGGCGATCTGGCCCGTCGGCTGGTTGCGCTGACCGGCGCGGAGCGCGGGCTGCTGGCCGGCGAGATCGAAAAGCTGGCGCTGTATCTGGATGCCTCGCCGGAGGAGCCCAAGGCCGCGACGCCTGAGGCGCTGGATGCGCTGGGCGCCGAGGGGGGCGACCAGCAGCTCTTCAAGGCGGCGATGGTCGTGCTCTCGGGCAATGTCCGCGCCACCGAGCATGAGATGGCCCGGCTGCGCCAGAGTGGCGGCTCGCTGGCGGGGCTTGCCCGCCTCACCCTGCAACGCGCGATCGGCTTTGCGCAGGCACAGGGCGGACAGGCACCGCGCTTTGGCGGGCGTGGCGACGAGGAGGTGGCGCGCCGCTGGAGTGCCGAGGCGCTGGACAAGGCCATTCACCGGTTGGCCGAAGCCGAGCGCACCAGCCGCCTCTCGCACCAGATCGGCGAGACAGTGCTGGCGCAGGAGTTGATCAATGTCGCACGGCTCGGCGCACGCGGGCGCTAGGGCCAATCGACATTCAGCGCTGACGGCCTGCAAATGGCGGCATTCCGCGCTTCCGGTTTCTTAATCTGTCTGGGCCAGCGATCTTCAAGGCAGCGGGATCCCGGATCAAGTCCGGGATGACGAAAGAAGGGCTGACGAAAGCGTTTCTGCCCTCAAACCCGGTGCCATTGACGCGCCCGGGCAGGCACCCGATATTCCGTGCATGGACAAGATGAACCTCAGCGATGCCGAGTGGCGCGAGCGCCTGACCCCCGAGCAATATCATGTGCTGCGCGAGCACGGCACCGAGCGCGCCTTTGCGGGTGCCTATGACAAGCTCAAGGATGCCGGCATCTATCATTGCGCCGGTTGTGGCCTGCCGCTGTTCGACAGTGGGCATAAATATGACAGCGGCTCGGGCTGGCCGAGCTTCACCGCGCCGTTGGAAGACGAGGCAGTCAGCGAATATACCGACACGAGCCACGGCATGCGCCGGGTCGAGGTGCGCTGCGCGCGCTGCGACGGGCATCTGGGCCATGTCTTCCCTGATGGGCCGGGGCCGGAAGGCCTGCGCTACTGCATGAACAGCGTCGCGCTGGACTTCGAGCCGCAGGGCACCGCACAGGACGATTGATATCCTATTCAGCGCTTGTAAAGGCGCTGGACGCTTGTAGCGTCCTGCACAGTTGCAGCACGCAGCGGTTCGGAGCGGTACAAGGCAAGGCATGGCCAAGGCAAAATCGGGGAGCTCGATCAGGCTCTGGACCATCCGGCTGATCAAGGTCGGCATCGCACTCGCCATCGGCGGACTGATCGCGCTGGTGATTGCGGTCGTCATCGCGATGCAGTCGCTGCCGAGCTTCGACTCGCTCAAGAGCTCGCCCAATGGCCAGATGATCCGCGTCCATGCCGCAGACGGCTCGGTGCTCGTCTCGCTCGGGCCGAGCTATGGGCGCTGGCTCAACCATTCGCAGATTCCCGAGGTGATGACCCGCGCTTTGGTCTCGGTGGAAGACAAGCGCTTCTACATGCACCCCGGTGTCGATCCGATTGGCGTCGCCCGCGCGGCCTGGGTGGGCTATGTCCGCCGTGGCGAGGGCCGGCGGTTGCAGGGCGCGTCGACCATCACCCAGCAGTTGGCGCGCAACATCTTCCTCAACAACAGCTATTCCGCCGGCCGCAAGCTGCGTGAGATGATCCTGGCGCTGGCGATGGAGCGCAAGTTCAGCAAGTCCCAGATTCTGGAGCTGTACCTCAACAAGGTCTATTTCGGCGGTGGCGCCTATGGCGTGGATGCCGCGAGCCGCAAGTTCTTCAATCACCCGGCAACGACGCTCAGCCTCGAGGAAGCGGCGATCATCGCCGGGCTGGTGAAGGCGCCCTCGCATTATTCGCCCACGGCCGATGCCGATGCTGCCGCCGGCCGCGCCAGTGTGGTGCTGGACGTGATGGCGGCCAATGGCGACCTTACCAGCGCCGAGCGGGCCGCCGCCGATCTCGACAGCGTGCGACTGGTGCCCGAGAAGGCGCAGGACAGCGTGCGTTACTTCACCGACTGGGTGCTGCCGCAGCTCGATACGCTGATCGACGAGCGCGAGCAGCCGCTCGACGTCTACACGACGCTCGATCCCCGGATGCAGCGGGCTGCCGTCGCGGCGCTCAAGGGCAATGTGCCGGGTGGCGCGCAGGGTGCGCTGGTCAGCCTCGACCGCGATGGCGCGGTGCGGGCGCTGGTCGGCGGGCTGGATTATGTCAGCTCCAACTATAACCGCGCGACCGTCGCCCAGCGGCAGCCGGGCTCGGCCTTCAAGCTGTTCGTCTATCTCTCGGCGCTGGAAGCGGGTTACACGCCCGAGACGCGGGTCGTGGACAGCCCGGTGACGATCAACGGCTGGTCGCCGCGCAACGACAATCGCCGCAATGTCGGCGAGATCGACGTGCGCACCGCCTTTGCCTATTCGATCAATACCATCGCCGCCAAGTTGGGCATGGAAGTGGGCTTCTCGACCGTCGCCGACATGGCGCGGCGGTTCGGCATTTCCACGACGATCAACACCCATCCCTCGATGGTGCTCGGCACGTCCGAGGTCCACCTCATCGACATGACGCAGGCCTTTGCCTCGGTCGCCCGCAAGGGTGTGGCGGTGCGGCCCTATGGCATCCTCAAGGTGACCACGGCCGATGGCACCACCCTGTATGAGCATGAGGACGATACCAGCCGCGTGCTGGTGGCGCCCTGGGTCGCGGCGGGGATGACCGATCTGATGCAGACGGCGGTGAACACCGGCACGGGCCGCGCGGCCCAGATCGGCCGGCCTGTCGCAGGCAAGACCGGCACGACCACCAGCAACAAGGATGGCTGGTTCGTCGGCTTCTCCAGCGGCATCACCACCGGGGTGTGGATGGGCCGCGACGATAGTCGTAGAGTGGGTGGCTTGGCCGGCGGTCGCGCGCCAGCGCGGGCCTTTGCGGCCTTTATGCGCACCGCCGTGGCCAATCGCCCGGTCGAGAATTTCGAGACCGAGGTGGTGCTGCCCGAATGGCAGCTCGAACCGGACGAAGAGGCCTATGGCTCGCCCGACAATGGCATGATGGTGGACGAGAACGGCTTGCCACTGCCGCCTGCCGAGGGCCAGAGCAGCGGTGCCGAAGGCGCAACGCCGGGCGACACCAGCGGCACCGAAGCGCCGCGCCGGATCGACCAGCGCTGGATCGACGAAGTGCTCGGCCGCGACGAACGCCCGGCGCGCCCGGCACCCGCCCAGCCGGGCCAGCAACGCCCGCCGCCGCAACAGCGTCAGGCGCCGCCCGCGCAGCCCCAGCCGCAGCGGGAATCGCCGTCGATCCTGCCATCGGGGATGCAGTAGGGGGCTGGTTCAGCCGCGGAAGACTGGTCAGTGCAGCGCCGGACGTGCGCGAATCTTCCACCAGCATTCAGCCTCGCTGGCGAACAAGCTTACACGCGGGCAAAGGGGAAGCTCCTGACCGGACAGGCCGGTCAGGACGCCAATTCACATGTGGATGGGCTTGCCGAGCACTGCCATCGCGGCTTCCTTCACCGACTCATTGTGCGTCGGGTGGGCGTGGCAGGTGTAGGCGATGTCCTCTGACGTCGCGCCGAACTCCATGGCCTGCGCAGCCTGGGCGATCATCGTGCCGGCGGGATCGGCGACGATCCACACGCCCAGCACGCGGTCGGTCTCGGCATCGGCGATCACCTTCACGAAGCCGTCGGTCGCGCTGATCGCCTTGGCGCGGCTGTTCGCCATCATCGGGAACTTGCCGACCTTGACCTCGCCCTTCTCGCGGGCAGCTTCCTCGGTCAGACCGACACCGGCGATCTCCGGGCTGGTGTAGACGACGCTGGGGATGACGTCATGATTGACGATGCCGGTCATGCCGGCGATGTTCTCGGCGACGGCAATGCCTTCATCCTCGGCCTTGTGCGCGAGCATGGGGCCGGGAATCACGTCGCCCAGGGCCCAGACGCCATCGACCTTGGTGGAGAAATCGGGACCGGTCTCGATCTGGCCGCGCTGGTTCAGCTCCAGCCCGATCTTGTCGAGGCCGAGGCCCTGCGTGTTCGGGCGGCGGCCGATGGCGACCAGCACCGTATCGGCCTCGATCGTCTCGGCGGTGCCACCGGCAGCCGGCTCGACCGTCACGCTGGCCTTGCCGCCCTTGACGGCGACGCCGGTCACCTTGGTGCCGGTGCGGATCTCGAAACCCTGCTTGGCGAACAGCTTGGCGGCTTCCTTGCGCACCTCGCCATCCATGCCGGGCAGGATCTGGTCGAGATATTCAATCACGGTGACCTTGGCGCCCAGGCGACCCCAGACCGACCCCAGTTCGAGGCCGATGACGCCGCCGCCGATCACCACCAGATGATCCGGCACCTTCTTGAGCGCCAGCGCGCCGGTGGAATCGACCACCACGCCCTTGTCATTGTCGATCTCGACTCCGGGCAACGGCGTCACGCTGGAGCCGGTGGCGATAACGATGTTCTTGGCGGTCACCGTCTTGCCGGCCACCTCGACGCTGTGCGCGTCCTTGAAGCTGGCGAGCCCCTTGAGCCATTCAACCTTGTTCTTCTTGAACAGGAACTCGATGCCGCCGGTGAGGCCCTTCACGGCCGCATCCTTGTCCGCCAGCATCGCCGGCAGATCGAGCGACACGGAGCCCAGCTTGATGCCGTGCTTGGCCAGCACGCCATCCTTGGCCTCATGGAACAGGTGCGAGGCGTGCAGCAGCGTCTTAGAGGGAATGCAGCCGACATTGAGGCAGGTGCCGCCCAGCGTCTCCCGGCTTTCCGCGCAGGCGGTCTTCAGCCCAAGCTGCGCGGCGCGGATCGCCGCCACATAACCGCCCGGCCCGGCGCCGATTACGAGAACGTCATAGTCGAACTGGTCTGCCATTACTCGCTCCATTGACCGGTCACCGTTTTGTGTTCCTGCGAAGGCAGGAACCCACGGCTAGGTCGCAATCACCGACCACAGATCGCGCCATTCGGGATTGTTCTCCCTGATCAGGCGGACTTTCCAGGCCCGTTTCCATTTCTTCATTTGCAGTTCGCGCAGCCGCGCTTCCTGCAGATCGTCATATACTGCGTACCAAACAAGGAGCCGGCAACCATAGCGTTTGCTGAACCCTTCGACGTGACCCTCGCGATGCTGATGACACCGCGCGACGAGGACGCTCGTGACGCCGAGGTACAGCGTTCCGTTCGGCTTGCTGGCCATCAGATACACAAAGCCAGATTTCGTCGTTTCTTCTCCGTCGATGGGCTCCTGCCTTCGCAGGAGCACGCGTCAATCTGCTATTTTTCCCTGCCTCACAAATCGATCAGCAGCCGGGTCGGGTCCTCGATGGCGTTTTTGAGGGCGACGAGGAAGGTCACGGCCTCGCGGCCATCGACCATGCGGTGATCGTAGCTCAGCGCCAGATACATCATCGGACGCGCGACGATCTGGCCGTCGACCACCACGGCGCGCTCCTCGATGCGGTGCAGGCCGAGCACGCCGGACTGGGGCGGGTTGATGATCGGCGTCGACATGAGCGAGCCGAACACGCCGCCGTTGGAGATGGTGAAGGTGCCGCCGGCCATGTCCGCCATCGACAGCGTGCCTTCCTTGGCGCGCTTGCCGAAATCGGCGATGGTCTTCTCGATCTCGGCGATGCTCATCGTCTCGGCATTGCGGATGACCGGCACCACGAGGCCATTGGGCGCCGACACCGCGACCGAGATGTCGCAGAAATCATTGTAGACGATCTCGTCGCCCTCGATCTGCGCATTGACGCCCGGAATATCCTTGAGCGCCATGCATGCGGCCTTCACGAAGAAGCCCATGAAGCCCAGACGCACGCCGTGCTTCTTCTCGAACAGATCTTTGTACTTGGCGCGCGCCGCGATGACGGCGCTCATGTCCACATCGTTGAACGTGGTCAGGATCGCGGCGTTGTTCTGCGCTTCCTTGAGGCGCCGCGCGACAGTCTGACGCAGGCGCGTCATCTTCACGCGTTCCTGGTGGCGCGACGGGCCGGAGCTGCCGGCAGCCGGTGCCGGCGCGGCGGCGGCCACGGCGGACTCGCTCGCGACGGCGCTGCCATCGGCGATGGCGGCCATCACGTCGTCCTTGGTCAGGCGCCCGTCTTTGCCCGTGCCCTTGATCTTGCTGGGGTCGAGGCCATGCTCCAGTACCAGCCGGCGGACGGCAGGCGAGAGGGTGATGGCGCCAAGCGTGCTGTCGCCCTCATGCGCGGCCTGCGCGGGCGCGGGTGTGAGCGTCGGCGTCGGTGCAGGCGCTGCCTCGGTCTTGGCCGGGGCCGGCGCAGCGGCTTCCGCCTTGGCCGGTGCGGGCTTGCTGGCCGCAGCCGCACCTTCCTGCACGGTGGCGATGACGGCGCCGACATTCACGGTGTCGCCTTCCTTCACCAGCAGCTCGCCCAGCACGCCGGCAACCGGCGCGGGGACTTCCACCGCAACCTTGTCGGTCTCCAGGCTGGCGATCGGCTCATCGGCCTTCACCGCGTCGCCGGGCTTCTTCAGCCACTGGCCCACCGTCGCTTCCGTGACGGATTCACCCAGAGTCGGCACTTTCACTTCAGTGGCCATGTCTTTCCTCCTGCCCGGCGCGGCCTGCGCGGACTATGCTTTCTTCTGGCGCTTGATCTCGGTGCGCACATTGTGACCGAGCGCGTCCGCAATGAGCGCACCCTGCTCGGCCTGGTGACGGCGGGCAAGGCCGGTGGCGGGCGAGGCCGAAGCCTTGCGACCTGCGTAGCGGGCGCGCATCGGCGCCTTGCCGGCCTGATCGAGCGCCTCCTCGATATAGGGCTCCACGAAGAACCACGCACCATTGTTGCGGGGCTCCTCCTGACACCACACCACTTCCTCCAGCACGGTCATGCGCTTGAGGCGCGTGGCGAGCGCCTCGGTCGGGAAGGGATAGAGCTGCTCGATGCGGACGATCTGCACGTCCTTGTCTCCGGCTGCGTCGCGCGCTTCCATGAGGTCATAGGCGACCTTGCCGGAACACAGCACCAGCCGGCGCGTCTTCTCGTCCGCCGCGGGCGCGGGGTCGGATAGGATGCGCATGAAATGGCGATCGCCCTGGAAATCCTCGGCCTTGCTCACTGCCAGCTTGTGCCGCAACAGCGACTTGGGCGTGAAGATGATGAGCGGCTTGCGGAATGGGCGCAACATCTGCCGGCGCAGGATGTGGAAATAGTTGGCCGGCGTGGTGCAGTTGGCGATCTGGATATTGCCTTCCGCGCAGAGCTGCAGGAAGCGCTCGAGCCGTGCGGAGCTGTGCTCGGGCCCTTGCCCCTCATAGCCATGCGGCAGCAGCAGCACGAGGCCATTGGCCCGCAGCCACTTGGACTCGGACGAGGCGATATATTGATCGATGATGATCTGCGCGCCATTGGCGAAATCGCCGAACTGCGCTTCCCACAGCACCAGGCTCTTGGGGTCCGCCATGGCATAGCCATATTCAAAGCCCAGCACGCCATATTCGGAGAGCGGGCTGTCATAGACCTCGAAATGGCCGTGCGGCACGGTGGAGAGCGGGATGTACTTCTTCTCGCTGTCCTGATCGACCCAGACGGCGTGACGCTGGCTGAACGTGCCGCGGCCCGAATCCTGACCCGACAGGCGCACGCCATAGCCTTCCGACAGTAGCGAGCCGAAGGCCAGGGCCTCGCCCGTCGCCCAGTCGAAATTCTCGCCGGTCTTGAACATCTCCGCCTTGGCATCGAGCACGCGGCGCAAGGTGCGGTGGACGTTCACGCCTTCGGGCACCGTCGTCAGCGTCCTGCCCAGGCTCTCGAACAGCTTGGGGGAGACGGCGGTTTCGACATTCTTGCGCGCGGTTTCGATGTCGGCGGGCTGATGCAGGCCGGACCAGCGACCGGCGAACCAGTCGGCATGATTGGCCTTGTAGGTCTTGGCCGATTCAAACTCTTCCTCGAGATGATCGACGAAGCCCTCGACCTGCGCGGAGAGGAACGAATCGTCCACCACGCCCTCTTCACGCAGACGCGAGGCATAGACCTCGCTCACCGGCGGATGCTGCTTGATGCGCGCATACATGAGCGGCTGGGTGAAGCTCGGCTCGTCGCCCTCATTGTGGCCGAAGCGGCGGTAGCACCACATGTCGATCACGATGTCGCGATGGAAGGTCTGGCGATATTCGATCGCCAGCTTGCAGGCGAAGGTCACCGCCTCGGGATCATCGCCATTCACATGAATGATCGGTGCCTGCACGCCCTTGGCGACGTCGCTCGGATAGGGCGAGCCGCGCGAGAATTGCGGGCTGGTGGTGAAGCCGATCTGGTTGTTGACGACGAAGTGGATGCAGCCGCCAGTATTGTAGCCGCGCACGCCGGAAAAGCCGAAGCACTCCCACACAATGCCCTGACCGGCGAAGGCCGCATCGCCATGGATGAGCACGGGCAGCACCTGCTTGTGCTTGCCGGGGCCGATATCGTCGCGGAACAGCTGCTGCGCGCGCACCTTGCCGAGCACGATCGGGTCCACCGTCTCCAGGTGCGAGGGGTTGGGCACCAGCGACATGTGGACATTGATGCCGTCGAAATCACGGTCGGTCGATGTGCCGAGATGGTATTTCACGTCGCCGGAGCCGCCGACATCCTCGGGATTGGCAGTGCCGCCCGAGAACTCGTGGAAGATCACGCGGAAGCCCTTGGCCATCACATTGGCCAGCACATTGAGGCGGCCACGATGGGCCATGCCGTACACGATCTCGCGCACGCCGAGCTGACCGCCATATTTGATCACAGCTTCGAGCGCCGGAATCATGGATTCGCCGCCATCGAGGCCGAAGCGCTTGGTGCCGACATATTTGCGGCCCAGGAACTTCTCATATTGCTCGGCCTGGATGACCTTGGCGAGGATCGCCTTCTTGCCCTCGGGCGTGAAGATGATTTCCTTGTCCTTGCCTTCCATGCGGTCCTGCAGGAAGCGGCGCTCCTCCACATCGGAGATGTGCATATATTCGAGGCCAACATTGCCGCAGTAATTGGCGCGCAGAATGTCCACCAGCTCGCGGATCGTCGTCCACTCAAGGCCGAGCGCGCCGCCGACATAGACCTTGCGGTCCTGCTCCGCGCCGGAGAAGCCATGATATTCTGGCGTCAGGTCGGCCGGCAGGTCGCGCTGGCTCAGGCCGAGCGGATCGAGATTGGCCGCCAGATGGCCGCGCACCCGATAGGTGCGGATGAGCATCATCGCGCGGATCGAATCGGCGGCGGCCTTGGCGACATCGGCCTGCGAGGCGGGCGCGCCGCTCCTGGCGGCGGCGGCCTTGATCGCCACCTGCATCTGCGTGGGGTCGAGCGCGGCGGTCAGGTCGTCCGTGCTGTCGAGTGGCCAGCCCTTGCGCGCCCAGCTCGGCCCTTGTTCGGCCTCTTGCGCGCCGCTGAATTCCTGATTCTCGTAACCCATCGGTTCGATCCTTGCCTCTCTCCGCCGGGCGGAAGACGCCTGTGCCGCCATCCCGGACCGGCCTTGTAAGCCGTCCCGGGTGAAGCGGCTGTTAACCACCTACGCCTTGAGCACCTCAAGCAGCGTCGTGCCCAGCTCCGAAGGGCTGGCCGCGACCTTGATGCCCGCTGCTTCCATCGCCGCGATCTTGCTTTCCGCATCGCCCTTGCCGCCCGAGACGATCGCACCGGCATGGCCCATGCGACGGCCCGGAGGCGCCGTGCGGCCCGCGATGAAGCCGGCCATCGGCTTCTTGCGGCCCTTCTTGGCCTCGTCGATCAGGAACTGCGCGGCCTGCTCCTCGGCATCGCCGCCGATCTCGCCGATCATGATGATGCTCTGCGTCGCCTCATCGGCGAGGAACAGCTCCAGCACGTCGATGAAATTGGTGCCGTTGACCGGATCGCCGCCGATGCCGACGGCAGTCGTCTGGCCAAGGCCGGCATTGGAGGTCTGGAACACCGCCTCATAGGTCAGCGTGCCCGAGCGCGACACGACGCCGACGCTGCCCTTGCGGAAGATGGAGCCGGGCATGATGCCGATCTTGCACTCGTCCGGCGTCAGCACGCCGGGGCAGTTCGGGCCGATGAGGCGCGACTTGCTACCCGAGAGCGCGCGCTTCACGCGCACCATGTCGAGCACCGGAATGCCTTCCGTGATCGTGACGATCAGCGGCACTTCCGCGTCGATCGCTTCCAGGATCGAATCGGCGGCGAATGGCGGCGGCACGTAGATGACGCTCGCGGTGGCGCCGGTCTTGGCCACGGCTTCTTCCACCGTGTCGAACACCGGCAGGCCGATGTGGCTGGTGCCGCCTTTGCCCGGCGTCACGCCACCGACCATCTGCGTGCCATAGGCCAGCGCCTGTTCGGTGTGGAACGTGCCGGTCGCGCCGGTCATGCCCTGCGTGATGACCTTGGTGTTCTTGTCGACGAGGATGCTCATGGGCTCGCTTCGCTTCCTTGTTCCCCGGCGAAGGCCGGGGTCCAGTTCTGACAGATGGACTCGAACAGATCGTTCCAGTCCGGGTTTACTTCTTCAATGATCCGCAGTTCGCGCTGTCGCGCGTTCTGAAGATCGTCATGGGCTTCGTACCAAACCAGCAGCTTGCAGCCATATTTGGCGGTGAAGCCCTTGATCTCTCCTGTCCGATGCTGAGTGACGCGTCTCACCAGATCACTCGTCACACCGGTATAAATCGTCCCGTTCCGCCGACCTGCCATGATGTAAACATAGCCGGCGCAGGTCATTGCATCACCGCCGCTGCTGGGCCCCGGCCTTCGCCGGGGAACAGGAAGAGCAAGCGATGCGCTTCATCGCTTACGCCAGGCTCGGATCGATGCCCTTGCACGCCACCAGCAGTTCCTTGACCGCATCGACGCTGACCTGGAGATTGCCCTTGGCTTCGTCATCCAGCGCGATCTCGACGATCTGCTCGACGCCGTCCTTGCCGATGATCACCGGCACGCCGACATACAGGCCGTCGACGCCGTACTTGCCCTCGACATAGGCGGCGCAGGGCAGCAGGCGCTTCTGATCGCCCAGATAGGCCTCCGCCATGGCGATGCCGCTGGTTGCGGGCGCATAATAAGCCGAGCCGGTCTTGAGCAGGCCGACGATCTCGCCGCCGCCCGAACGAGTGCGCTGCACGATGGCATCGATACGCTCCTTGGTGGAGCGGCCCTGCTTGATGAGGTCGGGCACGGGAATGCCGGCGACGGTCGAATATTGCACGACCGGCACCATGGTATCGCCATGGCCGCCGAGCACGAAGGTCGTGACGTCCTTGGCGGACACTTCGAACTCTTCGGCGATGAAGTGGCTGAACCGGGCCGAATCGAGCACGCCGGCCATGCCAACGACCTTGTTGTGCGGCAGGCCGGAGAATTCGCGCAGCGCCCAGACCATCGCGTCGAGCGGGTTGGTGATGCAGATCACGAACGCGTCGGGCGCATTGTCGCGAATGCCCTCGCCGACGGCCTTCATGACCTTGAGGTTGATGCCGAGCAGATCGTCACGGCTCATGCCCGGCTTGCGGGCGACGCCGGCGGTGACGATGATGACGTCGGCCCCGGCAATGTCGGCATAATCGTTGGAGCCGGTGATCTTGGCGTCGAAGCCTTCGACCGGACCGCACTGCGAGAGATCGAGCGCCTTGCCCTGGGGAATCCCTTCGACCACGTCGAACAGGACGATATCGCCAAGCCCTTTGAGAGCCGCGAGGTGAGCAAGCGTGCCGCCGATATTGCCGGCACCAATAAGCGCGATCTTCTTCCGGGCCATGCGCGTCTCCTTCTTTGCGCGGTGGTCGATGAGGCGCCCATAGGCCCAATTTCCTTACCGTTCAATGACGATCGGGCCAGATTCCGGCTTTTCTTTGCGATTAGTTCGCAATATCATTTAGGGGCGTTCAGCCGGTCCTTGAGGCGGATGAGTGACCGTCATCGATGGATCGCGACGCCTTCGACGCGATACCGTCCAACGGCCGAGAACGCCGAACGGTCCACCGCGCGGGCAAAAGAACGAATAGTTTTTTGCTGCACTGCGCCTTGACGTGGGGTTCGACCGACCCATATGGCGGCCGTTAGCACTCACTCGCTGACAGTGCTAACACAGTGTTTCACAGGCGGGGTGCCGGAGTCGGTATCCGGGGGGCGCGCAGGCTTCGGCAAGGGCCGGCCGGGCGATCCATCGGAGAGCGACAGCGCCCGCCGCTATGGAAAGGACTTGGATAATGGGATTTCGTCCGCTGCACGACCGCGTGCTCGTTCGCCGCATCGAAGCCGATGAGAAGACTGCCGGTGGCATCATCATTCCCGACAGCGCCAAGGAAAAGCCGCAGGAAGGCGAGATCGTCTCCGTGGGTACGGGCGCCAAGGCGGAAGACGGCAAGGTGACGCCGCTCGACGTCAAGGCCGGTGACCGCGTGCTGTTCGGCAAGTGGTCCGGCACCGAGGTCAAGGTCGACGGTGAAGACCTGCTCATCATGAAGGAAAGCGACATTCTGGGCGTCATCGCCTGATTCTCGCACTCCGTTGAATTCAAGGAAGGACTAGCAACATGGCAGCCAAGGACGTCAAATTTTCCCGCGATGCCCGTGAGCGCATCCTGCGCGGCGTGGACATTCTCGCCGATGCAGTGAAGGTCACCCTCGGTCCCAAGGGCCGTAACGTCGTGATCGACAAGAGCTTCGGCGCCCCCCGCATCACCAAGGACGGTGTGTCGGTCGCCAAGGAAATCGAGCTCAAGGACAAGTTCGAGAACATGGGCGCCCAGATGGTGCGCGAAGTGGCCTCGAAGACCAACGACATTGCCGGTGACGGCACCACCACCGCGACCGTTCTCGCCCAGGCGATCGTGCGCGAGGGCATGAAGTCGGTTGCGGCCGGCATGAACCCGATGGACCTCAAGCGCGGCATCGACCTCGCGGTGACCAAGGTGGTCGAGGACCTCAAGGCCCGCTCCAAGGCCGTTTCCGGCAACAAGGAAATCGCCCAGGTCGGCATCATCTCCGCCAACGGCGACACCGAAGTCGGCGAGAAGATCGCTGAGGCTATGGAAAAGGTCGGCAAGGAAGGCGTGATCACGGTCGAGGAAGCCAAGGGCCTCGATTTCGAGCTGGACGTCGTGGAAGGCATGCAGTTCGACCGCGGCTACCTCTCGCCCTACTTCATCACCAATCCCGAGAAGATGCAGGTCGAGCTGGCTGACCCCTACATCCTCATCCACGAGAAGAAGCTCTCCTCGCTGCAGGCGCTGCTTCCCATCCTGGAGGCCGTGGTGCAGTCGGGTCGTCCGCTGCTCATCATCGCCGAGGATATCGAGGGTGAGGCTCTGGCCACGCTCGTCGTCAACAAGCTGCGTGGTGGCCTGAAGGTCGCTGCCGTGAAGGCGCCGGGCTTCGGTGACCGTCGCAAGGCCATGCTGGAAGACATCGCCGTCCTGACCAAGGGCGAGGTGATCTCCGAGGATCTCGGCATCAAGCTCGAGAACGTCACGGTCGGCATGCTCGGCACCGCCAAGCGCGTCACCATCGACAAGGACAACACCACCATCGTCGATGGCGCTGGCGATGCGGATGCCATCAAGGGCCGCACCGAGCAGATCCGCGCGCAGATCGAGACGACCACGTCCGACTACGACCGCGAGAAGCTGCAGGAGCGTCTGGCCAAGCTGGCTGGCGGCGTGGCCGTCATCAAGGTTGGCGGTGCGTCCGAGGTCGAGGTGAAGGAGCGCAAGGATCGCGTTGACGATGCGCTGCACGCCACCCGCGCGGCTGTCGAGGAAGGCATTGTCCCCGGCGGTGGTACGGCTCTGCTGTACGCCACCAAGGCGCTGGCCGGCCTCAAGGGCGTCAATGACGACCAGACCCGCGGCATCGACATCATCCGCAAGGCCATCGAAGCGCCGCTGCGTCAGATCGCCCAGAATGCGGGCTTCGACGGTGCCGTCGTCGCTGGCAACCTGCTGCGCGAAAATGACGAGACCCGGGGCTTCAACGCTTCGACCGACGTCTATGAGAACCTGGTGGAAGCCGGCGTGATCGACCCGACCAAGGTTGTGCGCGCGGCTCTGCAGGACGCGGCTTCGGTTGCCGGTCTGCTCATCACCACCGAGGCGACCATTGCCGAGCTGCCCGAGGACAAGTCCTCGGCTCCGGCTGGCATGCCCGGCGGCATGGGTGGCATGGGCGGCATGGACTTCTAAGAAGTTCACCGTTTTGGTATCAGGGAAGGCCGTCGGGAAACCGGCGGCCTTTTCCTTTGGGCAACGGCGGGCCGTGCGGGCGCCGCCGGTTTCGCACAAGCATCTTCCCATCGGCGCGCAATGCCGACACAGTAGGACATCGCAACCTGGCGCTGCCTGTTCCGCGGCGCCCGATCAGGATGACCGCATGACCGACCTTTCCCGCCGCGAAGCCGTGGCCGCCGCCGCCCTCGCCGGCCTCGCCGCGCTGGCGCCCGCTTCGCTTGCCGCGCAAACCGCCTCAAACCGCGATCTCACCTGGGATCTCAGCGCGCTTTATGCCGACGATGCCGCGTGGGACAGCGCCCGCCTTTCCGCGCTCGAGGCGGTCAAGGGCATGGCGGCCTATAAGGGGCGGCTTGGCGAAAGTGCCGAGACGCTCGCGGCGGCCTTCACCATGCAGTCCGACCTCTACCGGCAGATCCTGCGCGTCTATGTCTATGCCAGCCTGCGCGCCGACGAAGATGTGCGCGTCTCTGCGAACCAGGAGAAGCAGGGGCAGGCGGTTGACCTGTTCACCGCGTTCAGCGAGGCCAGCGCCTGGATCGCGCCGGAAGTGCTGAGCATTGGCGAGGCGAAGATCAAGCAGTTCATCGCCGCGAATGCCGTGTTGCGCGATCGGTTCGATCATGCGCTGGCCGACATGCTGCGTCGCGCGCCGCATACCCTCTCGCCGGAAGGCGAAGGGCTGCTGGCGAGCGCAACATCCGTGCTCTCGGCGCCCGGCGACATTTCGGACCAGTTGCGCAGCTCGGACATCCTCTGGCCCAGCATCACCCTGTCCACCGGCGAAAAAGTGAAGCTCGACAATCAGGGCTATACCGTCCACCGCGCAGCGCCCGAGCGGGCGGATCGCAAGGCGGTGTTCGATGCCTTCTGGAAGACCTACGGGGAGTTCCGCAACAGCTTCGGTGCGACCTATCTGGCGCAGGTCCGCGGCAATATCTTCGATGCCAAGGCGCGCAAATATCCCACCGCGCTGGCGTCGGCCCTCGCCGGATCGAATGTGCCGGAGGGCGTCTATCGCACCCTGGTGGCGGAGACCAACAAGGGCCTGCCCCAGCTTCACCGCTATTTCGAGCTGCGCCGCCGGATGCTCAAGCTGCCGGACCTCTATTATTACGATATCTACCCGCCGCTGGTGGAAACGGGGCGCCGCTTTTCGCTCGATGAGATGCGGCGACTGACGCTCGCGGCGGTGCAGCCGCTGGGGCGCGATTATGCCGCCTCCCTCTCACGCGCGACGGCCGCGCGGTGGATGGACCCGTGGCCACGGACCGGCAAGCGGCCGGGCGCCTATATGCAGTCCAGCGCCTATGATGTGCATCCCTATCTGCTGCTCAACCTGAGCGACGAATATGAGAGCCTGAGCACCTATGCGCATGAGTGGGGCCATGCCATGCACAGTCTGCTCGCCAATGCCGCGCAGCCCTTTGAGAAAGCGGATTATCCGATCTTCACCGCCGAGATCGCCTCGACGCTGAACGAGCTGCTGCTGCTCGATTATATGGAGTCGCAGGCCAAGACGCGCGAGGAGAAGCTCTTCTATCTCGGCCAGCGGATGGAGAATATTCGCGGCACCTTCTTCCGCCAGACGATGTTCGCCGAGTTCGAACTGGTGGCGCATGACCGGGCCGAGGCGGGCGATGGTCTGTCGGGTGGCGCCTTCACCACGCTCTACACCGATCTGCTGGCGCGCTACCATGGGCCGAAGGTCGGCATGGAGCCGGCCTATGGCAATGAATGGGCCTATATTCCGCACTTCTACAACAGCTTCTACGTCTACCAATATGCCACCTGCTTCTCCGCCGCCGTCTATTTCGCCGGTGAAATCAAGCGCCGCGGGGCGAAGGCGCGGGATAATTATCTGGCCGTGCTCAAGGCCGGCGGCTCGGATTATCCGGTCGAGATCCTCAAGCGGGCGGGGCTGAACATGGCGGGGCCGGAGCCCTATCGTGCCGTCGTCCAGCTCCTGTCGGATACGCTGGATGAGGCCGAGGCGCTGATGGCCTGAGCCAAGGCCGGCGCGCGGGGTCTTCACCGCACGCGACTCATGAAAATGGGGGCCGGCATCGCTACCGGCCCCCACGATGCCATCGCCTTCCAGCCCGTCTCCGGGACATCCGGCGTCTGGCACGACGCTCTCGACCGTGAGATCGTGCGCCTCACGTCCTGTTCCTTGCGGAAGTCCGACGTGCTGATCCGGCTGCGGCAGGCCGCCTTCGGATCGACCGCGCGAGGCTCGCCCGAAGGGCAAGCCGTGCCGGCCTTTGCGGATGCGGGATCATGCCTAGACGGCAGAGCCTGCATCCTTCCCGCTGCCTCGCGATCCTGTTCCCGGGGGAAGCGTGATCCTGCGGTTGGCGGCGGGCCGAACCAATCCGCCGAGCACGTTGCCGCGCGGAGGTCTTGGTCCGTAAGATCGACTCAACATCCTGATTTAACAGAACATTTCTGTCTCTCTATGGCTTGATGGTCTCACGAGAATCGAGTCGTGCAAAGCATTATCCGCCGCTGCAATGCGGGGAGCGAGATCAAAACTGTGGATGAGTGTGGATAAGTCCGGGGATAATCCGCGCCGGACCGATCATTGTTCTGCGCTGTAGGGAAGCGGCCGCAGATTCGCCAGCAAAAAGGCGCACAAAAAAGGCGACGCCTTGCAGCGTCGCCTTTTTGATTTGCAGCAGAGCGACCTCAGTGGGTCGCGCCGTGCCTCATCTGCTTACAGGCCGCCGAACGGAACGCTCATGGCAGCGGCAGAGATGTAGGCAGCAAAAATCTTCTTGAGAATGGTCATGTCGTGGCTCCCGGAATTGATCGGGCGCAGCGCCCGGGTCTCTGGAGGCCATTTGTGTTGCAACGCAGCAAAGTTCAATTGCAAAGGCCGGGCGATGGATGCAAAAACTGCAATCGTTGTGGCCTGCGCATTCAATCGGAAATGCTTATTGCTCCGATAAATCAACGATTCTCTGGAATTCCTCGTCGCTCACTGACGACACGGACAGGCGCGATTGTCGCACCAAAGCCATGTTCGCAAATGCAGGATCGGCCTTGATCTGCTTGAGCGTGACCGGCTTGGCGAGTTTGCGCACTGGCGCGACTTCCACCGCGAACCACTTGCCGGTTTCGTCCGTGCTGTCCTGCTCGGCCCCGCGCACGATCTCCATGATGCCGACGCATTCGACGCCGATATTGCTGTGATAGAACAGCGCCTGGTCACCGACCTCCATGGCCTTCATGTTCAGCTTGGCGGCATGGTTGCGCACCCCGTCCCACTCGGCGCGGCCCTTCTCGACCAGATCGTCCCAGGAGAACACATCGGGCTCCGATTTCATCAGCCAGTAGCGCATGGGCGATCGATCCTCCTTTGCCAGCCTGCCCGGGCGCCATTCCATGCCGGTCTGCGGGGTGCAAGGCCTTTGCTGTCACCAAGCCCCGGCGTGACAGCCCCGCCGCGAACGCCTAGTCAGGCATCATCATTTCACGTTCGAGTGAGACCGTCATGACGTCATCCGATCCGCTGGGGCATGTCCCCACTCTCTCGCTCGCGCGCCTCTCGCCGCAGGATTTCGCCGATGCGATCGGCAGCAGCTTCCGCGAATATGGCTTCGCCATCGTCACCGATCATGGGATGGACCCGGACCTCGTGGCGCGGGGCTGGGCGCTGGCAAAGGCGTTCTTCGCGCTGCCCGATCCGGTCAAGCGCACCTATCTCGTGCCCGGCGGCGCGGGACAGCGCGGGTACACGGCGTTCGGGACAGAGGTCGCCAAGGGCGCCAGCGAGAACGACCTCAAGGAATTCTGGCATGTCGGCCGCGCCCTGCCGGCCGGTCATCCCCTCGCCGCCGATATGCCGCCCAACATCTGGCCGGACGAGATCGCGGGGTTCGAGGAGACTTTTACAGCGCTGTTCGCGGCGTTCGATGCCGTGGGCGCGCGCATCCTCTCCGGCGTCGCGCGCCATCTCGGCCTGGCGCCCGACTGGTTCGACGCCAAGATCGACGAGGGCAATTCCATCCTGCGGCTGCTGCATTATCCGCCCGTCTCCGCGCAGGCGCCGGGCATTCGCGCCGGCGCGCACGAGGACATCAACCTCATCACCCTGCTGCTCGGCGCCGAGGAAGGCGGGCTGCAGCTGCTGACGCGCGAGGGTGAGTGGATTCCGGCCACACCGCCCGCTGGCGCGCTGGTCATCAATGTCGGCGATATGCTGCAGCGGCTGACCAATCATGTGCTGCCCTCGACCAGCCACCGCGTCGTCAATCCGCCGCCCGAGCGCCGGCACATCCCGCGCTATTCCATGCCTTTCTTCCTGCATCTGGAGCCGGACGTGATGATCGAGGCGCTGCCGCAATGCGTGAGCGCGGAAAATCCGCTGCGTGAACCGCCGATCAGCGCGCATGACTATCTGCACGAGCGGCTGCGCGAGATTGGGCTGAAGAAGGGTTAGGTTTTCACCAAGCACATCCCGTTCGTGTCGAGCCCTTCGACTGCCCGCAGGGCGGGCGCTCAGGATAAACTTCAGCTGCAAGCTGAAGTCGAGACACGCGAGCGCTGTTCTAACGTGTCTCGACTTCGCTCGACACGAACGGGCGGAGGAATGTGGGTCTGCGAACCCTATTTCCGCCAGCGGGAGAGGGTGATGCCGATCTTCTCGTTCCGCTCGGAGAGGGCCAGCTTGACGATCTTCACCGTCACGTGGCGCGCCTTGCGGTCCTGCAGGAAGATGGTGTCGATGATGTGATCGGCCACGGCCTCGACCAGCATGAAGTGCTGGCCGCGCGTGATCGCCGTGGTCGCCGCATGCTTGAGGTCCATATAGTTTTTGGACGTGCTGAGCGGCGTATTCGGCTCGTAATGGCTGCGATGCTCGAGCAGGGCGCGAATGCTGATTCGCAGCGGCTGCGGCAGATGGGTTTCCTCGGAATAGATGCCGGTCAGCACATCCACCTCAAGATCCTCAATCTCGAGCAGCAGCATGTCATCCATGGGATTCACGCCGTTTGCCGGATTGGCGCTGTGCCCTCCCGTTCCTGGCATTCCCGCCTCGCGTCCCGCCATCATAGCCTCGAATAACCCTTTTCATTTGGGCGTGAAGCGCTAAAGGCCGCCGCCTCGGGCGCTATTGCCCGCTTGGAAGGCGGACGGCAAGCGGTGACACGGATCGGCGAGCTGGCAGGAACCGGAGACGCGGCCATCACCGCGTTGCTCGATGCGGCATTTGGTCCGGCGCGCCACGGCCGCACGGCCTATCGCATCCGCCTGGGCATGGCCTGGTTCACGGACCTCTCCTTCGCCGCCTTCGATTCGGACGGGCAATTGATCGGCACGCTGCAAAGCTGGCCGGTGGCGCTGCACGGCCCGGACGGTCGCGAGACACCCCTGATCATGGTCGGGCCGGTCGCGGTAGTCCCAGCGATGCAGCGCCATGGCACCGGCCGTGCGCTGATGGACCGGCTGATCGAAACCGTCGATCTGCATCCGGGCGATCCGCTGGTGATGATCGGCGATCCTGAATATTATGGCCGCTTCTGGGGCTTTACGGCCGATGCAACGGGGGATTGGGCGGTGCCCGGTCCGGTCGAGCGGCACCGCTTGCTGACCCGCGCGGCGCCCGGCATGGTGCTGCCCTCCGCTGGCAGTCTTGGCCCGCGCGGCACGGCCCTGGTGGCGGGGGCGACGGCCACGCCGGCGGTCTGAGCGCGCTGATCGCGGCGGACGCCGTGTGGTACGGGTGCGAGACGCCCTTTGCCAAGCCGGCTGGCCTTGCCTATCTGCAGCGCATGGTTGCGCCTCTCGATCCCGGTTCCGATCTGCCCATTGCCGGCGTCCCGCAGGATGCCGATCCGGCGCGCCCCTATCCGGTCATGGACTGGTCGCCCACGCGCTGCGGGCACAGCGCCATGCGAATCGATGCGCAGGGCCGCTGGTTTCATGAGGAGCGCGAGATCCGCCGCCCCGAACTGGTGAGCCTGTTCGCGCGCTTGCTGCGGCGCGAGCCGGACGGGCGGCATGTGCTGGTGACCCCGGTCGAGATGCTCGACATCGAGGTCGAGGACGCGCCTTTGTTCGCGGTGGAAGTGGCGAGCGACGGGGAAGGGCAGGCGCGCACGCTGCGGTTTCGCATTGGAGCGACCGGGCAGTGGATCACGGCGGACGGCGCCCATCCGCTGGGGATGGAAGAGAATGCGGCTGGGCTGCGTCCCGCGCTCGGGCTGGAGGCTGGCCTGCGCGCGCGGCTGATCCGCCCGGTCTATTATGCGCTGGCCGATCTTGCCATCGCGGAGGGGCTCGATCCTCTGGGCCTGTGGAGCGGCGGCGTCTTTCACGCGCTGGAGACGACGGCATGAGCTGGCGGGACCGGCTGACCGCCTCTTTGCGGCCGGAATTCGACTCGGCGCATACCCATGATTTCTTCCTGTATCGCAACCGGCCCGAGCCGGCGGGGCCGTTCACGCCGGCAGCGGTGCTGATCGCCGTAACCGACCGCCCCGATCCGGGCATGATATTCACCCTGCGCCACGCAGGGCTGCGCGCCCATGCCGGGCAGGTCGCCTTCCCTGGTGGCCGGCTGGACCCGGGTGATCGCGACGCGGTGGAAGCGGCGCTGCGCGAGGCGCATGAGGAAATCGCGCTGCCGCCCGAAGCGGTGGAGGTGATGGGCCGATCGGATCGCTTCCGCACCGGCACGGGGTTCGAGATCGAGCCGATTGTCGGCATCGTCCCGCCCGATCTGGCATTGCGGCCGTCCGAGGCGGAGGTTGACGCCATCTTCGAGGTGCCGCTCGATTTCCTGCTCGATCCCGCCAACCGCGCCTTGCGCACCGTGGATTGGGAAGGCGGCACCCGCAGCTATTACGAGTTTCTGTGGCAGGAGCACCGCATCTGGGGCGTGACGGCAGCGATGCTGGTCAACCTTGCCCGGCGCATCGAGGCGGCCGCATGAGCGCGCCCCTCCCCGAGCGGCTCCCCGATGCCGAATGGCGGGCCTGGCCGGGCCTGCTGGCGCTCTGCGAGGCGCTGGGCGCAGACCAAGGCGAAGCCCGCTTCGTCGGCGGCGCGGTGCGGGACGCGCTGCTGGGCATCGCGGTCAAGGATATCGACATCGCGACCGTCCATCTGCCGGAGGAGGTGGTCCGCCGGGTGAAGGCCGCTGGCCTGCGCGCCGTGCCGACCGGCATTGCGCATGGCACGATCACTGCCATTCTCGATCATCGCCCGATTGAGATCACCACATTGCGCCGGGATGTTTCCACCGACGGGCGCCGGGCCACGGTCGCCTTCGGCACGGATTGGCGAGATGACGCGGCCCGCCGCGACTTCACGATGAACGCGCTTTATGCCGATCCCGCCAGTGGCGCCTTGTCCGATTATTTCGACGGGCGCGCCGATCTGCTGGCTCGCCGCGTGCGCTTCATCGGCGATCCCCATCAGCGCATCGCCGAGGATCATCTGCGCATCCTGCGCTATTTCCGCTTTACGGCCCGGTTCGGCACGCTGGATCGTGACACGCCGGATTATCGCGCCTGCGTGGCGCACGCGACCAGCCTCATGGCGCTTTCACGGGAGCGCGTCGCGGACGAGATGCTCAAGCTGCTCGGTCTGCCCGACCCGGCGGACGTGATCGCGGCGATGGTGGGCGATGCAGTGCTGGCGTCCGTGATGCCGGAGATCGATGCCCACGGCGTTGCCGCCTTGCGCGCGCTGATCGCCGCCGAGCAGGCGACGGGCATCGCGCCCGCAGGCTTGCGCCGGCTGGCGGCGCTGCTGCCGCCCGATGGCGCGCTGGCCGATCAGGTCGGTGCACGGCTGCGCCTCTCCAACAAGGCGCGGCAGCGTTTGCGCGCGGCGGCTACCCCGACCTCGGCGGCCACTCCACAGGCACTGGCCTATGCCCTGGGCGAGGACAGCGCGGTCGATCAGCTGCTGCTGGGCCGGGCCTTTTCGCCCGACTGCGCGCCCGCGCTGATCGGCTGGCAGGCGCCGCGCCTGCCGCTTTCGGGAGGCGATCTGATTGCGATGGGGCTGACGGCTGGCCCGCTGGTGGCGCGGACACTGCAGGCGCTGGAGAGAGCGTGGATCGACCGGGGCTTTCCCGCGCCGGACGAGACGCGCGAGATGGCGCGTCAGATGGTCGGGGCGGCGCTGCGCTCCAGCCAGTAGTGGAAGGCCTCCTGCGGCGGCAGGGGGCGCGCGAAATGATAGCCCTGACCGAAATGGCAGCCGAGCTTGCGCAGGGCATCGGCCATGTCCGGCGTCTCGATGCCCTCCGCGGTGGTTTCCATGCCGAGCGCGCCTGCAAGGCTGACGATGGCGCGCACGATGGCGATCTTGTCGGCGTCGCCGATCATGTCCGTCACGAAGCTGCGGTCGATCTTGAGCACGTCGATGGGGAGCGACTGGAGGCTGGCGAGGTTGGAAAAGCCGGTGCCGAAATCGTCCATCGCCACCGTGACGTCCATCGCCTGCAGCGCCCCCAGCAATTGCCGGGTCTTGTCCGGGTCGGCGATGAGCGCGCTTTCGGTCAGCTCGATGATCAGGCGGTTGCCGGCAATGCCGGCATAGCGCAGCGCTTCTTCCACCGCGCGGGGCACATTGTCGCGCACCATCTGCACCGGTGAGAGGTTGACGTTCATGGTGATCGGCAGGGTTTCCCCGAACCGCCTGTCCCAATCCGCGAGGGTCTGCACGCACTCGCACATTGCCCAGCGCCCCAGCGGCACGATCAGCCCCGATTCCTCGGCGACCGGAATGAACTCATTGGGGGAGACCTGCCCCAGCACCGAATCTTCCCAGCGGGTGAGCGCCTCGAAGCCCTTCACCGCGCCGGTCTGCAGGTTGATGAGCGGCTGGAACACCATGGTCAGCTCGCCATTGTCGATCGCCTCGCGCAGGCGGTTCTCCAGCGTGAAGCGCTTGAGCGCCTCGCGGAGCACATTGGCCCGGTAGACTTCCAGCGCGCCGGACTTCTTGGCGCGCTTCACCGCCGCCTGCGCCTGCCGGAGCAGCCGCTCGATATCGTCGCTGTCTTCCTGCGCCAGCGCGCAGCCCAGCGCGACCTCGACGTTGATGAGATAGGTGGAGAGGCGGATGGGTGCCTCGAACGCCTTGCGCACGCGCTCGGCGATCTGGAGCACTTCGGACAGGCCGTGGCCGACATGGGCGAAGATGGCGAACTCGTTGCCGCCGATTCGGGCCAGCACGTCCCCTGCGCGCAGCACGGATTTGACGCGGCGCGCGACGGTGATGATCAGCTCGTCGCCCGCCATGGCGCCCAGCGATTCGTTGATGCGGCTGAATCGCACGAGATCGAAGCCGATGATCGCATAGGTCGCCTTGCTGGCGGCCGGGCGGCCGTTTTCGGCGAGGCCTTCGATCTGCTCCACAAAGCCGATACGGTTGGGCAGCGAGGTCAGGCTGTCCGTCATCAGCTCCTTGCGCAATGTGCTTTCCGCATTGCGCTCGCTGGTGCGGTCCGTGGCGGTGAAGAGCACCAGCCGGGCGGGCTGCGCATCGTCTTCCTCCACCCAGGTCAGCGAGCAGCTGTAGGCGCGCAGCCCGAGCCGGTCATGAAATTCCAGCTCGAAGCGGTCGGAGCGGCGCTGCGAATCGAACATCGCCTGCGCGCGGTGCCGCCAGTTGCGCTGCCTGCGTTGGCTGTCCTCGCAGTCGAGCAATTCGTTGGCGGCCTGATCCTCGACGAAGCTGAAAAACTCCGCATTGCCGACCAGAACGTGCAGGCCTGATGGCGATTGGGTCAACAGTGCAGCCGGGTAGGGCAGCGCCTTGAGGAAGGCGGTATAGCCGCGCAGGTCGTCGACCGCCGGCAAGGGCGCTGTCATGGAGGCGTCAAAGGGCGCAGGCCGCGGGCGTGCCGCTGCCTCTACATGCTCCGTCTCGCGTTTCGCGCTTGCCGTCATGGATCGCCGGGTTAACGGCCCATGGTAAATTAAGGCTGAAAGTCTGGCGCAAGCCCCTATTTTTGTTGATGCTGCAACAGTCCCCCTCGTCCCGTGACGGGAAAAGGAGGATTTGTGCGCTGAGGGGTCAGTCGAATCGGTTGTCGCGGGGGAAGCCGTTGGGCGGCATTCGCCCGGCAGCGCCGCGGGCTGCGCGCCAGGAGAGCAGGTCGGTTTCGGTGCGGGTCCGGCCGCTGTCCCCGCCCATCGTCCAGGAGAGGCCCTGCGCCAGCGTAAGCGTCATCGCGTCGGAGAGGCCGCCATCCTTGTAGCGCTGCAGAGTGACGCCCTGTCCGCGCGCCATTTCCGGCAGTTCGGCGAGCGAGAAGATGACCAGCTTGCGATTCTCGCCGATGACAGCGACCGAATCGGCCCCCGGTGCCACCGGCCGCACCACCTTGAGCTGCGCGCCGGCCTTGAGGTTCACTACTTGCCGGCCCTTGCGGGTCTCGGCGATGATCTCGCTCATCGCCGCGATAAAGCCGCGCCCGTCGCTGGCGGCGAGCAGCAGTTTGCCGTCCGCCTTGGCCGGCAACAGCGCGACGATGTCGGTCTCATTGGCCAGATCGATCATCAGCCGCACCGGCTCGCCAAAGCCGCGCCCGCCCGGCAGCTTGTCAGCGCCCAGCGTGTAGAAGCGCCCGTCCGATCCGGCGAGCAGCAGCTTGTCCGTGGTCTGCGCGTGGAAGGCATAGGCCGGGCCATCGCCTTCCTTGAACTTGAGCGCATCGGTCGCGGTGAGGTCGGCATGGCCCTTCATCGCGCGAATCCATCCGCGCTGGGACATGATGACGGTGATCGGCTCGCGCTCGATCATCGCCTCGAGCGGAATTTCGCGCGCCGGCCCGGCCTGCTCGAGCCCGGTTCGCCGTGCGCCGATGCCCTTTTCCGGCGTGTAGCGCTTGCGCAGATCGGCGAGGTCGCGCTTGAGGCGGGTGCGCTGGCGGGCGGGCGATTCGACGAGCTTGTGCAGATCCTCGCGTTCGGCGGCGAGGTCGTCGCGCTCGCGCCGCAGCTCCATTTCCTCCAGCTTGCGCAAAGAGCGCAGCCGCATGTTGAGGATCGCCTCGGCCTGCCGGTCGGTCAGCTGGAACTCCGCCATCATCACCGGCTTGGGCTCATCCTCGCTGCGGATGATCTCGATCACCCGGTCGAGGTTGAGATAGGCGATGATATAGCCGTCGAGCAGTTCCAGCCGGTTGTCGATCTGTTCGATGCGGTGCCGGGCGCGGCGGACCAGCACCTCGATCTGGTGCTTGAGCCATTCGGTCAGCAGATCGCGCAGGCCCATCACGCGGGGCGTGTGGCTGGCATCCAGCACGTTCATGTTGAGCGGGAAGCGGCTCTCCAGATCGGTCAGGCGGAACAGGCTGTCCATCAGCACGTCCTGATCCACCGTGCGGGCGCGGGGCTCCAGCACGATGCGCAGAACCTCGTCCGACTCGTCGCGCACGTCGGCGAGGATCGGCAGCTTCTTGTCGGCGATGAGCTGGGCGATCTGCTCGATCAGCTTGCCCTTGGCGACGCCATAGGGAATCTCGTCGATCACCGCGATCCAGGTGCCGCGCCCTTCATCCTCGCGGTGCCAGCGGGCGCGCAGGCGCATGCTGCCCCGGCCGGTCGCATAGGCGTCCGAGATCACCGAGGGCGGATCGACCAGCACGCCGCCGGTCGGGAAATCCGGCCCTCTCATATACTGCATGAGCTGGGCATGCTCGGCCTCCGGCTGGTCGATCAGCAGCGTGGCCGCGTCGATCACCTCAGCGACATTGTGCGGCGGAATGCTGGTCGCCATGCCGACGGCGATGCCGCTGGCGCCATTGGCGAGCAGATTGGGGAACAGGCCGGGGAAGACCTCGGGCTCTTCCTCCTCGCCATTATAGGTCGGGCGGAAATCGACGGTGCCATGGTCGAGGCCGGCCATCAGATCGGCAGCGGCCTGCGTCAGCCGCGCCTCGGTGTACCGCATGGCGGCGGCGTTATCGCCATCGATATTGCCGAAATTGCCCTGCCCGTCGACCAGCGGGGTGCGCAGGGAGAAGTCCTGCGCCAGCCGGACCATCGCATCATAGACCGAGGCGTCGCCATGCGGGTGATATTTGCCGATGACGTCGCCCACGACGCGGGCGCATTTCTTGTAGCTGGTGGTGTTGCGCTCGGGATTGGCCACCAGAATATCCGGCGCCGGCCCGCTCGGTTCGAGCCGCAAGAGGCGCATTGCCCACAGCAGGCGGCGGTGGACCGGCTTCAAGCCGTCGCGCAGATCGGGCAGCGAGCGCGCGGTGATCGTGGAGAGCGCGTAGACCAGATATCGCTCGGACAGCGCGGAATCGAAGGGGTGGTCCTTGATGCTGTCCAGCGGATCGCGAAAATCTGTCATGCCGAGCGATTAGCAAGCGCAGCGGCGCTTGGGTAGGGGAGCTATGCGCCTTCGGTTGCGTCGCCTGCATTCTCCGAGCCATTGGCCTCCATGATCGCGGAGGCGGCGTCGGCCAATCGGCGAGCGGCGAGGATGTCGTTGGCCATGTTGGCGCGCAGCAGGGGCGCCAGTCGCTCGGCTTCCGACATGAGTTGCGCGCAGAGCCAGGTGAAGCGGTCGGCCAGCGCCACGAGATCGTCCGCCGCCTGCGCTTTCTCGCCATCCGGGCGGGCGCGGACGAGGCGTGGAAAACCGACGGCGTCCGCCTTGGCAGCGGCCAGCGCGCGATCCTGGAGGGCGCACAGCCGCGCCGCCGAATCGTGCAGGGCGGGGTCGACTGGGGGATGGTGGAGGCTCACCGCGATCGCCTTGCGCAGGCAGGCAATGCCCATCGCCAGCGCACAGGCTGCAGCCGTGCCGGAGCCGGACGAGAGGTCGCCCGAGGCGATCTCCTCCAGAACATCCTCAAATGGTGCGCGCGCCAGCATGCGCCTTAAGCGGACCTGCGCAGATTAGGTTCCCGTGGCTTGATCCGCTCAGGCTGGCAGCGGGACGGGGCGCCCGGCGGGCGGCATATGCTGGTCGACAATGAAGGAGGCTGCCGAGACGAGAATGGCGCCGACTGCCAGCACCGCGAAGAAGGGGATGACGCTGCCATTGCCCAGTTCCAGCAGCGCGCCGCCGAACGCACTGGCCGACACCGCGCCGACCCGGCTCATGAAGATACCGAAGCCGATTCCCGACGAGCGGCAGGAGGGCGGATAGCCATGGGTCATGATGACATACATGGTCGCGATGCCGCCGCTGAAGGCCGCCGCCGAGGCGCCGATCAGGCTGACCACGATCAGCCGCTCGGTCTCGGTCGGCACCGGGGAGAGCGTCTCGACGAAAAAGCCGAGCGTGACGATGCAGAGGAACAGCGCGATGCTGATGCCGCTCATCACCGTGCGGGTGCCCAGCCGCCGGCTGAGGAAGCCGGCGGCAATCGCCGCGACCATGGAGGTGATGCCCGCCACCGAGACGGCATTGCCCGCCTGCGGCAGGGTGAAGCCGGCGGCGGTCAGGAATGTGGTGGACCAGTTGAGGATGCCATAGGCGACGAGGGCGCAGGCGGTGAAGGAGGTGCAGACGCCGATGTTCATCCGCAGATTGCTGCGGTGGAGCACGCCGATGGCGACGCCGGCGCCATCATCCGCGCGATGGCGCTCCGGCATGAGGTCGATGTCTTCATCCAGCACGCGGCGGGCAACGGCCTGCGCCTCCGCCTTGCGGCCGCGCGCGATGAGGAAGGAGGGGCTGTCGCGCAGCACGGCGATAATCAGCACGATGAGGAAGAGCGTCGCGATGCCGAAGACCATGAAGGTCCAGCGCCAGCTATAAAGGTCCGACAGGGCCGGGGCGACCCAGCCGACGACGGCGCCGCCAATCGGGGTGCCGACCGAGAGCGAGCTGACCGTGATCGGCCGCAGCCGGTCCGGCAGCCACTCGCTCGCCATGGTCAGCGCGTTGGAATAGGCCGCGCCAAAGCCGATGCCGCTGACCAGCCGCCACAGGGCCATGCTGGTCACGCTGCCGGCCTGGCCCGCCGCGATGGTGCCGAGGCCGAAGATGATCGCGGCGAAGGCGAGGGCGTAGCGCCGGCCGATCCTGTCGCCCAGCATCCCGCCCAGCCAGCCGCCAAGGCCGAAGCCGATCAGCGCCGCGCTCATCGCAATGCCGAATGTGCCGCGATCCACGCCGAAGTCAGCGATCACCAGGGGCGCGACGATGCCGAGCAGCTGCATGTCGATGCCATCGCTGACGAGGATGAGCAGGCAGATGCCGACCGTTATCCACTGGAACCTGCGCACGGGCCTGCTGGCCAGCGCGGCGCTGAATGTGGTGGCGGCGGTGGATGCCATGCCTGCCTCTCCCCTCGGATCTGTTGTTGGCCGGATATCGGCCGTTTGCGACGGCGTAACGGATTGAATATCATTTGTCGAAGGAATGAACGTGGATGGGCGCGCCCCGCCGTCTCTCAGGGGCGGGCGGCGCCGCAGCCATTGATCGGGGCGCGCGAGAGGCCTATCCCGCCGGCATGACGCACGCTGCCTATCCCGAGCTTCGCCTTCGCCGTACCCGCGCTGCCGCCTGGAGCCGCCGGCTTCATGCCGAGCATCGCCTGACGCCGGCCGATTTCATCTGGCCGCTGTTCATCACGGCGGGTCGTGGGGTCGAGGAGCCGGTCGGCTCGTTGCCGGGCGTCTCGCGCTGGTCGGTCGATCTCGCCGTGGCGCGCGCGCGGGAGGCTGCGGCGGCGGGCATTCCCTGCCTCGCGCTGTTCCCCAACACCCCGCGTGACTTGCGCAGCGACGATGGCGCGGAGGCGCTCAACCCGGACAATCTGATGTGCGAGGCGATCCGCGCGATCAAGGATGCCGTCCCGGAGATCGGCCTGCTGACCGACGTGGCGCTCGACCCCTATACCGCGCACGGCCAGGACGGGCTGCTCGATGAAGCCGGCTATGTCGTGAACGATGCTACGGTGGAGATGCTGATCGGCCAGGCGCTCAATCAGGCCGCCGCCGGCGCGGACATCATCGCGCCGAGCGACATGATGGACGGGCGCATCGGCGCGATTCGCGAGGCGCTGGAGGCCGATGGCCACGCCAATGTGCAGATCATGGCCTATGCCGCCAAATATGCGAGCGCCTTCTACGGCCCGTTCCGCGATGCGGTCGGCTCGGGCGGGCTGCTCAAGGGCGACAAGAAGAGCTACCAGATGGACCCGGCCAATGGCGCCGAGGCGCTGCGCGAAGTGGCGATGGACATTGCCGAGGGCGCGGACAGCGTGATGGTGAAGCCCGGCCTGCCCTATCTCGATATCGTCGCGCGGGTGAAGGATACCTTCAACATCCCGGTCTTCGCCTATCAGGTGAGCGGCGAATATGCGATGATCGAGGCTGCCGTGACCGTCGGCGCGGGCGAGCGCGACGCGCTGGTGATGGAAACGCTGATGAGCTTCAAGCGGGCCGGCTGCACGGGCGTGCTGACCTATCACGCGCTGCATGCCGCCCGGCTGCTGGGCGGCTGAGCGGGCCAGTGAGGGAGCGCCATGGCCAGAATGATCGCTGAAACCGAGCGGCTGATCCTGCGGACCGAGCGGCCGGGCGATCAGCAGGTCTGGCTTGCCCACATGAACACGCCGGAAGTGCGGGCCTATCTGGGCGGCCCCAGACCGGCGGAGGCCATTGCGGACAATTTCGCGCGGATCGCGGCCGATTGGGAGACCAAGGGCATCTCGCTGGCGATGATCGAGCGCAAGGCCGACGGGTTGCTGCTCGGCGATTGCGGGCTTGGCGTCATCGATTCGCCGGAAGCCCCGGCCGCGCTGGCCGGGCAGTGGGAGATCGGCTGGATCATCCGGCACGATTGCTGGCGCAAGGGCTATGCGCAGGAGGCTGCGCGGGCGATGTTGGCGCGGGCGTTCGGGCCGTGGGATCTGCCGGCGGTCTTCGCGCAGACCTCGCTCAGCAATCCGCCCTCCTGGGGCCTGATGGAGAAACTCGGCATGCGGCGTCGTGCCGATCTGGACTATGGTGACAGCCGTTATCCCGCTGCCGACAATCCCACGATCATCTATGAGATGCGGCGCGCGGACTGGACGGCGCTGAGCGAGGACAAGTCATGACCCGGCCTCTTATTCTTCCCTTCAACGGCAAGACGCCGAAGATTCACGAAACCGCCTTCGTGGCGCCGGGCTGCGTCATTATCGGCGACGTCGAGATCGGCCCGCAGGCCAGCGTTTGGTATAATTGCGTGCTGCGGGCGGACATCAACGCCATTCGCGTGGGCACGCGCTCGAACATTCAGGATGGCAGCACTGTCCATGTCGAGAGCGATTTCGGCGATGGCGGGCATCCGGCGATCATCGGCGACGATGTGCTGATTGGGCATATGGCAATCATCCATGGCTGCACGCTGGAGAACCGCGCTTTCGTCGGCATGGGGGCCATCGTGATGGACGGCTGCGTGGTCGAGGGGGATGCGATGCTCGCGGCGGGCGCGATGCTCACGCCCGGCAAGCGCATGCCCTCAGGCCAGCTGTGGAGCGGGCGACCGGCCAAATATATGCGTGAGTTGGGCGAGGCCGACCTGCACGGGATGCGGCGCGGCGTGGAGGCCTATGTCGAGGAGGCGGCGCTGCACACCGCAGCGCTCAAGGCTGCGGAAGCTGGCGCCTGAGGGCGTCGAGCGCATCATTCTGCGCGTCGACCATTGCCAGCACGCGCACCCGGGCCGGATCGATGACGGCGAGGTCTGCGGCGACGCGGGCGGCATCCTCCGCGTCCTGCCGCTCAACAAACAGCGTATCGAGCGCGGCGAGCGCGGCGACGCTTTCATAACGGGCACTGTCGAGCGCGCTGATTGCCGTCTGCGCGGTCACCCAGGATTCGCTGTTCGGCGCCGCGCCTGCGCCTGCCGCCACGCTGGCACGACTGCCGGCGAGCAGGCTCTGAAAGGCCGTGTCGGCGCTGCCCGCATCGCGGGTGAAGCGATCCACCTGCGTGGCGAGCGCCGGGTCCGTCGCGGCGGGCTTGATCGCCGGGGCCGGCGGCACCGTGCGATCGCGGCTTTCCACCGGACGCTTAGCGAGCGACGGGAAGGTGCGCGGGTCGGCCTGCGCGTTGACGGCGGAGCCCAGAATCATCAGGGCGAAAAAGGCGGTGAGTCGGCGCAGCATGATGCCTTTCATTTAGGGTGGCGGGAGAAGCGCTTCAACCATGGCGCGCAGGCGGTGCCCGTTGCAGGTTTGACGGCGCGGCGCGTGAGGTTGCGCGGCGAAAATCCGAGTCTTTCCGTTGACAGGTCCGGCGACCCTCACTAAGGGGCCACATTCCCGCGCGGACAGCTCCAAATGGCTGTGCCATGCCGTTCGCGCCAAGCATTTGATTGATGGAAGTTAAGCCCATGTTCGCTGTCGTGCGTACGGGCGGCAAGCAATATCGCGTCGCCGCCGGAGACAAGATCGTCGTCGAGAAGATCGCTGGTGAAGCCGGCGAAACCGTCACGCTGGACGATGTCCTGCTCGCGGGTGACGGCTCGGAAATCAAGGACAGCAAGGGCCTCACGGTCTCGGCTGAGATCATTGCCCAGGCCAAGGGCGAGAAGGTGATCGTCTTCAAGAAGCGCCGCCGGCACAATTACCGTCGTCGCAACGGCCATCGCCAGCAGCACACGATCCTCAAGATCGTGGCGATCGGCGGCGAAGCGCCGAAGAAGAAGGCCGCCGCCAAGAAGGCCGACGCCGCTCCGGCAGCCGCCGAAGCCTGAGCCTGAATTTGGTTGATTGAGCATTTTCGGACGCAAAACCGGTTTCCACCTTTGCTGAAATGCTCTGAAAGTTTCGAGGAGTTTAGACCATGGCACATAAAAAAGCTGGCGGTTCATCGCGCAACGGTCGCGATTCAGAATCGAAGCGCCTTGGCGTGAAGAAGTTCGGCGGCCAGAGCGTGCTCGGCGGCAATATTCTCGTCCGTCAACGCGGCACGAAGTTCTACCCGGGCCGCAATGTCGGCATCGGCAAGGACCACACCCTGTTTGCGCTCACCGAAGGTCGCGTGGTGTTCCACGACGGCAAGCTCGGTCGCAAATTTGTGTCCGTGGACGTGATGGCGGAAGCCGCCGAATAATCGGACGATTCATGACAGGGATCGTCCAGCGGGACGATCCCTTGGTGAGCCGGTGCCGGTTCATCTGAAACCAAGGGAGAAGGGATCGCCCCTCCTTCCTTTTTTCTTGTTCTCCCTGGACCCTCGATAGACCTCGACGCGTCAGGAGCACGGTTGCTCGCAGCGTTCGCAAGGCTGTCTCACAGGCGTCATCTGTCTGCGGCAGAGCGCCCCGGAACCGGAGACAAGACCATGTTTGCACGTACCCCCCGTTTGCTGCTGCGGCCCGGCTGGCCGGAAGATGCGCAGGCGCTCTATGCCGCCATCGCGGATGAAGCGATCGTGCGGAATCTTGCCCGCGCGCCCTGGCCCTATACGCTGGACGATGCGGTCGATTTCCTCGCCGGCGATCACGATCCGCTGCAGCCCAAGTTCCTGGTGATGAAGCGCACCCAGGGAGTACCGCGTCTTATCGGCTCCTGCGGCATCCATACGCAGGACGATGGCGCGCTGGAGTTGGGCTACTGGATCGCGCGCCCTTACTGGGGCCTGGGTTTCGCGACCGAAGCGGCTTCGGCCGTGATGCAGATCGCCCGCGCGACGGGCGTGCGCAACATTCGCGCCAGCCATTTCACCGACAATCCGGCGTCCGGCCGGGTGTTGCGCAAGCTCGGCTTCCGTCCGGCGGGCCGCCCCGAGCCGCGCCACAGCCGTGGCCGCAATCGCGCCGATCTCTGCCAATTCTACGAAGAGGGCGGCGAAGGCGACATGCGCGAGGACGTGGCGGTGGAAATCTACGCGGATCGCGAGCCAGTCGCGGCCTGAGAGTCGCGCGCCATTTGCGAGTCCGTGGCCGTGCTCACGCCGAGCGCGGCCAGGGACCGGTTACAGCCAGCCGAGCTTGCGGAAGCGCCGATACAGCAGCGCGCAGATGATCGCGATGCCGCCCAGCACGATGAAATAGCCGTAGCGCCACTGCAATTCGGGCATGTTGCTGAAGTTCATGCCGTAGATGCCGGCAATGGCAGTGGGCACGGCCAGAATCGCGGCCCACGCCGCCAGCATCCGGGTGATGTCGCCCTGCCGGCGCTGTTCGAGCAGGCTGCTCGTTTCCGCGACGGAGGTCAGATAGTCGCGCAGCCCCGC
This sequence comes from Sphingobium sp. B2D3C, assembly GCF_025961835.1. Classification (NCBI taxonomy): domain Bacteria; kingdom Pseudomonadati; phylum Pseudomonadota; class Alphaproteobacteria; order Sphingomonadales; family Sphingobiaceae; genus Sphingobium; species Sphingobium sp. B2D3C. The sequence goes on along the minus strand of NZ_JAOQOK010000001.1, from coordinate 2,899,577 downwards.
GACGCGATATTCGACCCGCCGGACATGATCCAGCACGTCGCGGAAATAGGGCAGCATGTTCTCGTCGATATTCGGCTGGACATGATTGACCATGCGCCCGGCAACATCGCTCATCACCCCGAGGATGCGCTGGAAGCGGACGATCTCCCGGCGGGTCGCGAAGATCTGGCGGATCTGGTCTGAGTCGAGGAAGGCCTCGCCGGCAGCGGCTTCCATCGCCAGCACCTGTTCCTCCAGCGCATCGACGACCGGGAAATAGCCGTCGACGATGAAGTCCATAATCGCGTGCAGCACATAATCCGGGCCGTGGGCCAGGGCGGCGGGCGCGCTCTCCAGCCGGGCGCGCAGCTCCGAATGCGCCCGCGCCGAACCGTGGCGCACGGTGACGATGAAGTCCGCGCCGAGAAAGACGGAGGTCTCCCCATAGCCGATGAGGTCGCCTTCCAGATGCGCCGTGCGCAGGATCAGGAAGAGCTGGTCGCCATACAGCTCGAGCTTGGGCAATTGCTTGCCCTTGCGCGCGTCTTCCTGCGCGAGCGGGTGCAGGCCGAAACAGGTGCCGACCTGAGCCAGTTCTTCGGCATCCGGCTCATGCAGGCCGATCCAGACGAACTCGCCCGCCGGCAGCCGGTCATGGCGGGGGCAGTGGATGTCGACATCCCCCACAACCTTGCCATTGCGATATCGCCGTGCTGCTATGACGGTCACGCGCGTGCCTTTCACCAGTCGAACCCGGCTGAGGTAACGCCTCGCCGGAGAAATGGAAGCATGGGAAGGCCGGACCTTATGAGGCCGCGCTTCACCTTTGCGGGCAAAGGCCTTATGGGCGGCCGATGCATTTCCTAGATCAGGCCAAGATTTTCATTCGCTCGGGTGCGGGCGGGCCGGGAGCGGTCAGCTTCCGGCGCGAGAAATATATTCAATATGGCGGCCCCAATGGCGGCAATGGCGGCAAGGGTGGCGACATCATCTTCGAGGCGGTGCCCGGCCTCAACACGCTCATCGACTTCCGCTACACCCAGCATTTCAAGGCGCCGCGCGGCGGCCATGGCGAGGGTGGCGACCGCACCGGTGCGGGCGGCGATGATCTCGTCATCAAGGTGCCGGTGGGCACGCAGGTCATCTCCGAGCCGGATGAAGAAGGCTATAGCGAGGTGCTGGCCGACTTCACCGAGCCCGGCCAGCGGATCGTCCTGCTGCGCGGCGGCGATGGCGGGCGCGGCAATGCCAGCTTCAAGACCAGCACGAATCGCGCGCCGCGCCAGCACGGCACCGGTTGGCCGGGCGAGGAGCGCTGGGTGTGGCTGCGCCTCAAGCTGCTGGCTGATGTGGGGCTGGTGGGGCTGCCGAACGCCGGCAAGTCGACCTTCATCAATCAGGTGACCAACACCAAGGCCAAGGTCGGCGCCTATCCGTTCACCACGACCAAGCCGCAGCTCGGCGTGGTGCTGCACAAGGGGCGGGAGTTCGTGCTGGCCGATATTCCGGGGCTGATCGAGGGTGCCTCGGAGGGCGCTGGCATTGGCGACCGGTTCCTCGGGCATATCGAGCGCTGCCGGGTGCTCATCCACCTCATCGACGCGACCGGGGACGATCCGGTCGAGGCCTGGCGCATCGTGCAGACCGAGCTGGAGAATTATGGCGAGGGGCTGGAGGACAAGCCGCAGCTTCTCGCGCTCAACAAGGGCGATCTGCTTGGGCAGGAGCTGATGGAAGATGTCGCCAAGGACCTGAAGAAGGCGGGCGCGGGCAAGGCGTTCATCATCTCCGGCGCGACCGGCGAGGGCATGGAGGCGCTGCTCGATGCCGTGCTGCCCATGCTGGGCGAGGTTCACCGCGCCGAGGCCGAGGAGAAGGCCGCGCAGGAAGGTGAGGTGGAGGACAAGCCATGGTCCCCCATTTGAGGATGTATCTCCCCTCCTCTTTAGAGGAGGGGGCGGGGGTGATGATGCGCCGGTGTCGACTGCGCGGCGCTCACGCCCCATCGTTCAGCACCACCCCAACCCCTCCTCTGAAGAGGAGGGGCTTTTCCCCTGTCCCCCGCGCCGTTCGTGTCGAGCGAAGTCGAGACACGGCTGGCACTGTCCTCGCGTGTCTCGACTTCGCTCGACACGAACGGTGGGTTTGTTCTGGGCATGAGAGAAGAGTGCGTTGGGGATACCCATCATGACTGACGCCCTCACCGGTTTCCCGCCCGCCGCCGTTCGGCGCATTGTCATCAAGGTCGGCTCGGCGCTGCTCGTCGCCCCGGACGGCTCCGTGCGGCGCGACTGGCTCACCAGCCTTGTCGACGAGATCGCCGCCCGCCGCGCGGATGGGCAGGAGATCATCGTCGTGTCTTCCGGCGCGATTGCGCTCGGCGCGCGCCGTCTGTGCCTCGCCAAGGGGGGGCGGGCGACGCTGGAGGATGCGCAGGCTGCGGCCGCCGTCGGCCAGATCGCGCTCAGCCAGGTCTGGGCCGACCTGCTTGCCGGGCACGATATTCCCGCCGCGCAGATGCTGGTGACGCTGGGCGACCTTGAGGATCGCCGCCGTTACCTCAATGCCTCCGCCACGCTGGACCGGCTCGCGGGCCTCGGCGTGGTGCCGGTGGTCAATGAGAATGACAGCGTCGCCACCGAGGAAATCCGTTTTGGCGACAATGACCGGCTGGCCGCGCGCATTGGCCAGGCTGCGGGCGCAGATGCGGTGGTGCTGCTCTCGGATATCGACGGGCTCTACACGGCGAACCCCCACAGCAATCCCGATGCCACATTGATCCCGCTGGTGGAGAAGATCGATGCCGCCGTTCTGGCCATGGGCGATGGCAACAGCGCCTCGGGCATGGGATCGGGCGGCATGATCTCCAAGCTGCAGGCTGCGCAGATCGCCACCGGCGCGGGTGCACATCTGGCGATCATTTCCGGCCGCGTCGATGCGCCGCTCGGCCATTGGCAGAGCAGCGGACGCGGCACATTGTTCCGCGCCTCGGCCAAACGCGGCGGGCGCAAGGGCTGGCTGGCCGGGCGCCTCACCGTCAAGGGCAAGCTCAGCGTCGATGCCGGCGCGACGGAAGCCCTGCGCAAGGGCCGCAGCCTGCTGCCGGCCGGCGTCACCGCCACCAATGGCAGCTATGCGCGCGGCGACGTGATCGACATCGTCGGGCCGGATGGCGCTGTGATCGCGCGCGGCCTCGCGCAATATGACAGCCAGGATGCCGAGCGGATCATCGGCAAGCGCAGCGCTGAGGTCGCCGGCCTGCTCGGCGGCACCCCGCGCGCCGCGATGGTCCACCGCAGCTATATGGTGCTGCTCTGAGCACGCTTGCCCTCACCGGCGCCACCGGCTTTGTCGGCAAGGCGACGGTGGAAAGGGCGCTGGCCGCCGGCCATGCCGTGCGCGCGCTGACCCGCCGCCCCCAGCCGCCGCGCGAGGGCGTGAGCTGGATTGCCGGCTCGCTGGAGGATGACGCTGCGCTCGATGCGCTGGTCGCCGGCGCGGATGCCGTCATGCACATTGCCGGCGTAGTCAATGCACCGACCCGTGCCGGGTTCGAGGCGGGCAATGCCACCGGCACCGCTGCCGTTATCGCCGCCATGCAGCGTGCGGGCGTGGTGCGGCTCGTGCATGTCTCCAGCCTCGCGGCGCGCGAGCCGGGGCTCTCCGATTACGGATGGTCGAAGGCGGAAGCCGAGCGGCATGTGCAGGCCAGCGCGCTCGACTGGACGATGATCCGCCCGCCCGCGATCTACGGTCCGGGCGATGCCGAGCTGCTGGAGCTGTTCCAGATGGCGACGCGCGGCTTTGTGCTGCTCCCGCCCGGTGGGCGCCTCTCGGCCATCCATGTCGATGATCTGGCCGATCTGCTGGTGCGGCTGGGCACGCGGCAGGGCGGCGAAACGCAGGGCAAAGTCTATGAAGTGGACGATGGCACGCCTGAAGGCTGGAGCCATGTCGATTTTGCCCGGGCCATTGGCCGCGCCGTGGGGCGTGCCTCGGTGCGGACGATTTCCATGCCGTCCGCCCTGGTCCGCCTCGGCGCCCGTATCGACCGGCTGCTGCGCGGCGACAAGGCGCGGCTGACGCCCGACCGCGCCGCTTATTTCTGCCATGCCGACTGGGTGTCGAAGGCAGCATTGCATCCGCCAGCCGATCTCTGGCGCCCGACCATCGCCGCCGAGGCGGGCCTTGCCATGACCGCGCAGGCCTATCGCGACAAGGGCCTGCTGCCGCGCTGATGCCCGAATCCCGCCTTATTCGCTTGCCATAGGCAGGGCGAAGCGGGCATTCGGCTCGCAACAGGGCCTTATTGGGCTATTACGGAAAGAAAGTCGCAGCCATGTCGGACCGTCAGGACGTCTACGCGCAGATCGCAGCGCAGATCGAACCCTTCAACAAGAAGGGCGTCGCCTTGAGCGACAGCACCACCTTCGCCGGCGACCTGGAGTGGGACAGCCTCACCGTCATGGATTTCGTCGCCGCGATCGAGGACGAGTTCGAGATCATCATCACCATGAACATGCAGGCGGAGATCGAGACGGTCGGCCAGCTCGTCGATGCGGTGATGAAGCTGAAGGCGGAGGGCTGAAGCCATGGCGAGCGTGATCGACGGGGCGGAAACCACCATGCGCGTGGCGGAGGCCGACAAGGACCTGTTCTCCAAGTTCGATCCCCTGATCGCCGAGCGCGAGGCGCTGCTGGCGACCGGCGTGCGCGATCCCTTCGCCATCGTGATGGACGAAGTGAAGTCGCCCACGCTTGCGGTGATCAAGGGCAAGGAGACGATCCTGCTCGGCACCTATAATTATATGGGCATGACCTTCGACCCGGACGTGGTCGCGGCGGGCAAGAAGGCGCTCGACGAGTTCGGATCGGGCACCACCGGCAGCCGCGTGCTCAACGGCACCTACCAGACCCACAAGGCCTGCGAGGATGCGCTCAAGGACTTCTATGGCACCAAGCACGCCATGGTGTTCTCGACCGGCTATCAGGCCAATCTCGGCATGATCTCCACGCTGGCGGGCAAGGGCGATTACATCGTGCTGGATGCCGACAGCCATGCCAGCATCTATGATGGCTGCGCGCTCGGCAATGCCGAGATCGTGCGCTTCCGCCACAACAGCGTCGAGGATCTGGACAAGCGCCTCGGGCGCCTGCCGGCCGATGCGCTCAAGCTGGTCGTGCTGGAAGGCGTCTATTCGATGCTCGGCGACGTGGCGCCGCTGCCGGACATGGTTGCCGCGATCCGCAAGCACCCCAATTGCATGATTCTCGTCGATGAAGCGCATGGCATGGGCTTCTTCGGCCCCAATGGCCGTGGCGTCTATGAGGAGCAGGGCGTCGAGAAGGAGATCGATTTCGTCGTCGGCACCTTCTCCAAATCGGTCGGCACGGTCGGCGGCTTCTGCGTCTCGGATCATCCCAAGTTCGATGTGATGCGCCTCGTCTGCCGGCCTTATGTGTTCACCGCCTCGCTGCCGCCGAGCGTCGTCGCCACCGCCGCGACCTCGATCCGCAAGCTGATGAACGCCGGCGAGAAGCGCGCGCATCTGTGGGAGAACAGCCGCCGCCTGCACAAGGGGCTGATCGATCTCGGCTTCACGCTCGGCACCAAGACGCCGCAATCGGCGATCATCGCCGTCATCCTTACCGACCAGACGCAGGCCGTGGCGATGTGGCAGGCGCTGCTGGAGCTAGGGCTGTATGTGAACATGGCCCGTCCGCCCGCGACACCGGCCGGCACCTTCCTGCTGCGCTGCTCGCTCTGTGCCGAGCATTCGAGCGAGCAGGTCGGCCAGATTCTCGAGATGTTCGCGACCGCGGGCCGGATGACGGGCGCCATCGCTGGCTGATCGAACGACCGGGCCTGTCACGGCTCGGTCAAGCCGTCCGTTGGTCGCACGACCGGGCGCCTTCCCGGCTCCGGCTGGCGCGTGGCGCTATGATCTGGCGGGCGTCCATACACTCTAAGGTTGCGGCGCGGGCGCATCCCGCTTACGGCCTTGCCGTGTCCGGACCTTCCGGCCGGGCCACCTGAACCGGCTCAAGGAACCTGCGGACTCTCATGCTGACCGCTCTGGACCGCTACATGGCGAGGCTGATCGCGGTCCCGCTTTTCGCAAGCCTCATCGTTGCGGCGATGCTTCTGGTGCTGGACCGGATGCAGCGGCTGTTCGTGTTCGTCGCGACCGAAGGCGGTCCGGTGAGCGTGGTGTGGCGGATGCTCGCCAATCTCCTGCCCGAATATCTCGGCCTTGGCATTCCCATCGGCCTGATGCTTGGCATCCTGCTCGCCTTCCGCAAGCTGGCTCTGTCCTCCGAGCTGGATATTCTGCGCGGCGTCGGCCTTTCCTATACGCGCCTGCTCAAGGTGCCGTATATGTACGCCATCGCGCTGGCGATCCTGAACCTGACCATTGTCGGCTTCATCCAGCCGGACAGCAAATATGCCTATGAGCGGCTGCGGTTCGAGCTGCGCTCGGGCGCGCTGGGCGCGTCCATCAAGGTCGGCGAGTTCACCAAGCTGGGCGACGGCATCACCATCCGCATCGAGGAGAGCGAGGACGAAGGCAAGAAGCTGAGCGGCATCTTCGCCCGCATGGACAGTGACGGCGGCCAGTCGCTGGCGGTCACGGCCGCGCGGGGCCAGTTCCTCGCCACCGACGATCCCGATACGATCATCATGCGCCTTACCGATGGCGTGCTGGTGCATAATTCGCCCAGCTTCACCGAACCGCGCATCCTCTCCTTCTCCAACCATGATCTGCCGATCTCGCTGCCGAAGATCGAGGAGTTCCGCACGCGGGGCGATGGCGATGTGGAGCTGAGCCTGCCGGAGCTGTTCCGCGCCGGCCTCACCCGCGATACGGCGCTGGGCCGGGCGCAGGCCTGGTCGAACTTCAATTTCCGCGTCGTGGAAGTGGCGATGATGATGTTGCTGCCGCTCGCGGCGATTGCCTTCGCGATCCCGCCGAAACGCTCGACCTCCGCGCTCGGCGTCTTCCTGTCGATCGTCTTCATCGTCACCTATCACAAGATCAACCAGACGATGCAGTCGCTGGGCGCACTGGGCCGGATCGATCCGTTCCTGGGCCTGTGGGGCCCGTTCCTCATTTTCGCCGGGATCATCGCCTGGCTCTATTATCAGACCGCCTATGTGCCCGGCGGCCAGCCGATCGGTGCGCTGGATCGTCAGTTCGCCAAGCTGCTCGGCCTGTTCAAGTCGCTGCTCAAATGGTTCGGCGACCGGCGTTACCGCAAGGCACATCGGGGATAGGCCATGCTGCTCAACTTCTTCCCTTCCCGCGCGCTGGCGCTGTATCTGGGCAAGACCTTCCTGCTGCGTTGCCTGGCGATGCTGGCGATGCTGGTGCTGATCCTGCAGATGCTCGATCTGCTGAGCGAGGCCGGCAAGGTGCTGGCCTATCCCGGCAATGGCGATGCGCAGCTGTGGCAATATGTCAGTCTGCGCGCGCCGCAGATCATCTCGCGCTTTCTGCCCTTTTCGGTGCTGCTCGGCACGCTGATCACGCTGGCGACGCTCAATGCCAATAGCGAGGTGGTGGCGATGAAGTCCGGCGGGCTCTCGGCCCACCAGATTCTCGCGCCGCTCATATTGGCCAGTCTTGCCGTGGCGGCGATCAGCTATGTGTTCAACGAACGCGTGGTCGTGCGCGCCACCGCGACGCTCACTGCCTGGGAGGCCGCGAAGTTCGGCCCCATCCCTTCGGACCCGGGGGTCAAGGGCAACGTCTGGGTGCGGCACGAGGATGACCTCATCCGGGCCGGGACGATCACTGGTCGCGGCAATGCCGTGCGGCTGCAGGACGTGAACGTCTATGACCGGCATAACAATGCCCTGATCTCGATCGTCTATGCCAAGCACGGGCGCTTTACCCCGGATGGCTGGCTGCTTGAGGATATCCGCGTGTTCGACGTCGTGCGCGGGGTCAGCCGCCATGTCGACCGGATGGTGGTCGGCAAGGGGGTCACGCCGGACCAGTTCACGCTGTCCTCGGTCGATCCCGATGCCATGTCCTTTGCCGACCTGAGCGAGGCGATCGATACCTTGCGCGAGGCGGGGCGCCCGGTTGCATCGCTCGAAGGGTCGCTCTGGCATAAGATCAGCGGGCCATTGTCGGCATTGCTCATGCCGTTGCTGGGCTCTGTCGCCGCTTTTGGTATTGCACGCTCCGGCAAGCTGTTCGTGCGCGCGGTGATCGGCATGGCGTTGGGCTTCGCCTTCTTCGTGGCCGATAATTTCGCGCTCTCCATGGGCAATCTGGGGGTGTACCCCCCGATGCTGGCGGCCTGGGCGCCGTTCCTGCTCTTTCTGGTGGTCGGCGAAGCGGTGTTGATTACCACGGAGGAATAGCGCTCTGCCCGGATGGGCGGGGCGGTCCTTCGATACGCCGCTTCGACAGGCTCAGCAGCTACTCAGGACGAACGGAAGTGGATCCTTGGCACGCCACGTGCTGGATCGGAGCGGAACCGACACTGTTTTCCCAAGCTCGGAATTTTGTCCACGCCGCCTAACCTCCCGTTCGTGTCGAGCCCTTCGACTGCCCGCAGGGCGGGCGCTCAGGATAAACTTCAGCCGAAGGCTGAAGTCGAGACACGGTACGCTTCACCCTTCTCGACTTCGCTCGAAGCGAACGGAGTGGTGGTGCGATGGAAGGGATCATGGCTGGCCACTCCCCTTCTGGCCTCCGCCCATTGCATGTCCGCATGAGCATCAGGCTGGCGAGCGGCGCCTTCATGCGCGCTCCACGTGCCCGATCAACACCTCTCGCTTGTCCGCCGGGGGCCGGCGCCTCGCTCGCCTACAAGAGAAGAAACCCTCCGCCCGGGGGAGCGAAGGGTTTCCATATTCCCTGTTGGGGATGCTGACCCCCGGCACGATGGGGACTCTATGGTGCCGGGGGTCAACCGGGCCGGCGAGTGTGGACCAGTACCCTCGCCGTCCGATCTTAGGTGCTGCCCTTAGCGGAGCAGGCTGAGCACGCCCTGCTGGCTCTGGTTCGCCTGAGCGAGCATCGCCGTGGAGGCCTGGCTGAGGATCTGGTTCTTGGCGAGCGCCGTCGATTCCTCGGAGAAGTCGGCGTCTTCGATCCGCGAACGGGCGTCGGACAGGTTGGTGATCGTGGTGGTCAGGTTGCTGGCAGCCGATTCGAGACGGCTCTGCGTGGCACCGAGATTGGCACGGCCGGTAGCAACCGCTTCGATCGCCGTGTCGATGGCGGTCATCGCCGCACCCACCGTCGTGCCGGCGCCGCCGATGTTCGGCGCGGCGGTGGCGAGCGCCGTCAGAGCCGTCGTCACCGCCGAGGTGTCAACCGAGACAGTGTCGGTCGAGCCGGTGCCGACCTGGATCGAGGTAGCTGTCGCGCTGAACAGCGCCACACCGTTGAACTCCTGGCCCTGCACCTTGCCGATCTGCGTCATCAGCGCGGAGACTTCCGCCTGCAGATTGTCGCGGGCGGCGGTGTCGTTCGTGCCGTTCGCGGACTGCACAGCCAGTTCCTTCATGCGGACCAGCATGTTGGAGATGTCGCCCAGCGCGCCTTCAGCGGTCTGAGCCAGCGAGAGGCCATCATTGGCGTTGCGGCGTGCGGCAGCGAGGCCACGGACTTCGGCGGTCATCTTGGTGGCGATGGCGAGGCCGGCGGCGTCGTCCTTCGCGGTGTTGATGCGCTTGCCGGAGGACAGGCGCTCCATGGCCTGCGACAGGCCCTGATTCGCAGTGGCCGAGGCATTCTGGGCCCGAATCGCGGACACGTTGGATGCAATAACAGTCATGTGGTTTCCTTTCCCGCTTCACTGAGGGTCGCTGCCCTTTGGCGGTGGCGGCCTCGAAACCACAGAACGGATAAGGCCTCATGAGCTTTAGGTGACCGTCTCAAATTTCCCGAAATCACCAATTAATATAATGAAATAAAACGATATATTTTGCAACAAAGTGCGGCGGGATGGTTCGTCGAGAGGGAGAGCGGAGGCTCTGCACGTCAAGCGCGACATGATTTTCGCGCCTTCAGACGGTCGGCAAAATCCTGCCGCACTGCGGCAATGGTTCGCCGTCGTTAACCGAATGCTAAGCATTTTTTATCACTTTTAACGGGCAAGACAGGGGTGGCTCGCAAGAGCCCGGACTGGACCAAAACGGGGGCTTACGCATGTTGCATGTCGACATGAGTCAGCGCGTACAGCGGCTGTTGCCGGATCTGGACGTGTGGCTCGATACTGCCTGCTTTTCTGTACGAACGGTGGGTGCGGACACGCCGCGTGGTAAATCGGTTCAGCGCATTCTCCTCGCCGAGGAAATTGCCGATGCAACCTGTCGCGACCTGCTGATCGAGTGGCGCGAGGGCACGCCGCGCTTCATGCCCGCCTCCAATGGCTTCCCCGCCCGCATTGCCTTCGGTGCGCAGGACAAGGCGATGGCCTTTGCCCTGATCGCCGAACTGTTCCGCCCGGCGCGGATGCCCGCAGTGGGAGACGAGAGCAGCGCCATGCTGATGCGCCTCGCCCAGCGGATCGCCGCCAGCGATGCGACCGTGCTCGTCCAGGGCGAGACCGGCACAGGCAAGGAGGGCATTGCGCGCTTCCTTCATGATATGAGCCCCCGCGCCGACAAGGATTTCATCGCCGTCAATTGCGCCGCGCTGCCGGAAACCATGATGGAAGCCATGCTCTTCGGTCACAAGAAGGGCAGCTTCACCGGCGCCGGCGCGTCGTCTGACGGTCTGTTCCTCGCTGCCAATGGCGGCACATTGTTTCTCGACGAAATCGCCGAACTGCCGCTGGCCCTGCAGGCCAAGCTGCTGCGCGCGCTGCAGGAAGGCGAAGTGCTTCCTGTCGGCGCGACGCATCCGGTGCCGGTCGATGTGCGCGTCGTCGCCGCCTGCAACCGCGATCTTTCGGCGGAAGCCGATGCCGGTCGGTTCCGCGCGGACCTTTACTGGCGGCTCAATGTGATGCCGCTGCACCTGAGCGCGCTCGCAAGCCGTCCGGGTGACATTCCGGCGATCACCGCTTCGTTTCTGCTGCGCCATCAGGGCGGCCAGTCCGGCTTTGTCTGGCCGACGCCCGCTGCCCTGGCGCATCTCGCCGCGCACAGCTGGCCGGGCAACGCCCGTGAGTTGGGCAATGTCCTGCAGCGGGCCATCGTGCTGCGGGAGGGCGACCAGATCGACGTGAGCGATCTCAGCCTTGCCGGCAACGCCATGCCCGCGCCCGTTCCGGCCGAGCCCGCGCCGCTGCCGGCCCGTGCTCGTCTTCAGGATGTCGCCCGCGCCTCGGCGATGGACGCCATTCGCCTCGCCCTGCGTGACACCGGCGGGCATCGCGCCCGCGCGGCGCGTATCCTTGGCATTTCCGAACGTACCCTGCGCTACCGTCTCGCTGAAATGCGTGACCTCGCGCTGGCTAGCTGAGCGCAGGAGGCATCATCATGTCGGGACTTTCGGTCGATAGCGTGCTGGCGCTGCGCCAGAGCATTCTCCAGCGTAACTCCGCGATTCAGGACGCCGCGAAAAGCGCCGCCGGTGCCGCGACGGGCGGCGCGCCCGCCAGCAGCCCTGCAGGTGGTGCCGATTTCGCGGACGCCATGCGCAGCGCCATCGAGGGCGTGAACAAGCTGCAGACCCAGTCGAGCGACGCGACCGCTGCCTATGAGCGCGGCGAGACCACGGACATCGCGGCGGTCATGCTGACCCGCCAGCAGGCGTCGGTGGGCTTCGAGACGACCCTGCAGGTCCGCAACAAACTCCTGTCCGCCTACAAGGACATCATGAGCATGCCGGTGTAATGAGATGAGCGACGCGAACATCACCACCACCACTGGCAACCAGGCGGCGATGCAGCCCGGCTTGCCCGCCCTCTCCGGGTCTGGCGCGGGCTTTGCGGCCGGCGCGCAGGGCATGAAGCTGCGCCTCACGGGCCTGCTCCAGCAGCCCGCCGTGCAACGCAGCCTGCCGATGATCGGGCTCATCACCGTTGCCGCGCTCGCCGCGCTGGCCTGGCTGGCACTGCGCGAACCGCCGCAGCGCGACCTGTTCCGGGGCCTGCCGGAGGCCGACCAGGCCGCCGTGGCCGAGGCACTGGGCAAGAGCGGTATCGCCTATAATTTCGATCAGACGAGCGGTGCGATCACCGTCGCCGAGACCGATTATTTCAACGCCAAGATGAAGCTCGCCGCCGAGGGCCTGCCCCGCAGCGCGCCGACTGGCGACACTCTGATCGATTCCATGCCGATGGGCGCGAGCCGCGCCGTCGAGGGCGAGAAGCTGCGCAGCGCGCGCGAGATGGATCTGGCCCGCACCATCGAGGCGATCGATGCGGTCACCAAGGCGCGGGTCCACCTCGCGGTCGAGGCGCCGAGCATCTTCCTGCGCGAACGCTCGCGCCCCACGGCGTCCGTGATGCTGCAACTGGCCAATGGCCGCTCGCTGTCCGAAGGTCAGGTCGAGGCCATCGTGCATCTCGTCGCCTCCTCCGTGGGCGACATGGCGCCGGAATCGGTGTCGGTCGTCGATCAGAATGGCCGCCTGCTCAGTAATGCGACCGGGGCCGGCGCGGAGACGGATCGGCAGATCCAGATCCAGAGCCGCATCGAAGATCGCTACCGTCAGGCTGTGACCGCGCTGCTCACGCCGATCATCGGTGCCGGCAAGTTCTCGACCGAGGTGCATGCCGAGGTGAACTTCGCCGAGCGGCAGGCCACGCGCGAAACCTATCCGCAGGACGAAGCCCGGCTGCGTGCCGAAACCGGCAGTTGGAACACGGATGCGCAGGGCAATGCGAATGCCGCACCCGGCGGCATCCCCGGCGCGCTGCAGCCCAATCCGCCGGTCAATCCCGCCGATCCGGGCGGACCGCCGCCGACACAGGCCCAGGCCCAGGCCAACGCCATGCAGACGCCGCCCGCACCCGGCATGCCGCCGTTCAAGACGACCGAAACCTTCAACCGCAGCTTCGAGCTGGGCCGCGAAGTCTCCGTGACGCGGGACGCCGTGGGCACCGTGCAGCGCCTGTCCATCGCCGTCGCGCTGGATCAGGGCACCGATGGCAAGCCGCGCACCCCGCAGGAGATTGCCGCGCTCGAGGCGCTGGTCAAAGGCGCGATCGGCTTCGATCAGGCGCGCGGCGACGTGGTGGCGATTTCCTCGCGCAAGTTCGCCGAAGCAGCCGGGGATGCCGCCACCGATGCGACGCCCTGGTATCAGGAAGCCTGGGTGGCGATGCTCGCCCGTAACGTCTCGGCCCTGCTCGTCGCGCTGCTGCTGCTGGTCGGCATCGGCCGTCCGCTGCTCAAGCGCTGGTCCGCCGCGCAGGCGGAGCGTCAGGTGCTCGATGCACAGATCGGCCAGCAGATCGGCACGGAAATCCAGGCCGAGATCGGCCGGGCCTCGGCAGCGGTGCATGACCCCGCCCAGCCGGTGACCCTCGATATGATCAGCGCCACGCATGACTATAGCGATCGCGCCACGCTGATCCGCAACTTTGTGAAGCAGGACCCCGATCGCGCCGCGCTCGTCGTTCGCGATCTCCTCAAGGATGGAGTGAAGGCCGATGGCTGAGGTCGAAGCCGCCCGCCCGCTCACCGGCAGCGCCGCTGCCGCCGTGCTGCTGATGCTCTTCGAGGAAGACGAAGCCGCGCAGATCCTCTCCCGGCTGGAGCCGGACGAGGTGCGCCAGCTCGGTTACGCCATGTATGACGTGGCGGATGTCGAGGTGGATGAGGTGAATGCCGCGCTCGACCAGTTCGTCTCCAAGGCGCGCGGTCGCACCACCATCGGCTACGGCGCCACCCAGCATATTCGCGGCGCCATGCACAAGGCGCTCGGTCCCGACCGCGCGGACAATATGCTCGCGCGCATCACGCCGCCGACGCGCTCGACCAAGCTCTCGATGCTCAAATGGATGGAGCCGGCCGAGATTGCCGCGATCATCGAGCCCGAGCATCCGCAGATCATGGCCATCGTGCTGGCCCATCTGGACCCCGCCGTGGCGGCCGCGACGCTGCAGCTGCTGCCGGCCGAGGTGCAGGACGATGTCGTCTATCGCGTCGCCACGCTCGGCCCGGTGAGCACCGAGGCGCTGGACGAGCTGGAGCAGCTCATCGCCTCCCGCCCGGCGCAGGGCCGCTCGTCCGCCGGCACCACCAAGCGCGGTGGCACCAGCGAGGCCGCCGCGATCATGAACAACATCCGCAAGGATCATGAGCAGCGCATCATCAAGGCGCTGAACAAGCGCGACCGCAATGTCGCGCAGCTCATCGAGGATGAGATGTTCGTCTTCGAAAATCTGCAGGCCCTGTCGGACAAGGATCTCGGCACGCTCATGCGGGCGGTGGACAACGCCATTCTCGTCGTCGCGCTCAAGGGGGCGAGCGACACGCTGCGCACGCGCATCCTGGGCTGCATGTCGCAGCGCGCCGCCCAGTCCATTCAGGACGAGATGGACGAGCGCGGCCCGATGCGCCTTGCCGAAGTGATGGAAGCGCAGAAGGCGATCATCGCCGAGGCGCGCCGCATGGGCGAGGAAGGGGCGATCATGCTGGGCGGAAAGGGCGACGACTATGTCTAGGATCTGGTCGGCCGATAGCGTCAGCGGCGCCGCGCCGCTGGAGAGCTGGGGCAATTTCGGCAGCGTCGGGCGCGATGGCAGGGGCTTTCGCCACCTCTATGCCGAGGAGCAGGGCCATCGGGCCTGGAACGTCACCTTCCCCGGCGGAAGCGGGCCGGGCGGCGACTATGATGAGACGCTGGCCGCTCAGGCGCCGGTCGACCCCATTGAGGAAGCCGCGCGCGATGCCTTCGTGCAGGGCTTTCAGGAAGGCGAGCGCATCACGCGCGAAGCCGCCGAGCAGGACGATGCGGCGCGGCGGGAGCTGGCTGCCGCCGTTCTGGCGCTCGGAAAAGTGGATGAAGGCGCCTTCGCCACGCTGCTGTCCCAGGCGGTCATCCGTCTGGTCGGCCAGATCGTGGGTGAAGTGCCGATCGATGCCGATGTGCTCCGGGCGCGCTGCGAGGCAGTCGCCGCCTGCATCGACACCGAGGATGCCAAGGCCCGGCTGGAGGTCAATCCCGAGGATCTGCCGCTGCTGCAGGCCGAGCCGCTGCGCTTCTCGCTGGCGGCCAGCGCCGATGTGCCGCGCGGATCGGTCCGCCTTGCAACGGCGGAGGGCTGGATCGAGGATGGCCCGGACGTGCGCCTGGCACGCCTCAAGGCGCTGATGGACGATATGGAGGGCCGGCTGTGATCCAGGCGGAACTCGCCCGCGCTACGCGCTTGCTCGATCATATGCAGGTGCCCAATCAGGCGCCGCGCCATGTCGGCCGGCTGGTCGGCCATGATGGCGGGATGCTCGAAGTGACCGGCTTTTCCCGCCCCATCGGCGCCGGCGCGCGTATTCGTGCGGCCGATGGTACGTCGGTGCGGGCCGAGGTCGTCGGCTTCCGGGGCAGCCGCGCCGTGCTGGTGCCGCTCGATCAGGATGCGCCGCTGGAAAATGGCGCGCGCGTCGAGCCGGACAGCGCCGCCAATATGGTGCAGGTCGGTGAGGGGCTGATCGGCCGCGTCATCGATGCCATGGGACAGCCGCTCGATCGCAAGGGGCCGGTGCTTGCCAATGGCCAGTGGCCGCTCGCCGGCGTGCGCGGCAATGTGCTGGATCGCGGCAGGGTGCTGGAACGCTTCGATCTCGGTGTGCGCGCGGTGAATGCGTTGCTCACGGCCGGGCGCGGCCAGCGTATCGCCATCATGGCCGGTTCGGGCGTCGGTAAATCGGTGCTGATGGGCCAGATGATTGCTGGCGCCGAGGCGGACGTGATCGTCACCGGCCTGATCGGCGAGCGCGGCCGCGAGGTCAGCGACTTCCTCGAGACCAAGATCGGCGGCGCGCTCATGAACAAGAGCGTCGTCGTTGCCGTGCCGGCCGATCATCCGCCGGTGCTGCGCCTGCGCGCGGCTGCCCGCGCGACCGCCATCGCCGAATATTTCCGCGCCCGTGGCAAGCAGGTGCTGCTGCTCATCGACAGTCTCACCCGCTGCGCCCATGCCCAGCGCGAGATCGGCCTGTCGCTGGGCGAGCCGCCGGCGATGAAGGGCTATCCGCCCTCGGCGCTGTCGCTCATCCCCCGCCTTGTTGAGCGCGCCGGCGTGGACAGCCGCTCGGGCGGCTCGATCACCGCGATCTACACTGTGCTGGCCGATGGCGACGATACCGACGATCCCATCGTCGATACCGCCCGCGCCATTGTCGACGGGCATATCGTGCTCTCGCGGCATCTCTCCGAGCAGAGCATCTTCCCGGCTATCGACGTCGGGCGCTCGCTCTCGCGCGTGATGGCGGACATCGTGGATGACGAGCATCTGCGCGCCGCCGCCAATTATCGGCGGCTGTGGGCGGCCTATGAGGAAAATCGCGACCTCATTCTGATGGGTGCCTATCGCCCCGGCAACGATCCGACTATCGATGAGGCCGTGGAACGCCGGCAGCAATTGCTCGGCTTCCTGCGCCAGAGCAGCAAGTCCACGATTGACGTCGATACGAGCGCCGCGGCGCTGATCGCGGAGTTCGGGGCATGAGCCGCATGGTCGCCGCGCGCAAGCGCCTCGTCCGGGTGCGGGACGTGCAGCATAATCAGGCCGTCGCCGCGCTCACGCTTGCGCAGGATGAGGCGAGCCAGATCGCCAGCAATGCCCGCCGCATCGCGCAGGTGCGCGAGGAGCTGTGCGGCCAGAGCGGGCAGCAGATTGGTGGACTCTTCGCTGCGCGGCGCGAACTCGCCAGCCGTCTGGAGCGCGCCGGCCGGCAGCTCGATGGCGCGCTGTTCGATGCCAATCGGCGGATCGACGCGCGCGATGCGGAACGGGTGGTGGCGGATCGTGAACGCGAAATTGCTGAGCGCCTCAAGGACAAGGCCAAGGCCGCACGGGAAGCGCAGCGCGAAGCCCGGCTGGCCGCGCAGCCGCGCGTCCGGCGAATGCAGAACAGGGGACTGGAAGAATGATCAACATCACGTCGCTCTTCAGCATGATGACGGGGCGCGCTCCGGCTGCCGATGCGAAGGCCGGGGAACCGGGCCTCGCCACGGGCGGGCAGTTCGCTGCGCTTGTCGAACTGGCTGCGCTGAACGGCAACGCTCCGGCGGCCGGGGGCGCGGGCCTCAGCCTTGTCGTCGACAATGACGGGACTGCCACGACCGGACCGGCCGGTGCCCCGGACGAAGGCTTCAGCGCCGATATCCTCGCGCTGGTCGGCGGCGAAAAGCTGGCTTTGACAGCGCCCGATCGGTTCGCGAGCCAGCCCCAGCAGGCTGTTACCGTCGCGGCTCAGCTGCAGGCGCAGCAGGCCCAGCAGGGCGCTGCGACAGCGCAGCCGCCCCAGGATGCCGCCCTGGCGTTGACCGAAGGCGAGCCGAATGCAGACGCCGAGGCCGGTGACGCGGCCGCAACGGATGAGGGCGCCACCAACGCTGCGGCGCCCGGGCAGCCGCTGCAGGCGCAGGTCATTCCCTTCCCGCTCGCGCCCGGCATGCCGGCCATGGCTGCGCACGTCGCCGCCGGGACCGGGTCCAAAGGAGGTCGCGCCGCCGCTTCATCGCAGGATGGCGCGACGGCAGCCGCCGGCGTGGCAGCGCTCGCTGCCCCCAAGGCGGATGGCGCGGACTCTCCAAACACGGAGGGTGCCAGCCTGGCAGATGCTCTGGCGGCGCAGAGCGCAACGACCGGCAAGGCCACGGCGCCGGCTCCAGACACGGCCCAGCGCTTCGTCATCGATTTGCCCGTCGGCATCTCGACCGAGAGCGGCGCTGTCAGCAGCAGTGGTGGTGCCGGACCGGCGGCGCCTTCTGCAGCCTCGGCGCTGGGCGCACAGGTTATCGACATGGGCGTCTCGGGCCAGTGGATCGATCGGCTGGCGCGGGAAATTGCCGGGCTGGCGGAAGGCGGCGGGCATAGCCGCTTCTCGCTCAATCCGCCGCATCTTGGCCGGCTTGAAGTCGACGTGTTCCAGGGCGCCGGCGCCATGGACATCCGCCTGACGGCCGAAACGGATGAGGCCGCACGGCGCCTCAACGAAGGGCGCGGCACGCTGCAGGCCGATGCACGTCTTGCCACCCTGCATCTCGGGCAGATCACGGTCGAGAAGGCCGGCGCCTCCTCGGATACCGCGCGCGATCAGGGTCAGGCGCAGAGCCAGGCCCAAAATCAGGCGCAAAATCAGGCCCAGGGCCAGGCCCAGCGCGATCTGGCGAGCCAGATGCAGCAGCAGGGGCGCGGACAGGATGGCGATCGCGGGACATCGTTCCCGCGCGTCGCCGGGGAACAATCTCGCCAGCCCGATGAGAGCAGGGTCGCCGCGCGCGACAGTGCCGACGGGCATGTGCGCTTTGCTTAAGGGGATCGATTGATGAGTGATGCACCGGACGCCGGCGCCGCCAAGAAGAAGGGCGGCGGCAAGAAGAAGCTGATCATCATCCTTGGCGCCGTGGCGCTGCTGGGTGGCGGTGGCGCGGCCGCGGGGTTCTTCGCCGCTGGCTCCATGCACAAGGAAAGCGGGCCGGCGGAAGACGCCTTTCGCCCGCAGCTGGTGCTGACCGGCGAGAAGCCCGAGGAGGTCGCCAAGACCTGGGCTGCCAAGGCCGCCGAGCAGCACGCGCCGGAGCGCGAGGGCAAGGGCGTGGATCTGCCCCGCCCGGCCAATGCCTCGGCCTATCAGGCGACCTATTTCCAGATCCCGGCGCCGTTCACCTCCAACCTCGCGGACAGTGACTCCTTCGCGCAGGTCTCGATCGCCGTGTCGACCTATTACGACCAGCGCGTGATCGAGGCGGTGCAGGCGCATGAGCTGCCGATCCGCTCGGCCATCCTGATGATGATGGCGCAGGAGGAGGAGCTCGACCTCTCGACCCCGCAGGGCAAGGAGAAGCTCCAGGCGAAACTTCTGACCGTTATTAACGATGTTTTGAAGGAAAAGACGGGCTACGGCGGCATTGATAACGTTTATTTTACCAATTTCGTTATTCAGTAGCGCCGTGTCCGACGGGGGTCGGACGGGGACAATGAACGATGAATGACGTGCAGCCTTTCGCGCTCGGGCGACAGACCAGCGAGCCGGTCGCCGCGATCAGCGGACTGGAAAAACTCGGCGAGCGGGTGAGCCGCCGGTTGCGCGCGATCATCGAGCCCTATGGGGGCGCGCGTCCGCTGGTCACCGCGCTGCCGCTCGAAGAAACCATGTTCATGATGTGGGATGCGAGCGCGCCGGAGTTCGCCAGCCTCTCGCTCTATCGCCTGCACCCAATCAAGGGGCCGGTGGTGCTGCGCATCGACGCGCCGCTGGTCTCGCTGCTGGTCGACCGCTTCTATGGCGGCAAGGGCGACCGCGCGAGCAGCGACAAGCGCGAGTTCACGCCCACGGAAACGCGGCTCGGCGCCCGGCTTGCCGATGGCATCATCGCGGCGCTGGTCGAATGCTGGGCCGAGATCGCGCCGCTGGAGCCGGTGCTCATCAACCGCGAGACCAATCCGGCCCATGCCCAGCTGATGCCCGGCGAGACGGCCATCGTGGTGCAGGGGTTCGAGGTCGACATGGGCGATCATCGCCCGCGCATCATCGAGTTCATTTATCCCAAGGCCGGCTTTGGCGGGCTGGAGATCGTCGGATCGCCCAAGGCGGGGGACGAGGCGCGGCCGGCCGATCCGGTCTGGCGGACCCGTCTCGCCACCCGGCTGGACGATGTGCGCTTCCCCGTCCGCACGGTGCTGGCGCGGCCCAATCTCAAAATGGCGGAGCTGATGTCGCTGAAGCCCGGCGACGTCATTCCCATTCACATCGCGCGGCAATTGCCGCTGCTCGTCGGTGACCGCGTGTTCGCGCAGGGCACCGTGGGCGAACAGGACGGCAGTGCCGCCTTCATGATCGAAAAACTGGCCTGAGGACCAACATAATGAGCGAGATGAGCGAAACACTCCGGGCTGAGGCCGCCGCACCGGTGGACATGGGTCTGGGCCGCAACATGGCCCTGCTGGCCGATATCCCCGTCCGCATGTCCGTCGAGGTCGGCGCCACCCAGTTGCGTCTGGCCGAGATCATGAATCTGGGCGAGGGCAGCGTCGTGCAGCTCGATCGTCAGGCCGACGATCTGCTGGACATCATGGTCAACGGCACGCTGGTCGCCCGGGGCGAGGTGGTAACGGTGAACGGCCGCTATGGCGTGCGCATTGTCGAGATCGCCTCCACCGAGGCGCGCCTCGCCGGGCTCGAGCGCCGCGCATGAGCGCGCTTGCCTGGTATTTCCTCAAGCTGCTCATCATGCTGCCGCTGGTCGGCGGCATGGCCTATGGCGCGCTGTGGCTGTGGCGCAAATATCAGCCCGGCATGCTGGGCGCCGGCCAGCGCGACCGGATGGTCAAGCTGGTCGATGTGCTGCCCATGGGCACGCTCGGCAAGCTCGCGGTCGTGGAATTCGAGGGCAAGCGCCTGCTGCTCTCGGTCTCGCGCGGCAAGGTCGAGAAGATCGCGGAGAGCGAAACCCGTCATGGTTGACCCTATTCTGGCGACAACCCAAATGCTCCTGCGCAGGCAGGAGCCCAGGGCGCAGTCGCCGTTCCTAGCTGCCCTGGGCTCCTGCTTCCGCAGGAGCACGGGTTTGCTGATCGGCGCTGTGCTGTTCTGCGCGCTGCTTGTGGCGACGCTGAGCCTCACGCAGCCCGCCTTCGCCCAAGCTGCACCCGCCGCGCCGGCTGCACCCGCCGCAGCGTCCGCGCCGCAAGCACAGGCACCGGCGACCGGTGCGCTGCCGCAAGGTGCCGCCGCTGCCTCGGGCGGGCTGACCCGCGCGCTCGACGATGTTTCGGGCGATGGGCGCCCGCTGTCCATCTCGCTGCAGATCCTTGTCCTGATGAGCCTGCTGACGGTGCTGCCGTCGCTGGTGCTGATGATGACCAGCTTCACGCGCATCATCATCGTGCTGTCGCTGCTCCGTCAGGCGCTCGGCCTCGCGCAGACGCCTCCGAACCAGGTGCTTGTCGGCCTCGCGCTGTTCCTCTCGCTGTTCGTGATGCGCCCGGCGATCGACCAGATCACCGCCAGTGCCTACACGCCTTATGGCGAGGGCCAGATCAGCATCGAGGAAGCGGTGAGCCGCTCGGGCAAGGTGCTCCATGGCTTCATGGCCAAGCAGACGCGCCAGAACGACCTCGCTTTATTCCAGAACCTCGCCAACGTGCCGGCCTTCCGCTCGCCCGAGGAAATTCCTTTCTCGATCATGCTGCCGGCCTTCATCACCAGCGAACTGAAGACCGCCTTCCAGATCGGCTTCATGATCTTCCTGCCCTTCCTCATCATCGATCTCGTTGTCGCCTCCACGCTGATGGCGCTCGGTATGATGATGCTCTCGCCGACCATCATCTCGATGCCGTTCAAGCTGCTGCTGTTCGTGCTGGTGGATGGCTGGGCGCTGACGATGGGCTCCCTCGCCGGCTCGTTCGCGACCTGAGCGGGCAGAAAAGGGGAGCACATCGCATGGAAAATGGCGATTTCTTCGTCGGCCTCGCCCAGCAGGCGCTGTGGGTTGCCGCGCTCGCGACCGGGCCGATCCTGATCCCGGCCCTGCTGGCGGGCGTCATCATCGGCATGATCCAGGCCGCGACCTCGATCAACGAGGCGACGCTCTCCTTCGTGCCCAAGCTCATCATCGTCGCGGTCACGCTGGCGCTGTTCGGCGGAGCGATCCTGATGCTCATCGCCGATTTCACGCGCGAGATCTTCGAGCGGATTCCGGACCTGCTCAGATGATCGCACCGGCATTTGCGGGCCTCGAGGCGCAGCTGTGGCTCTGGATGCTGGCGATGATCCGGCCCGGCGCCGCATTGCTCGCCGCGCCGATCTTCGGCGCCGCCGCTGTGCCGGTGCAGTTGCGCATCATCCTCAGCCTCGCGATCGGCATTGCTGCGCTCAACAGCGCCCCCTTTGCGCTGCCCGAGCAAGGGCTGGCCAGCATCGCCGGCATCGCCCTCGTCGCGGCGGAAGTGATCGCCGGCCTCAGCCTCGGCTTCGCCTTGCAGATCGGCTATTCGGCGGCGTTCATCGCCGGCGAGACGATCGCCAACGCCATGGGCCTCGGCTTTGCCTCCATGGTCGATCCGCTCTCGGGCCAGCCGACGCCGGTCGTCGGCCGCTTTCTCTCGATCATTGCTACCTTCCTGCTGCTCGCCATGGATGGGCATCTGCTGCTCATCCAATACGTCGTGATGAGCTACAAGGCGCTGCCCCCGGGCAATCTCATGCCGGCGAGCGCGTTCGAGAGCATCGCGCAGTTCGGCGGCACCATGTTTGCCTCGGGCGTCATCATCGCCCTGCCGGTCACCTTCACGCTCATTCTCGTCCAGCTTGTCATGGGGATGCTCGCGCGCACCGCGCCGTCGCTTAATCTCTTCGCGGTCGGCCTGCCGGCGACGCTGCTCGCCGGCCTCGTGCTGCTCGCCATCGCCGCGCCGGTCATGGGCGAGGCGATCAGCGACGCCTTGCGCCAAGGACTCGACATGAGCCGCTTGCTGGCGGGCGGCTGAACCATGGCGCAGGAAGCCTCCGGCGGCGGCGAAAAGACCGAGAAGCCAACAGCCAAGCGTCTGACGGACGCGGCCAGCAAGGGCGACATTCTCCAGTCCCGCGAACTCTCCACCGCCATGGTGGTGATGGCCGGCGTCGGCTGGCTTGCGATTGCCGGGCCGGCACTGATCGACGCGATCCGCCTGATGCTCGCCGAAGCCCTGCGGTTCGATCAGGGCGATATTGCGGGCTTCGCGCCGGAGCAGCGCGCTTATCATCTGCTCGCCATCATCGCGCTGCCGCTCGCGGGCGTGCTGCTGGCGACGGTCGTCGCGGCGATTGCCGCCCCTGCCGTGCTGGGCTCGCTCGGCTTCCGCACCGGCGCGCTCGTGCCCAAGCCGGAGCGGATGAACCCGATCAACGGGCTCAAGCGCATCTTCGGCATGCAGGGCATTATCGAGCTGGTCAAATCGCTCGCCAAGGTGGTGCTGCTCGGCAGCATCGGCGGCGTGCTGCTGTGGCGGCAGTTCGATGCGATCCACGGCATGGCCAAGACCGGGGTAATGCCGGCGATGAGCGAAATGGGCCACATCTTCGTGGTCGTCACGCTCGCGCTCGCGGCCGCCCTGTTCCTCATCGCGGGCATCGACGTGCCGGCGCAGATCTTCCAGCGCATGAAGCGGCTCAACATGAGCAAGCAGGAAGTGAAGCAGGAGCACAAGGAGACGGAAGGCTCTCCCGAACTCAAGGGCGCGATCCGCCGGCGGCAATATGAGACGCTCAACGGCTCGGTGCGCAAGGCGGTGGAAGAGGCCACGGTGGTGCTCACCAACCCGACGCACTTCGCCGTCGCGCTGCGCTATCATCCGGGGCGAGATGCCGCGCCTGTCGTGGTGGCGCGCGGTTCCGATGAAATCGCCGCGGCGATCCGCACGCTCGCGGCCGATCAGGGCCGGCCGGTGCTGCAATATCCCGAGCTCACCCGCGCCATCTACTTCACCTCGCGCGCTGGGCAGGAAGTGGACGAGCGGCTGTTCATGGCCGTCGCCGCGATCCTCGCCTTCGTCTACCGGATCGAGCACGCCATGGCGACCGAGATGGACCGTCCGCACATCGATCTGCCCGACGCGATGCGATTCGATGCGGATGGGCGCAATATCGTGAATTAAAGCTTAGCCGAACTCGTCCGTCTTTTGTTGATGGGGACACATTAGAAGGCAATGTGTCATGAACGAGTTCTTGCCCCGCGCCGGGGCTGTCACCCCGGTGACCAGCGCAACGGAGCGCAGCCCCTTGGCCGTGCCTGCCGTTTCCCAATCCCGTGCCATGCATGGCGGGGCGGAGGGCGAGACCTCCCGCGCCGCCTTGCTGCGGGATCGCGAACGCTCCGCCGCCGCTGCCGATTATGCCCGCATCCATGCTGAGATCGCGGATGTGCTGGCGCATATCCAGCCTTCCGCGCGCAATGCTGAATCCAGCGTCGAACTGGCCGACCGGGCCATCGTCGCATTGATGCCGAGCCCCGTCGTCATGCTCCCCATGCCGCCCACCGACGAGCAGATGGTCACCTTCGTCGCCAATGTGGCGCAGGCGGTGGCGCGGCAGGCCGGGCTGGCCCAGGCGGCGCAGGCATCGGTCACCTCGCTCATGGTGGAAGCCGCCTCGCACTGAGGGTTCCGGCGTCAAGCGCGCCGCTGTTCGACGACTGAATGCGCCCGCCCTGATTCTTTGCCCATGGCACTAAAGCCGGGCTCGCCGCTGCCGTTCTGAAGCCTTGAAAGGACGACGGATATGGCGACGGATATTGCGAGCGCACTGGGCATCGGCTCCGGGATCAACATCACCCAGATGGTGTCCGATCTCACCAATGCCTCGTTCCAGCCGCGCCAGAGTGCCGTCCAGTCCCGGCTGGATACCGCCAGTGCCCGCGTGTCGGCGCTGGCCTCCGCCAAAAGCTCGCTCGAGACCTTCTCCAAGGCCCTGACCGACCTGCTGCAGGGCACCGGCTATCGTGGCAATCCGGTCTCCAATGATCCGACCATCGCGGCGGTCTCGCTCATTCCGGGCGGCGTGCCCAAGGGCCTGCCGGCGCAGCTTGAGGTGCGCCAGCTTGCCGCCGGGCAGGTACTCCAGTCCGCCGCGCTGGCCGACAGCGCCGCCGTCGCTGGCACCGGCACGCTCAAGCTCACCGTGGGCAGCACCGAGACGATGATCACCGTCGGCGGCACCGGCACGCTGGCTGACCTTGCCTCGGCCATCAATGCCGCGAATGCCGGCGTGACGGCTTCGATCGTCACCGATCAATCCGGCGCGCGCCTCGTGCTCAAGGGCGAGACCGGCACCGCCAAGGCCTTCACGCTCACGGCCGAGGCCGATGCGGATGCCAATCTCCAGCGCTTCGTCTGGGATGGCGCCGCCGGGACGCTGACGCAGAGCCAGGTCGCCGCGAATGCGCTGATCCGCATCGACAATGTCGATATGGAATTCGGCTCGAACAAGATCACCACCGCCATCCCCAACATCCAGATCGACCTCAACAAGGCGGAGCCGGGCAAGACGATCACCCTCGCCACGGACCAGCCGACCAGCACCATGAGCGATCTCGTTCGCGAGTTCGTCACCGCCTATAATCAGCTCAAGGGCGCCCTCAACGATGCGACGGTCGCGCAGGGCGATACGGCCGGCCTGCTCTCGGGCGACTTTGGCGTGCGGGATCTGTCGCGTCGTCTCGCCGGCCTGGTCTCCCAACCGCTGACCGACAGCGGCACCTATCGCACGCTGAGCGATCTGGGCGTGCGCACCGAACGCAACGGCACGCTCACGCTGGATACCAAGCGGCTCGAAGCGGCGCTGGCGGCTGACCCCGAAGGCGTCACCCAGATGCTCAATCCTGCCGTGCCCAGCGCGACGCAGCCGGGCATTGCCGGCGCGCTCAAGGACATCACCGATTATGTGAACGGCAGCGAAGGGCCGCTCGCCAGTTCCGCAGCCATTTACGGGAAGCAGAAGGCCGCGCTGGAGAAGGAGCTGGAGAAGCTGGGCGATCAGCGCAGCACCTACAGCACCCAGCTCACCGCGACCTACGCGAAGATGCAAACGCGCCTGCTGCAGTTCCAGGCGACGCAATCCTATCTTGAGCAGCAGGTCAAGATCTGGAGCCAGAACAACGACTAACAGTCCGGGCGCAGACGCTGGACGCACCAAATAAGGGATACGCTGTATGTACATGGGTTCGCATCCGATGAGGCCGATGGCCGCGCTCCGCCATTATGCGGCGGTGGATAGCGGCAGCCGCGTCGAGGGCGCCACGCCGCACCAGCTCGTGCGCATCCTGTTCGACGAGCTGCTGCTCGCGCTGGATACCGCCGCACTGGCGCTCAAGGCCGGTGACCGCCACAAATGCCTGGACCGGCAGACGCGCGCGCTCGCCATTCTCCACGCGCTGGAGACGAGCCTTGATTTCGATCAGGGCGGCGAGATCGCCATCAGCCTTGCGACCATCTACCGCGAGACGCGCCGCCGGACGCTGGAGGCGACCGTCGCCAATGATCCCAGCCTGATGGAGAGCGCTCACGGCTTCATCGCGGAAATCGCGTCGGCCTGGAAGCAGATCGGCTGACGGCCTACCCGGCCCGTCCGACGCTCCTTTCAACTCGTCCGCTTTTCCGGCATTCGTCGCAAAGCCGGGCACCGGCCGCTCTTCCATCCGTTTCTCTCCCATGCCCATCAAGGGCGACAAGAGAGGATGGACCATGGCAAACCAGAACCAGCAGAATGATCAACAGCGCCAGCCCGGCCAGGGCGGCCAGCAGGACCAGTCCAACACGGACAAGTCCGGTCGCCAGCAGGGCGGACAGGACGATCAGAACCAGCAGGGCGGCGGTCAACGCCAGAACCAGCGCTGATCGGATCAGACATGCGAAGGCCGCCGGTGTTCCGGCGGCCTTTGTGTGTCCACCGCGCGTCAGATCACCCCAAGCGCGTCCATCGCCTCGGCCACGCGGACGAAGCCGGCGATGTTGGCGCCCAGCACATAGTCAGCGGGGGCGCCATATTCCTCGGCGGTTTCCGCGCAGCGGTCGTGGATGTCGTGCATGATGGAGGCGAGGCGGCTTTCCGTCTTCTCGAAGGACCAGCTGTCGCGCGAGGCGTTTTGCTGCATCTCCAGCGCGGAGGTGGCGACGCCGCCGGCATTGGCCGCCTTGCCGGGTGCAAAGAGGATGCCGGCTTCCTGGAACAGCCGCACCGCATCCGGGGTGGAGGGCATGTTGGCGCCTTCGCCCACCGCGATGACGCCATTTTTGAGCAGCGTCTTGGCGTCATTGCCGGTCAGCTCGTTCTGGGTGGCGGACGGCATGGCGATGTCGCAGGGCACGTCCCAGACCGAGCCGCCCTCGACATAGTGGCTCTTGCCGCCCTTGAGGCGCACATAGTCGCTGATCCGGTCGCGGCGGACGAGCTTCACTTCCTTGACCAGTTCGAGGTCGATGCCGTCCTCGTCCATCACATAGCCGTTCGAGTCCGAGCAGGCCGCGATGATGCCGCCGAACTCGATGACCTTCTCCATGGTGTAGATGGCGACATTGCCCGAGCCGGAGACGGTCACGCGCTTGCCATCGAAGCTCTGCTTGCGGGTCGCCAGCATCCGCTGGACGAAATAGGTCGCGCCATAGCCGGTGGCCTCCGTGCGGGCGCGCGAGCCGCCATGGAACAGCGCCTTGCCGGTCAGCACGCCGGCCTCATAGCGGTTGGTGAGGCGCTTATACTGGCCGAACATATAGCCGACCTCGCGCCCGCCCACGCCGATATCGCCGGCCGGCACGTCGGTATATTCGCCCAGATGCCGGAACAGCTCGGTCATGAACGACTGGCAGAAGCGCATGATCTCGCCCTGCGAGCGCCCGCGGGGGTTGAAGTCCGATCCGCCCTTGCCGCCGCCGATCGGCATGCCGGTGAGGGCATTTTTGAAGGTCTGCTCGAAGCCGAGAAACTTGATGATGCCGACATTGACCGAGGGGTGGAAGCGGATGCCGCCCTTATATGGCCCGAGCGCCGAGTTGAACTGGACGCGGAAGCCGCGGTTGATCTGCACCTGGCCATTATCGTCCACCCACGGCACGCGGAAGATGATCTGCCGCTCGGGCTCGCACAGCCGCTCGATCAGGGCATTGTCCAGATAATGGGGCCGCTTGGCGACGACGCGGCCGAGGCTTTCCAGCACCTCGGTCACTGCCTGATGAAATTCCGGCTCGCCGCCATTGCGGCGGATGACGTCATGCAGGACCGGGCGAAGCTTATCGTCAATTCTCAGCAATGTTTGGTCTCTCTTCTCTGGACGTAAATTGGATGGCTGGGGCGGGACGGTGCCGAGAGGGCGCGCGTGGGGCAGGAAGCGGCGAAGCGACCGAACATTGCCGGGCCGAGCAGGACTCGGCGCGCGGCGAAGGCCGGCGGTCGTGCTCTGGTCAGGCCCCGGAAGGGTGGCGGAATGTGATGGAGTGGCGTGGCATCATGCGGACTTTCGGGCGTGGGGCGTGCGCGTCTGGAACGTCGCACGGCGGTTCGGCGAAAGGACCCCGAGCCCGGCGCGCACGGCACCGGGTCCCGGGGCTAGATGCCCGCGAGAAGCTGCCCCGCATGATGGCGGATGGAAAAATGCCTGATGCATATCCGCATGAAAAACCCCATGCGTTTCATCGCCTTGCGTGTCAACCGGCAGGGACGGTCTGCGGTTCGCGCCCTTGCGGCGCGATTTGCCCGGCGCCGCAAATGCTCTAAGCCGGGCAAATGACTGCCGATGCCGAAACCGCCATAACCCCGCCCTCCATCCCTGCCTCGCTCGATGAAAGCTGGCGGGTGGCACTGGCCGATGCGTTCGCCGCGCCCTCCATGGCGCAGCTCAAGGCCTTTCTTCAGGCCCGCAAGGCGGCCGGCGCGCAAATCTTCCCGCGCGGCAGCGACTGGTTCAACGCGCTCGCCCTCACGCCCCTGCCGGATGTCCGGGTGGTGATCCTCGGGCAGGATCCCTATCATGGGCCGGGGCAGGCGCATGGCCTGTGCTTCTCGGTGAAGCCGGGCGTGCGGCCGCCGCCGAGCCTCGTCAACATCTTCAAGGAACTGCGGACCGATGTGGACTTTACCCCGCCCGGCCATGGTCACCTCGTCCATTGGGCGGAGCAGGGCGTGCTGCTACTCAACAGCGTGCTCACCGTCGAGAACGGGAAGGCCGGCGCCCATGCCAATCAGGGTTGGGAGCGGTTCACGGACGCGGTGATCGCGGCCGTCGCCGCGCAGGACAAGCCGGTCGCCTTCCTGCTCTGGGGGGCCTACGCTCAGAAGAAAGCGGCGTTCGTGCAGGATGTGAGCGCGGGGGGGCGACATCTGGTGCTGAAGGCGCCGCATCCCTCGCCGCTCTCGGCCCATAACGGATTTTTCGGCTGCCGGCACTTCTCGCGGGCCAATGCGTTTCTCACCGCGCAGGGGCGGGGGGCGATCGACTGGTCGTTGCCGCCCGAGCCTGCTGCCTGACCTGTTGCCCGATCTTTCCGCCCGCCGGGAAATCAGGCAGGGTGGCTGCACTATCCTGACGAGGAGCATTCCTTATGGCCTCCGGCCTCGCCGCCCTGCTTGACGACGTCGCCGCCATCGCCCGCCTTGCTGCGGCATCCGTCGACGATGTGACGGCCGCTGCCGGCCGGGCCAGCGTGAAGACGGCCGGCGTGGTGGTGGACGATGCCGCCGTGACGCCGACCTACGTCACCGGCTTTTCGCCGCAACGCGAGCTGCCGATGATCTGGCGCATCGCGCTCGGGTCCATTCGCAACAAGCTCCTCATCCTTTTGCCGCTCGCGCTTCTGCTCAGTGCATTTCTGCCGCAAGCGATCACGCCACTGCTGATGGTCGGCGGCACCTTCCTCGCTTTCGAGGGGGCCGAGAAGATCATCGAGATGCTGCGGGGCGGCCATGCGCAGGAGGAGGACATGCTCCCCGCCGATGGCGACGCCGTGGCGCTGGAAAAGGCGAAAGTTTCTGGCGCGATCCGCACCGACCTCATTCTCTCGGCCGAGATCATGGCGATTGCCCTGGCGGACGTGGCAAGTCGCCCGCTGCTCACGCAGGCGCTGGTCCTCGCCGTCGTCGGCCTGCTGGTCACCGTCGCGGTCTATGGTGTGGTCGGGTTGATCGTGAAGCTCGACGATATCGGTCTGCATCTGGCCAAGACCGGTGGTCCTTTGGTCCAGCGGGTCGGTCGCGGGCTGGTGCGGATGATGCCGGGGGTGCTGAGCCTGCTCGAATCGATCGGCATGGTGGCGATGCTGTGGGTCGGCGGCGGGATCATTCTGCACGGGCTGGAAGGCACGCCGCTGGCTGTGCTGCCCCATGGCCAACACGCCATTGCCGAAGCGGTGAGCCACGCGCCGGTGATTGTCTGGACGATCAGCGCGATGCTGGCGGCGCTGTTCGGCTTCCTCGTCGGCTTGGTGGTGGCGGCGGTGGTGCACCTCATCCAGCGGCTGCGCGGCAGGCACTGATCTATCTTAGTCCCTCCTCTGAAGAGGAGGGGAGATATGACGGGCCACCCTACGCCCCTCAGCGCTCGGGCATGCAGCCGAAGCCGGGCTTGAGCCGCGCGGATCGCGTGGCCAGCATGGGTATCTTGGCGGTCAGGCGCCGGGCCTCGGGTGCATCCTCATAGCGCACCAGCGCCATCCACGGCACGCCGGCGAGATCGCTCTGGCAGCTTTCGAGCGGGCGATTCTCGACATAGCGGCACGAGCAGCCCAGGCGCGCGGCGAGGCCGGCGGCCTGGTCGGCCTCCCGCTGCCAGCCGGGCCAGCTCACCGCGACCCAGAAGGCGACCAGAACCACCGGCAGCAGGGCGAACCAGCCGCTCGCGCGCTTCATCATGGCCTTGGGCTTGAGACGATCGCGCTGCCCCCACATCTGATTATCCCCTTTCATCGCGCTGCGTGATAAGGCCGCGCGCCATGAAGATCAAAAGCCTTTCCCGCTGGCTGTGCGTCACCGCCGCCAGCCTGATGCTCGCCGGGGCGGGTGCGTCGCAGGACGTGCCGGCCAGCCGCTATGCCGTGCTGAAGGACAGCCCCGGCCTCTCCGCCATGGCGCTGCGCGAGGCGGTGGACCCGCTGTTCGATCCCGGCGATGGCGCAGACGTGGGCGAAACACGCGCGCTCATCGTGATGCGCGGGGGCGAGATTGTCGCCGAGCGCTATGCCGATGGGTTCACGCCGCAGAGCCGCTTTTTCAGCTGGTCGATTGCCCGCACCGTTACTGGCCTCATCGCCGGCATGATGGTCTCGGACGGGCTGCTGGCGCTCGACGATCCGGCCCCCGTGGCCGCTTGGCGACAGACCGGCGATCCGCGCGCCGCGATCAGCTTGCGGCACCTGCTGCAGATGAGCAGTGGCCTGCAATATCGCGAGGATTGGCAACCGGGCGAGCCGAGCGACACGCTGGCGATGCTCGCGGGGGAGGGCAGCGTGGATCAGGCGGCGTTCGCGGCCGCCAAGCCGCTGGTGCAGGCGCCGGGCGCGACCTTCGCGCCGAGCGCGGGCAGCACCATGATCCTCACCGGCATCATGACCGACAGGCTGACCGCGAGCCATGATCCGCTCGCCCGGCGCGCCGCCATGGCGCGGTTTCTCGATGCCCGCTTCGCGAAACCGCTCGGGCTCAAGGATTTCGTGCCGGAATTTGATGCGCGCGGGACGCTCGAGGGCGCGCTGATGATGCATATGACGGCGCGCGACTATGCGACGATCGGCGAACTCATCCGCCAGCGCGGCCATGTCGCGGGGCGCCAGCTCATTGCCGACCCCTGGTTCGATTTCATGACGGCGCCATCGCCGGCGCATGCCGCATTTGGTGGGCATCTCTGGCTCAACCGGGGTGGCGACCCCTCACCGCTCTTTCCGGGCCAGGCCGGTGCCGGCGTGATGGCGGCGGTGGGCGAGCGCGGCCAGTTCGTGCTGGTTTCGCCCGAGCAGCGACTGGTCATCGTCCGCCTCGGCATCACCCGCGAGGAAGACATGGACGCCCTGCGCGAAGCCATGGCGCGGCTGGTTCGGCGCTTCTCCTGACGCGGGTTGCACTCAGAGCAAAAACTGCCCCTCGATCACGGTGCGGCATCGACCGGTGAGAATGACGCGGTCGCCGGTGCGTTCGCAGTCGACATAGCCGCCGCGCGCGCTGGCCTGATAGGCGGTGAAGCGGTCGCGGCCGAGCCGGTCGCTCCAATAGGGCGTGAGCAGGCAATGGGCCGAGCCGGTCACCGGGTCTTCGTCGATCCCTGCGCCCGGCACGAAGGCGCGGCTGACGATATCGGTCTCGGCGCCCGGCGCGGTGGCGATGATGAGCAAATTGCCGAGCTTGCCGAGCGCCGCGAAATCGGGGCGCAGCGCGCGCACTTGCGCGTCGTCCGCATAGACGAGCAGGCGATAGCCGCCGTCGCGGGCGTGCGTCTCCTGCGGCGCGGGGCTACCGAGCAGGGCAGCGATTTCTGAAAGGTCCGCCGGCGTCATGGCCATGCCCGGCAGATCGAGCCGGTAGGTATCGCCTTCACCGCCCGCCACGCGTTCGACCACCAGATCCCCGGCCTGCTGTGTGCGGAAGCGCAGGCTCTGTCGCGCGGCGCCCATCAGGGCATGACCGCTCGCCAGCGTGGCGTGGCCGCACAGCGCGACTTCCACGGTCGGCGTGAACCAGCGCAAGTCATAGTCCGCCCCGGCGCCGGGCGGGAGCGGCACGGCGAAGGCAGTCTCCGCGAGGTTATTCTCCTGCGCGATCGCCTGCAGCACATCGTCCGCCAGCCAGTGATCCAGCGGCATGACAGCGGCGGGGTTGCCGGTGAACGGCGCATGCGCAAAGGCATCGACCTGGACGAAAGGGAGGATCATCGGCGCTGCCGTCATGGGGCGGGCGTCTCCGGCCCGGGCGTCTTGTCGCTCGCGGCGGCTTCGTTGACGAGCACCGTGCGGGCATCCTGCTGGGTGAGCAGGTCGCTTTCCGGCTGGTCGGCGGGGTCGGGGTGGATGATCAGCTCCAGGCCGGGGAAGTCGGCGGTCAGGTCGCGGGTGATGTCCTCCATCACGTCATGCGCCTGTTTTAGCGACATGTGCGGGTCGAGCCAGATGTGGAACTGGGCGATGTCATGCGATCCGCTGCTGCGGGTCCGCAGATCGTGGATGCCGTGCAGGGCGGGGTGCCGCTCGGCAATGTCGAGGAAGCGCTGGCGCTTTTCCAGCGGCCATTCCTTGTCCATCAGCTCGCCAATGGCGTGCATCGCCGTCCGGCCCGCATTGAGCGCCAGCCACAGGCCGATGCCGAGGCCGAAGAGCGCGTCCGCGCCGCGCAGGTGCAGCGCCGTTTCCAGAACCAGCGCGAGGATGACCGAGCCATTGAGCAGCAGGTCGCTGCGATAATGCAGGCTGTCCGCGCTGATCGCGACCGATCCCGTCGCCCGGATCGCGCGTGCCTGATAGCTGACGAGCAGGATGGTCAGCACGATGGCGAGGATGGAGACGCCGATGCCATATTCGATCGCCGTGGGTGTGCCGGCGCTGCCGAACCGCTCGACCGAGCGCAGGATGATGAGCACGGCGGCAACGCTGATCAGCGAGACCTGAAACAATGCGGCCAGAGCCTCCGCCTTCCCGTGGCCGAACCGGTGGTCGTAATCCGCCGGGCGCGCGGCGAGGCGGACGGCGAAGAGCGTGACGAGGCTGGCAACCAGATCCAGCCCGGTGTCCGCCAATGAGCCAAGCATGGCGATGGACTCGGTGCGCAGCACGGCCCAGCTCTTGGCCGCCGCGAGAATGAGCGCCACGGCGACGCTGGCGAGCGCGGCCTTGCGATTGATCGCGCCGGTCGTGGCGAGATGATCCTCGCGCGCCGGAGGCGTCGCCGCACTCACCGGCCATGCCTCATGGATAGAGCATCTGCGCGGCCCAGCGACCCACGTTGTCGGCCTCATAGCGGCGACGCTCGTGGAGGCGGAAGGCCCGGTCCAGCCAGAACTCGATTGCGCGCGGGGCAAGGCGGAAGCCCGACCAGTGCGGCGGGCGGGGCACGTCGACGCCGGCGAAGCGCGCCTCGATCTCCCTGATGCGATCCTCGAAGGTCTCGCGCGCATCCAGCGGCCGGGATTGATCGGATGCCCAGGCGCCGATTTGCGACACGCGCGGGCGCGAGGCGAAATAGGCGTCCGCCGTTGCGGCATCCACCGGACCAACCGGTCCCTCGATACGGATCTGGCGCCGCAGCGACTTCCAGTGGAACAGCAGGGCCGCCTCGGGATGGGCGAGCAGTTCCCCGGCCTTACGGCTCTCGAAATTGGTGTAGAAGGTGAAGCCTTCCGGTCCATAGCCCTTGAGCAAGACCATGCGGGTGGAGGGTCGGCCCTGCGCATCGACGGTCGAGAGCGCCATGGCCTCGGGATCATTGGGCTCACTGGCGCGGGCGTCGGCCATCCATTGGGCGAAGAGGGCGAAGGGATCGTCCGTCAGCGTGGTCGGCTCGGATGAGGTCGCGGTCTGTGTCATCATGCGCTTCACCTAGCCTGTGCGGCCGCGCGTGGAAACTCTCCTGTCGCTTCGTGCCCCGGAGGCGCGATGCCCATTCATATGGGGGCAAGGCGCGGGTCGATAGACTATGCGGGCCGATGCTGGACCAGTTGGGTGGGCTGGCGCGGAAACAAGCTCTGCGCAAGAGGACCACCATGAACGCCTCCGTCCCTGTCCGCTTCATCGCTGCCCTCTCCCTCCTCGCGATGGCCGCGCCGGGCGTCGCCCAATGGGGTCGCGGTCCGGATCGCTGGGGCGGCTCTCGCATCGATTCGCCGCGTGCACCTTTGGTGAGCAGTGGCCGTGACTCGCGCGAAGGGCAGGTCGATGCCGCACAGTTCACCGCCGAGGGCGGGGCCGCGCGGCTCGGCAGCGGGCCAGTCCAGGTTTCGACGCTGACCGGCGCGGTCGATGACGTCGCGGGCACCGCGCCGTTTGAAGCGGCGGTGATCGATCAGTTGGTGAAGGCTGGCTATGATACGCTGGCGCACAGCGAAGGCGAGAGCGGGCAGGTGACCGAACTGCGCATCCGCCGCGAGGTGCTGGTGCCCGAGGAGACCAAGCGCAAGCCGGTGAGCGGCGAAATGATGGTCGGAACCGGTACCTATGGATCGACAATGGGCATGGCGCTCGCTGTCGATCTCTCCAAACCGCGCAAGGCGCTGGTGTCGACCCGCATGGAAGCGCGCATCCTCGACAAGGCTACCGGCGCGCCCCTGTGGGAAGGCCGGGCCGAGATCGCGACGCGCGAGGGCGATTCGCGCTGGAGCGACCAGGCGATCGCCACGCGCCTCGCCGAGGCGATGTTCGAGCGCTTTCCGAACGGGCCGGCACGCGTCGCCGCGCGCTAGCCGCACGCGCATCCCCACTTGCGGCGCCGCGCCGCAATCGCCAGATGAATGCCATGAGGCATGATATCTTCGTGAACGGGTGGGTAGAACGACATGGCTGATCCCTATTCGCTGCTGGGCGTCCCCCGCAGTGCGGACGAGGCGGCGATCAAGTCCGCCTATCGCAAGCTCGCCAAGGAGCTGCATCCGGACCGGAACAAGGACAATCCCAAGGCCGCGGAGAAATTCTCCGAGGTGACGCGCGCCTATGATCTGCTGTCCGACAAGGACAAGCGTGCCCGGTTCGACCGGGGCGAGATCGATGCCGACGGCAACCCCACGCATCCCTTCGGCTTTGGCGGACAGGGCGGGGGTCGGTCGCAAGGCGGCGGGCCGGAAGGCTTCGAGTTCGGGGCCGGCGGCGCGGACTTCTCGGATATTTTTGAGGGGCTGTTCAGCGGTGGACGCGGGCGACCGGGCGGCGGCTTCGGCTTTGGCGGGCGCGGTGCGCCACCGCCGCAGCGGGGCGCCAACATGGCCTATCGCCTGTCCGTTCCGTTCACCGATGCCGCGACGC
Organism: Sphingobium sp. B2D3C; assembly: GCF_025961835.1. Taxonomy (NCBI): domain Bacteria; kingdom Pseudomonadati; phylum Pseudomonadota; class Alphaproteobacteria; order Sphingomonadales; family Sphingobiaceae; genus Sphingobium; species Sphingobium sp. B2D3C. The sequence continues at coordinate 2,864,051 of NZ_JAOQOK010000001.1, read as the reverse complement.
TGGCGCCGCAGCGCATCACGCTGGCGGACGGCAAGACCATCGATCTCAAGCTCCCTGCCGGTGTCGAGAACGGCACCCAGATGAAGCTGAGCGGCAAGGGCCAGCCGGGACCGGCGGGCGCGGGCGATGCCATCGTCACCATCGAGATCGGCGATCACGCTTTCTACAAGCGCGATGGCGACAATGTGCGGCTGGACCTGCCGATCAGCCTCAACGAGGCCGTGGCCGGCGCGCGCGTCAAGGTACCCACGGTCGATGGGCCGGTGATGCTCGCCGTTCCGGCGGGCGCCCATTCAGGGCAGACGCTGCGGCTGAAGGGCAAGGGTTTCCATCGCAAAAGCGGTGGTCGCGGTGACCAGCTCGTCACGCTGATGATCGACGTGCCGGGCCATGATGCCGCGCTCAAGGCTTTCGTGGAGAGCTGGAGCGACACGCGGCCGTTGCGGACGCATCTGGGCGTGTGATCCCGGCGCGGGCAAGCCCTGCGCTATGGCCGGCGACGAGGGGCGCATGTGCGCGATTCCCTCGCCTGCCGCTTTGTTCTAGAGATCGGGCGTGCTGACCAATCCCTCTCCGCAATCGCCTGAAGCGCGCCGTCGCCGGTTGCGTGATCGGGGCGAGCGCCTGCGCGCGGAAATCGAGCGGAGCCGCTGGGCGAGCCGCGCTTTGGCCGTGGTCAAGCGCGTCGCGGTCGGTGTTTATAATGACGGCTTCATTCATGCCGGCAATCTCGCTTATCTCACGCTGGTCGCGGTTTTTCCCTTCTTCATCCTTGCTGCGGCAATCGCGCAGATCCTCGGGCGCACCCGCGCCGGCCTCGAAACGGTGAACGGCTTTCTGCTGACGGTGCCGCCGAGTGTCGCGCAGGTGCTGCGGCCGGCGATCGTGGATGTGCTGGAGGCGCGCACCGGGCCCTTGCTCTGGCTTGGCGCGATCATCGGCCTGTGGACCGTCGGCAGCCTGATCGAGACGATCCGCGACATTCTCCGCCGGGCCTATGGCACGCGCTCGACATCGCCCTTCTGGCACTACCGGCTGCGGGCGATGGGGATTATCGTACTCAGCGTCTTCGGCGCGCTGCTGGCGCTTTCCCTGCAGGTTCTGCTGGTGGCGGCGGAGACGATCGTCGAGCAATTGCTGCCCGGCAGCGACCAGGCTTTCGCCATTCTCACCGCCACCCGCTTCGTGCCGGCGATCATCCTTTATCTCGCCCTTTACTTCATCTTCGCGGCGCTGACCCCGAGCCGTTATCGCGCCAAGCGCTTCCCGAAATGGCCCGGTGCGGCGTTTACGGCAGGCTGGTGGTATGTCACCTCGTTGCTGCTGCCGCTCTTCTTCTCGAACATCACCAGCTACAGCCTGACCTATGGCGGTCTGGCGGGCGCGATGATCACGCTCATTTTTTTCTTCATCATTGGGCTTGGCGTGGTAATTGGCGCCGAACTCAACGCCGCGCTGGCTGATTTCCCGGACGGGGAAGAACCGGCGGAAGAGACGGAGGATCCAACATCATGACAGGCCTTATGGCCGGCAAACGCGGCCTCATCATGGGGTTGGCCAACGACAAGTCGCTGGCCTGGGGTATTGCCAAGGCACTTCACGCGCAGGGCGCACACATGGCCTTCTCCTATCTGGGCGAGGCGCTGGAAAAGCGCGTGCGCCCGCTGGCGGCGGAAGTCGGCTCCGATTTTCTGTTGCCCTGCGACGTGTCGGACATGGCGTCTGTCGATGCCTGCTTCGAGGGACTGGCCGCGCGCTGGCCGACCATCGACTTCGTGGTCCACGCCATCGGCTTCTCGGACAAGAACGAACTGCGCGGCGGTTATGTCGACACCAGTCTCGAAAACTTCCTGCTGACCATGAACGTCTCGGCCTACAGCCTCGTCGCCGTGACGAAGCGCGCGGTGCCGATGATGAGCGAAGGCGGGTCGATCGTCACGCTGACCTATTACGGCGCCGAGAAGGTGATCCCCCACTATAATGTGATGGGCGTCGCCAAGGCCGCGCTGGAGACCAGCGTCAAATATCTCGCCATGGACCTGGGGCCGCAGAACATCCGCGTGAACGCGATTTCGGCCGGGCCGATCAAGACGCTCGCGGCATCGGGCATCGGCGACTTCCGCTACATCCTCAAGTGGAACGAGCTGAACTCGCCGCTGCGCCGCAACGTCACCATCGAGGATGTCGGCGGGGCCGGGCTGTATCTGCTGTCTGATCTTGCCTCCGGCGTGACCGGCGAGATCCATCATGTCGATGCAGGCTATAACGTGATCGGCATGAAGGCCGAGGACGCGCCGGATATCGCGCTCGACAAGGGATGAGCGGCAGCGCAGCCGTCTGCGCTGCCCTGGCGGCTGAGCTGGAAAGAATGGCATGAGCTTCAATAGTTTCGGGCGGGTCTTCCGCTTCACCACCTGGGGCGAGAGCCATGGTCCGGCCATTGGCGCCGTGGTGGATGGCTGCCCGCCGGGACTGGCGCTGAGCGAGGCGGACGTGCAGCCCTGGCTGGACAAGCGCCGCCCGGGCACGTCGCGCTTCACCACCCAGCGGCAGGAGCCGGATCAGGTGCGCATCCTCTCCGGCGTGTTCGAGGGGAAGACGACCGGAACGCCGATCAGCCTGATGATCGAGAATGTCGACCAGCGCTCGAAGGACTATTCCGAGGTTGCGCAGGCCTATCGGCCTGGCCATGCCGATTATGCCTATGATGCCAAATATGGCCTGCGCGATTATCGCGGCGGCGGGCGCTCATCCGCGCGCGAAACGGCGAGCCGGGTTGCGGCGGGTGCCGTGGCGCGGCTGGTTGTGCCGCAGGTCCAGATCCTCGGCTATGTCAGCGAGATCGGCGGGGACGCCATCGATCCTGCGGCATTCGATGCCAGTGAGATCGGCAATAATCCCTTCTTCTGCCCCGATCCGGCTGCGGCGGCGCGCTGGGAAGCGCTTGTCGATGCGGCCCGCAAGGATGGCTCCTCGCTCGGCGCCGTGGTCGAATGCGTCGCCATGGGCGTGCCTGCCGGCTGGGGCGCACCGCTCTATGCCAAACTGGACAGCGAACTGGCGGCGGCGATGATGAGCATCAACGCGGTGAAGGGCGTGGAGATTGGCGACGGCTTTGCCGCTGCCCGCCTGCGCGGCGAAGAGAATGCCGACCCGATGCGGCCGGGCAATGACGGTCGCCCCGTCTTCCTTGCCAATCATGCCGGTGGCATCGCCGGTGGGATCGCTACCGGTCAGCCGATCCGGGTGCGCGTGGCGTTCAAGCCGACCAGCTCGATCCTCATTCCGCAGGAAACGGTGACGCGCGAGGGGACGGCAGCGGACATCCGCACCAAGGGTCGCCATGATCCCTGCGTCGGCATTCGCGGGGTGCCGGTGGTCGAGGCGATGATGGCGCTGGTGCTGGCCGATCAGGCGCTGCTCCACCGGGCGCAGTGCGGATGAGGACGGCCCTCGCCATCCTCGCTCTGGCAAGCCTTGCCGCCTGCCAATCCCAGCCTGAAGATCCGGACAATGGCGCGCAGGCGGGTCGCAACGTGGCTGTGCCGGCCAATGACAGCGCCGACGCGGCGAATGCGGCTGCAGAGCCGGCGCAGGCAGAGACGCTCAACCAGGTCGGGCCGATCCGCATCGGCGCGACCCTCGCCGAGCTGGCCGCTGAAGGGCTCGCGGTCGCCGGGCGGGATGATCCCATGCCGGGCTCGACCTGCACCTATGCGCATTTCAAGGGCTGGCCGGAGGCGGCGGTGATGCTGGATGGCGACCATGTCGTGCGGGTCGATGTCTCCGATGCGCAGCATGAGGGACCATTTGGCCTGCGCGTGGGCCAGAGCGAAGCCGAGGCGATCAAGCGGCTCGGTTCAGCCGAGGTGCAGCCGCATCCCTATACCGGGCCGACCGGCCATTATCTGGTGTTCCATCGGGACAATGCGCCGACGGGGCTGATCGCGGAGACGGACGGCAAGACCGTGCAGAGCTGGCGCATCGGCCAGTGGGAGCAGGTCCAGTGGGTCGAAGGCTGCTCGTGATCTTAGCGCCCGCCGGTCATGGCTGATCTGCGGCAGGCCAGCACGGTCCTGCGCATTGCGACGCCCGGGCAGGCCATGGTGGAGATCAGCCGCGAGGTTTCGCGCTGGGCTTTGGCGCAGGGCATGGACGAAGGCCTGCTGACCGTTTTCTGCCGCCACACCTCCGCCTCGCTCACCATTCAGGAAAATGCCGCGCCCGCGGTGCAGAAGGATCTGCTCGCCTGGCTGGCGCGGATGGCGCCCGAGGACCAGCGTTACCTGCATGACGATGAAGGGCCGGACGATATGCCGGCGCATCTCAAGGCCGTACTGACCGGCGTTTCGCTCAGCGTGCCGCTGATCGGCGGGCGGCTGGCGCTCGGCACCTGGCAGGGCATATATCTGGTCGAGCATCGCCGTGCCCCGCATCAGCGCGAGGTGGCGTTGCATCTTCTGGGATGCTGAGTGGCTTTTTGCGTATTTGCGATGCGCTCCCCGCACTGTTAGCCTGCCGCGCAACACCAAAAGGGGATCGAGCATGACCGAAGCCAGCGCGGGCGAAGACCGCAAGGAAACGCGCCTGCAATACTGGATGCTCGGCGGGTTCCTTGCGGGGCTGGTGTTGGGGCTGATCGTCCACAGCGTTGCAGCAGACGCGGCCTGGGTGGCGCTCGTCACCACTTATGTCACGCAGCCCATTGGCCAGATCTTCCTGCGCCTGCTGTTCATGCTCATCATTCCGCTGCTGGTCTCGGCGCTGATCGTGGGCGTGGCGGATATGGGCGAGGCGCGGCATCTCAAGACCGTGGGCCTGCGCACCTTGCTCTACACGGTCGTCGTTTCCAGCATCTCGGTCGCCATCTCTCTGGCGCTCGTCAATCTGCTCCAGCCTGGCGGCGGCATCAATCCGGCGCTGGCCCGGAGCATGATCGCGCAATCCTCGGAAGGGGCGGCCTCCATCGTGGCGCAGGCCGGCGAGTCCAAAACCGGCGTCGAGGCGGTGCTGGCGATCGTGCCGACCAACTTCGTCGCGGCGATGAGCGCGAACGACATTCTGGCGGTGATGTTCTTCGCGCTCTTCTTCGGCGTCGGCTTCCTGCTGGTCGATCCGGCGAAGACCGCGACGATCAAGGCCGGGTTCGAAGGCATTTTCGAGGTCTCGATGCGGCTCATCGGCCTTGTCATCAAGCTCGCGCCCATCGCCATCTTCTGCTTCATGTTCAATCTGGCGGCGCTGTTCGGCTGGGAACTGATCGGGCGCCTCTCCGCCTTCGTCTTTGTCGTGCTGCTGGCGCTCGGCATGCAGATGTTCGGCGTGTTTCCGCTCATCCTCAAGTTCATCGCAGGCAAGAATCCCATCGCCTTCTTCCGCGAGACCCAGGAAGCGAGCGTGATGGCTTTCGCCACGGCCTCTTCCAATGCGACCCTGCCCACATCGTTGCGGGTCGCCGAGGAGAAACTGAAGCTTCCGCGCCCCATCTCCCGCTTCGTGCTCACCATCGGCGCTACCGCCAATCAGAATGGCTCAGCCATGTTCGAGGGCGTGACGGTGCTGTTCCTCGCGCAGTTTTTCGGCGTCGATCTGACGCTGGGCCAGCAGCTCGTCGTGATGCTCATCTGCATCATGGGCGGGATCGGCACGGCGGGCGTTCCGGCCGGTACGCTGCCGGTAATCGCGCTCATCCTCGCCAGCGTGGGCGTGCCCCCGGCGGGCATCGGGCTCGTGCTGGGTGTGGACCGCTTCCTCGATATGTGTCGCACTACGGTGAATGTGGTGGGCGATCTTGTCGCGGCGCAGGTGATCGCCAGCACCTCACGCGATGAGCTGCCGCAGGAGCCGGCCGATATCGTCATCCATTGATCGCTCCGATGGCTGGCGACCTGCAGACAATCGTCGACGAGATCGTCGCGGCCATGGCGGCCGAACGGGATCGCGGCGCCGTCGCGACCTATATCCCCGGCCTTGCCAACGTGTCCCCGGACCAGTTCGGCATGGCCATTGTCGGCGCGGATGGGACCATCGCCATGGGCGGGGATGCGCGCACGAGCTTTTCGATCCAGTCCATCTCCAAGGTGTTCGCGCTCACCATGGCGCTCGGCAAGGTGGGGGACCAGCTCTGGAAGCGCGTCGGCCGCGAGCCTTCCGGCAATGCCTTCAACTCCATTGTTCAGCTCGAGGCCGAGCAGGGCATTCCGCGCAATCCCTTCATCAACGCGGGTGCGCTGGTGGTGGCGGACGTCAATCTTTCCGGCCATCAACCGCGCGAATCCATCGGCGCGCTGCTGCGCTTCGTGCGCTATCTGGCCGATGACGAGAGCATCGCCATCGATGAAAGCGTGGCGCGCGGCGAGGCGGAGACCGGCTATCGGAACATCGCGCTGGCCAATTACATGCGGGCCTTCGGCAACATCCACAATCCCGTCGAACTGGTGACGGGCTGCTATTTCCACCAATGCGCCATTGCGATGGATTGCGTGCAGCTGGCGCAGGCCGGCCGCTTCCTCATGCTGGATGGACGCCAGCCGGCGGGCGGGCGCGTGGTCTCGCCCCGCCGCGCTCGCCGCATCAACGCGCTGATGCTGACCTGCGGCCATTATGACGCCAGCGGCGACTTCGCCTTTCGGGTGGGGATGCCGGGCAAATCCGGCGTCGGCGGTGGCATTCTCGCCGTCGTACCCGGCAAGGCGAGCATCGCCGTCTGGTCGCCCGGCCTCAACGAAAGCGGCAACTCCCACCTCGGCACGCGCGCCCTGGAACGGCTGGCCGAAGCGACCGGCTGGAGCGTCTTCAGCGCGCGGGCGTGAGGAGGGCAGGGCCGCTCTTGCGCATTGGGATGATCACCACCCTTGGCAAGCGGTTGCCGCGCGCCTAACTGGCATCCATGCCACCGGACAATCAGGATAAGGATCTGCCCACGCCGCCCGCATGGGCGACGTTGCGGCGCTTCCTGCCCTATCTCTGGCCGGCGGGCGAACCCAATCTCAAGGCGCGGATCATCGTCGCGCTGGTGCTGGTGTTGCTGGGCAAGGCGATCATCCTCGTCATGCCCTTCGCCTATAAGGGCATTATCGACCGGATGGGGCCGGGGATGCAGGCGGGGGTGGCCGTCGCATTGGGGCTGGTGCTGGCTTATGCGGGCGCGCGCTTTGGCGGCGTCGTCTCTGACAATCTGCGCAATGTCGCCTTCGAGCGGGTCGGGCGCAATGCCCAGCGGCTGATGGCGGAGCAGACGCTGCGCCACCTGCACAATCTCTCGTTGCGCTTCCACCTCAACCGCAAGACCGGCGGCGTCACCAAGGTCATCGAGCGGGGCACCACGTCGATCGAGACGATGCTGCACTTCCTGCTCTTCAACATCGCCCCGACGGCGATCGAGCTGATCGCGGTGTGCATCATCTTCCAGGTCAAGTTCGGCTTCGGGCTGGTGGCGGGCACGCTGGTGATGATCGCGCTCTACACGGCCTTCACGCAGAAGATCACCGAATGGCGCAACGCGCTGCGGCGGGAGATGGTCGATCTCGATACCGGGGCGACGGCCCATGCCGTGGACAGCCTGCTCAACTTCGAGACGGTCAAATATTTCACGGCGGAGGACCGCGAGGCCGCGCGCTACGGGGCTGCGCAGCGCAGCTACATGAACGCGGCGACCAAGAGCAACAACAGCCTTGCGATGCTCAACATCGGCCAGGCGCTCATCACCAATGTGATGATGGGCGGCGCGATGGCGTTTACGGTGTGGGGCTGGGCGCAGGGCCGGTTCACGCCGGGCGATGTCGTGCTGGTGAATGCGCTGCTGATGCAGCTTTTCCGCCCGCTCGATCTGCTCGGCATGGTGTATCGCACGATCCGCCAAGGCCTCATCGACATGGAGGCGATGTTCAGGCTGATCGATACCGAGACCGAAATAAAGGACGTGCCCGATGCGCCGCCGCTTACGGTGACGGCGGGCGATATCCGCTTCGAGGACGTGGTGTTCGGCTATGATCCCGACCGGACGATCCTCAAGGGCGTGAGCTTCCATGTCGCGGCGGGTACGACGCTCGCGGTGGTCGGGCATTCCGGCGCCGGCAAGTCGACCATCGCGCGGCTGCTCTTCCGCTTCTACGATATTCAGAGCGGCCGCATCCTCATCGACGGGCAGGATATCGCCCGCGTGCAACAGACCTCGCTGCGCGCCGCCATCGGTATCGTGCCGCAGGACATGGTGCTGTTCAACGATACCGTCGGCTACAACATCGCTTATGGCCGCGACGGCGCGACGCAGGCGGATATCGAGGCCGGCGCGCGCGGGGCGGCGATCGACCGCTTCATCGACTCCCTGCCCAAGGGCTATGACACGCGGGTGGGTGAGCGTGGCCTCAAGCTCTCCGGTGGTGAGAAGCAGCGCGTCGCCATCGCGCGCACGCTGGTCAAGGACCCACCGATTCTGGTCCTTGATGAGGCGACCAGTGCGCTCGACAGCCGCACGGAAGCAGCGATCCAGACCGTGCTCGATGACGTGGCGGCGCGGCGCACGACGATCATCGTCGCGCACCGGCTCTCGACCATCGTCCATGCCGACAGCATCATCGTGATGGATGACGGCCGCGTGGTCGAGCAGGGCACGCATGCGCAATTGCTCGCGCTCGGCGGCCATTATGCGCAGATGTGGATGCGCCAGCAGGCCGAGCGGATGAACCCGGAGGCGGGATTGGCAGCATCCGAACCCAGCGCCTCGCTGGAGGATGCGGCGGAGTAGCTCAGGCGGCGATGTCCGGCGCGATGCTGTGCTTCATCATGTCCGCCGCGCGGGAGGTCGCGAGGCGCGTATCCCCGGCCAGCTTCTTCACCTCATTGGCGACGACCGCGAAGCCCTGACCGGCCTCGCCGGCGCGGGCGGCTTCAATGCGGGCGTTGAGCGCCAGCAGGTTGGTCTGGTTGGCGATGGCGCCGATCGTGGTCACGATGGCCGCCAGTTCGGCCATGGTGGACTGGAGCCGGGCATTGCCGCGCTGCAATTCACCCTGCAGGCGCTGGCTTTCCTCATAGCGGGCCTGCACTTCCTGTTCGAGCTGGACCTGCCGGGTGACGTCGGAGGCGATCTTGAGGATGCGCACCGGTCTACCCTGACAATCGACAACGGGATTATAGGTGGCCTGAAGATAGACAGAGGCGCCGCCGCGTGAGCGCCGCTCATAGCGGCCGGCGTGGAACGCGCCGGAGGTCAGTGTCCGCCAGAAGGCCGCATAGTCAGTGGAGCGCACGAAGGATGGCGCGCAGAAGATGCGATGATGCTCGCCGACCACCTCATCGAGGCGGTAGCCCAATGCCTCGAGCAGGACGTCATTGGCCCACAAGATGGTGCCTTCCGGGCTGAATTCGATGACGCCCTGGGACCGGCAAATGGCTTGCCATGCTGCGTCGGTCCGCCCGTCTTCGAGATATGCGTTCATGAATCACCTTGTGGTCGTCCCGGCAGGTGAGGCCCCTGTGGTTAAGCGCTGCTTACCATGGGGTGGTTTCGCGACGAGCCGTTGAATGCGGCAGGATGCGCTATCGCAAACGGAGCGTCGTGCCGGGGCGAAGCAGCCCAAGGACGGTGCGCATGTCGTCCGAGGCGATGGCGACACAGCCTTCCGTCGCCTTGGGCTGGCCATTCTCACCGATCACCCATTGGTGGAAGAAGATCGCGCTGCCCATGCCGGGCGTTGGCGGCGCATCATTATGGCCAAGGACGATGATGACGTCATAGGCCTGATCCGCGCGTGCGAGCAGCTCGTGGCTGGTGTGGCGCGGCAGATGGACGGGGCGGTTATAGGCCGGGTCGGCGGGATCGTCGCTCCAGCCATCGTCCGGCCGGACCCAGCGCCACGGGATTGCGGGCGCCTGAGCGGCATCGATGCGACCGGGGCGGAGCAGCGCGGCGCGCACTGGCCAATCACCGATGGGCGAGGCGCCGTCGCCCTCGCGCTTGTCCGCCGCAGCGATGAGCCCGCCCTTGCCGATGACACAGGCGCAGGACCAGTCGCCGATGGTCAGCCGCCCTGCCTTGCCATCGACCAGAATGGCCGGGGCCTCGCTCATAACTGGTGGCCGGTGCGGTCCCGCTTGGTCGCGAGATAGCGCTCATTATGGGGATTGGAGGGCAAAGCCAGCGGCAGCCGTTCGGCAACGCGGATGCCCTGCGATTCCAGGCCCGCGACCTTCTCCGGATTGTTGGTGAGCAGCCGGATTTCGCCGATGCCGAGAAGATCGAGCATCCGCGCCGCCACGCCGAAATCACGTGCATCGATGGCGAAGCCCAGGCGGACATTGGCGTCTACCGTGTCGAAGCCCTGATCCTGCAGCTGATAGGCACGCAGCTTGTTGATGAGGCCAATGCCGCGCCCCTCCTGTCGGAGGTAGAGCAGAACGCCCCAGCGCGCATGGGCGATCTCGTGCAGAGCGCCGTGCAATTGCGGGCCGCAATCGCATTTGAGCGAGCCGAGCACGTCGCCGGTCAGGCACTCGCTGTGCAGGCGGACGACCGGGGCGCTGCCGTCGCGCTCGCCGATGACGAGGGCGATGTGCTCACGCGGATCTTCCGGCGAGCGGAAGGCGATGATCTGCGCATCCACGCTGGCTTCGACGGGCAGCCGCGCGCGGGCGGCGATGGCGAGCCGGGTCGGGTCTGCATAAGTGGCGATGTCGTCCGCGCTCAGCTGCACCTCGGCCTCGGCGTCCTCAGATCCGATGAAGAAGGCGGGCAACATGCCGGCGAGGCGCGCAAGGGTGAGGGCGGCGGCGGCCAGGACCGGGTGCGGAACCGGCAGGGCGCGGAACGGGCCTTTGAGCGGCGTCGCGAGATCGCGCACCGGATCGGCAATGGCCATGGCGGCGGCCGGCGAATCGATCCAGCGCTCGCGGGCGATGAGGGCCGGCGCCTGTGGGTCCGCCGCCTCCCGCTGGTTGGCGAGCTTGAGCGTGACGGCCCGCGCGGCGGAGAGCAGCAGGGGCGCCTCTGCCGCCGGGTCGAACGAGGAGAGGCTCGTCGGCGTCGCGCCTTCCACAGGCAGCAGCGTCAGTGCGCCGCCTGCATCGACCAGCCGGACAGGCCAGCCGCGCCGAAGGGCATCGATGGCGCGAGCCGCAGCGCGCCCGTCCATTATCGCGCGCCCATCAGAAGGCGAATTCCGTAATCAGCGGAGCGTGGTCCGAGGGGCGCGTCCAGCTGCGGCAATCCTCGGCGACTTGATGCGAGACCGCCGTCTCCGCGAGGTCGGGGCTCAGCCACATATGGTCGAGCCGACGGCCGCGATCAGACTTCGCCCAATCCTGCGCGCGGTAGCTCCACCAGGTGTAGAGCCGCTCGGGCGCGGGCACGAAGCGCCGGCCAAGGTCGATCCAGTTGTGCGAGCTTTGGAGATGGCCGAGCAGGTCGCGCTCGATCTGGGTGTGGCTGACGACGTTGATGAGCTGCTTGTGGCTCCACACATCGCACTCCAGCGGCGCGACGTTGAAGTCGCCGAGCAGCAGGGTCGATCCGCCGAGCTTGCCGGACCAATCGATCATACGCTGCAGAAAATCGAGCTTCTGGCCGAACTTGCGGTTGATCGTGCGGTCCGGCTCTTCGCCGCCGGCGGGCACGTAGACATTCTCGATGCGCAGCCCGTTTTCCAGCCGCACGCCGATGTGGCGCGCCTCGCCATTGGCTTGCCAATCGAGTCGCTCGTCCTCACGCACCGGAATGCGGCTGACGATGGCCACGCCATGGTGCATCGGCTGGCCGTGCAGCACCTGATGATTATAGCCGAGCCGGCGGAACAGGCCCTCCGGAAAGGAGCCGTCCACGACCTTCGTCTCCTGCATGCACAGAACGTCGGGCTGATACTCGGTGAGGAAGCGCTCGACGATTTCGAGGCGGGCGCGGACGCTGTTGATATTCCAGGAGGCGATCTTGAGAGTCTGCTTGGTCGACATGGCCAAAGTCCCTAGCCGCCCTCGGCGCCGAACCCAAGCCGCGAAGCGATTATTTTGACTCGAACGGCTGTGCGCCGCGGCACCAGGCCGGGCGGATCGCGCGGACATCGAAAACCCCCGCTCCGGGGGGCATGGAGCGGGGGCTCGAAGAAAGCGCCTGAATTTTTGCGCATGTGGTGCGGGGCGAAGCCCGGGCAACAGGGGGGAATCCCGAGGTCAGTCCCCGCGCCACATCGCTTTTCTAAGTCAGCCCAGATGACCGCCCGATGAATGGACCTGTCAGACTTGGGCAAGATTGTCGGTTTTTACGCACGGGAAAATGCCGCGCGGGGATCACCCGTGAAAAAAATTCCGCCCGGATGGGGCGGGCGCGGGTTTGATGCCGATCAATGTCGGCGGCGCCGTTCGGTGAAAAGAGGGCTCATCACATGGTTTGCAGGAGCATTCGCGATGAACCTTCTTATGCAGTGGCCGGTCCTGACCTTCATCGGCATGGTTGCGGTCTTTGGCGTCATTCTGGCGGCGGTTTCGGTTCTCGATCTCAAGAGCGAGTGACGGTCGGCGGGCATGCGCCGGGACGGACGGGCCTTGCCGGTGAGGCAGGGGCGCCTATCTCGGCTGCATGGCCGTCCCATCCCAGCACATTGGCGCCGTCGATCGGCCGCTGTCCCAGCCGGAGCGCGCGCTGACCGAGCGCATGTTCGGCGATGCGATTGCGCTCGATGAGGTGCGAATTCGCAACCGCAAATGGTGGCCCTTCCAGCCGCGTGCCATCGTCATGGCGCCGCGGGGGCATATTCATTTCCATCCGCAGGGGCGCAGCTATTGCGATTGCTTCGGCGCCGGCGATCTCTCGGCACAAGGGCTGTTCATTCACGAAATGACGCATGTCTGGCAGCACCAGACCGGCATCAACCTGCTGCTGCGACGGCACCCGTTCTGCCGCTATGATTACGATTTCCAGCCGGGCAAGCCGTTCGCGCGCTACGGGATCGAGCAGCAGGCGGAGATCGTCCGCCATGTCTTCCTGATGCGCAGCGGGCGGCAGGTGCCGGGCAAGCCGTCTTTGCCGGAGCTGGAGGCGATCCTGCCGTTCGGCCGGGCGTGAGCCGGTCAGGCGGTGGCGTCTTCCAGATCGATCAGTCGGTGATAGCCACCGCGATAGAAGATCAGCGGCGAGCCCTCCGGCGCGCGCTCCATGGCCTGCACCGCACCGACGACGAGAAGATGGTCGCCCAGTTCGACAACCTTTTCGATCGCGCATTCGATCCATGCGAGCGCACCATCGAGAATCGGCAGGCCGCCGGGGCTGGTGCCATGGGCCATGCCCTCGAACTTGTCATCATGCCGCGAGGCGAATCGCCGGCAGGTCTCCAACTGGGCATTGCCCAGCACATTCACGCAGAAGCGGCCGGTGGTGGCGATATTGGCCCAGCTGCCCGAGCGCTTGTCGGGCAGGAAGCCGACCAGCGGCGGGTCTAGCGAGATCGAAGAAAAAGTGCCGACCGCCAGACCCCAGCGCTGACCGTCCGCATTATTTGAGGTGATGACGCATACGCCGGTGGGATAACTGCCGAGAACGTCGCGGAAATGCTTGGGATCAATCAATGCGCCACCTGTTTCTTTTGGCGCCCGCCTGTTCGTGACGGAGGCCGCATTCCAATACACTGCGGTGAAAACCGCTCACCGGTATGGCGCCCAACCTGCAAGCTGTGACGTGAGCCTGTCAACCGCCCCCTTTTCAACCCGCAGCATCCTCCGCCTGCAGGCGAGTCGCCGTTTCCCGGATCAGCGCGATCATGTTCGGCAGCCCTTGGGTGCGGTTGGACGAGAGCTGGCGCTTGAGGTCGAAGGGTGCCAGCGCCTGTTCGATATCGAACGTCGCGACCTCCGCCGGCATCCGGTCCTGCACGGTGAGGAGGACCAAGGCGATGATGCCCTTGGTGATGGCAGCGTTGCTGTCCGCCAGGAAATGCAGCGCGCCATTGTCCAGCCGTGTCGGGTAGACCCAGACGGAGGCGGAGCAGCCCCGCACGAGCGTCGCGTCCGTCTTCAGCGCGTCCGGCATCAGCTCCAGTTCGCGGCCCAGATCAATCAGCAGCCGGTAGCGCTCATCGCCTTCGAGCAGTTCGTAATCGTCCTGGATGGTCTGCAATGTCGTCATGCCGCCCATATAGGTCGCGGCGCGCGGGAGGCCAGTGAAACTCTGCGGATCAGACGTCGATGCCGGCGGCGATGGCCTCCAGCTTGCGGATGCGCTCCTTGAGGTCGGCCATCTCGATCAGCCCGCCGGCCAGGGGTGCGTCCGGGGTCGGCGCGCGCGGGGCGGCGCGGCTGGCGGCCATGTCCAGCTCCGCCCGCTTGAGCGCCAGCCATCCGTTCCAGCCCTTGAGCGAGGCCAGGGCGACAAGTGCGAATGATAAAGTTAGCGCTATCATGGTCATGGCGTGCTTCACGAGGTCAAGATCGGTCATGACTCTATCTCCTCCTGTCGATGTCTTAGTGGTCGGTCCGCGTGGGGATTTCGTGAGGGGCGGATTCAGCGCCGCCGAGCTGGTCGATTTCATGGGCCAGAGCGGCGCCGCGATCGGTCACGATCCGCTCCAGGACCCGCACCCGCTGCTCCAGCCGCTCGACTTGCGCGGCATATTGTGCGGCCTTTTCTGCGGTCTGTGTGCCGAGCACGTCCAACTCGCGCTCGCGCAGCTTCATCTTCTGCCGCATATATTTGCTCCAGATGCCCCCGATGACCGGGATGCCGACGACAATCATGAAGAATAACAGCATTGAAGCAGGCATGATGGGACTCCCGGCCAGTTGGATGGCGATCAGTTGGAGGGGGTGCGCAGGCTTTCGATCTCGTTGGTCAGATGAAGGGCGCTGTCGGTCACGATGCGCTCCACATTGGCCAGCCGATCCTTGACCGCGCCAAGCTCGGCACGCAGCTGCGCATTCTCTTGGCTAAGCAGCTTGATGCGCTCGCTGAGCTCCTCATTCTTCTGCGGATAGACGGCCTTGCCCCAGCTGTTCTCGAGCGGATAGCCGTGCCGGACGCGCAGCCATGTGTTGAAGACCCATCCGGCGATGGCCAGCAGGCCGATCAGTGAACTGGCGCCGACGATGAGCGGCATCGATTCGACGACGGCGTCTGCGGTGATAGGATCCATGGTTCAAATTTCCCTGTAATCGAGCGCTGTTGCGCCTCTCCCTTGTGTCAGCGCAGGCTGTCGATCTCGTCGGCAAGCCGGGTGTTGCGGCTGGTGTAGAAGGTCTCAATGTCGGACAGGCGCCGGTCGATGTCGCGGAACTTGCTGCGCACATCGCGGGTGGAGCGCGCCGGATTGGTACGCACGCCCTGCCAGAAGCGCTCGTCTTCCCGGTCGGCATAGAGGCCGGTCGGCTTGGGCTCGGCCATCCATGCGGCGAGCAGATAGGCGATCACCGTCCACGGGAAGCCGCCGGCCAGCGTCACGAGCACGGCGCCAATGCGGACCCAGAGCACATCGATGCCCATATAGTCGGCAATGCCAGCGCAGACGCCCATGGCTTTGGCATTTTTCTTGTCGAGGTAGAATTTGGTGCGGCGGGCGGACATCTCAGTTCCTCCTGTCGAAATAGGGATCGTCGCTCGCGCTCGGGCGGGCTGGACGGAAATCGGGATTGTCGGCGGCGATGATCCGCTCGACCGTCTGGAGGCGCTCCTCCAGGCGACGGGCGAGCATGTGCATTTCATCGAGCAGCCGTTCGTCCTCATCGGTGATCTTGGGCGCCTGCTTCCACTTGGTGACATAGTGGAAGATCAGCCACGGCATGCCGATGAACAGCATGCCGCAGATGACGATGGGCAGAAAGACGTCCTCCATGGATCAATCCTTCCTGGCTTGCGCGGCCTTGAGCGCCGCGAGTTCGGCTTCCACCTTGTCGGCGGATTGAAGCTCGGCGATTTCCTGCTCCAGCGTCTTGGGCTGACCGCCCAGACCCATGGCATCGGCCTCGCCTTCAGCCAGATCGACCCGGCGCTCCAGCAGTTCGAAGCGGGAGAAGGCATCCTGCACGCGCTCGCCATTGTACATCTCGCGCGCGCGTCGGCGCGTCTGTGCGCTCTCCATGCGGGCGACGAGGCTGTTCTGCCGGACGCGCGCCTCGCGCAGCTTGGCCTGCAGCTTGGCGATGTCTTCTTCGGATGCGGCCAGCGCCTCATCCAGCATGGCAATCTGCCCGCGCAGCTGCTCGGCCATGTCGCCGGCCTTCTGCTTTTCGACCAGAGCGGCCTTGGCAAGGTCTTCGCGATCCTTGGAGAGGGCGAGCTGCGCCTTCTCGACCCAGCTTTCCTGGAGGGCATCGAGCTTGGCGATGTGGCGGCGCATCTCCTTCTGGTCGGCGATGGTCCGCGCTGCCGATGCACGCACCTCGACCAGCGTCTCCTCCATTTCGAGGATGATCATGCGGATCATCTTGGCCGGGTCCTCGGCGCGATCCAGCAGATCGGTCACGTTGGCGGCAATGATGTCCCGGGTGCGAGAGAAAATACTCATGTACATACTCCAACTGAGGCGGTTCGGTCGGGGCAGCGGGGGTGTGCTGCCCCGACCTTGAAGCCGTCACACAAGGGATTGTGACGGCTTGTCCGGTGTGTTGTCCAGAGCCGCTGCAGTCGTGGCGGCAGGGTTGCCGGTGACAGCAGGGCCGACAGCGCCGATCACCATGATGGCGCTGAAAATGAGGGTAAGACATGCTGCGGCGGTCTGAGCACCGAAGCGGTCGATTGTGTTCAACATGGCGGTCTCTTCCTGATCCTGGTTGGGCCTTCAAATCCCGCTCATTGGCGGATTGCACAATGTATTGCAGGGGGCGTGCCAATTTCTGAGAAGCCCGGATTTTCGCCAACTTCTTCCCGGCCGAGGTGCGCGCGAAGCATTGTTTGTTGCAATGAGTTGGGAAATATCCCTAAAAGTTGGGAATGGAAAAGACGACGCATTTTGTCGGGGAATCCCTCGCCTTTCTGGATGCGGTCGAGCAGGCCGGCCGTGCGGCTGACCTCAACCGCCCGGTGCTGGTCATCGGCGAGCGGGGTACTGGCAAGGAGCTGATCGCCGAGCGCATCCATCGCCTTTCCCAGCGCTGGGATGGGCCGCTCATCATCATGAACTGCGCCGCCTTGCCCGAGACGTTGATCGAGGCCGAGCTGTTCGGTCATGAGGCCGGCGCCTTCACCGGCGCGACGCGGGCGCGGGCCGGTCGCTTCGAGGAGGCCGATGGCGGAACCCTGTTCCTCGATGAACTGGGCACGCTCTCCATGGCGGCGCAGGAGCGGCTGCTGCGCGCCGTGGAATATGGCGAGGTGACGCGCATCGGCAGTTCGCGGCCGCTTACCGTGGATGTGCGCATCGTCGGCGCGACCAACGAGCATCTGCCCGATGCCGTGGAAGCCGGGCGGTTCCGGGCCGACCTGCTGGACCGGCTCAGCTTCGAGGTGATTACCCTGCCGCCTCTGCGCGGCCGCGAGGGCGATGTCGACGTTCTGGTCGAGCATTTCGGGCGCAAGATGGCATCCGAATGCGGCTGGTCGTCCTGGCCGGGCTTTTCCAAGCGGATGATGACGGCGCTCAACGCCTATCGCTGGCCCGGCAATGTGCGCGAGCTGCGCAATGTCGTCGAGCGCGCCGTGTATCGCTGGCCCGACCCAGATCGGCCGATCGACGAGATCCAGCTCGATCCGTTCGCCTCGCCATGGAAGCCGCAGCCGATGCCGGGAAAACCCGCTGCCGCCAGCGCGGCGCCTGCCGCCGGTCCTTCCGAGGATGGCGCGGTCGAGGACGGGCGATTGCTGATCGCGCTGGACGATGTCGCCGACTTTCGCGGCGCTGTCGACGCGCATGAGGCCGCGATCCTGCGCCATGCGCTCCAGCGCCACCGCTTCAACCAGCGCGCCACGGCCAAGGCGATCGGGCTCTCCTACGACCAGTTGCGGCACTGCCTGAAGAAACACGCCCTGCTTTGAGGCGCTTGCCGCCTCGCGCAGGGCGCCGGCCGCTCAGCCGCCGTTGAAGTTGACCATGCAGTAGAGCATCGGGATCGACAGCAACGTGTTGGTGCGGCTGAAGATCATCGCGCGGGTGGCGGCGCTGGCCTTGGTCGCATCGTCGGCGGCCACCAGCCCCAGCGCCTTCTTCTGCGCCGGCCAGATCACGAACCACACATTGATCGCCATGATCACGGCGAGCCACATGCCCAGACCGATCAGTTGATAGGGCGCCTTGAACGCGAACGCCTCGTGCAGATAGCCGGTGCGCCATGCCACCAGCAGACCGGTCAGCACGGTCAGCGCCGCGGCCCAGCGGAAGAAAAACAGCGCGGAGGGCGCGATGAACTTGGAGACGCCCGGTTTCAGCTCTGCCGGGACCTTGGGCATGGTCGGGATCTGCACGAAGTTGAAGTAATAGAGCAGGCCGATCCACAAAATGCCGAAGAAGGTGTGCAGCCAGCGCAAGGCGGCGGAGACGGATTCGCCATTCGGGCCAATGCCGTAAATGACAGCCAGGGTCAGAATAACCCCGATCAGCAGGACGAGATGCAGATTGCCGAACAGTTTCGTCATGATGCTCCCCCAGTCGTTTGCCGGGTGCTTTGACCGCACCCTCCCCTAAAGCCGGTTATCGGCCATCGCACAGGCTATGCCAAAGTCGCGCCGCTGTCATATCGAAATTATATTTGGCGCTGATCGGGAGAGATGACTGGAAAGCTGCCGGTCTACGCGCCATCTGCTGCGGGCAACCGACACGAATCGCGCGCCTGCGCGTTTCGCCTGCAGAACGACTTTAATGCACCAAGAGGAGATTAGCGCCATGGCATTCACACTGCCCGACCTTCCCTATGCCAAGACCGCCTTTGGCGATGACATGTCGGCCGAGACCTTCGACTATCACCACGGCAAGCACCACAATGCCTATGTGACGAAGGCCAATGAGCTGGTCGCCGCCGATCCGGCCCTGCAGGGCAAGTCGCTGGTGGAGCTGATCAAGTCCTCCAAGGGCGGTCTGTTCAACCAGGTCGGCCAGATCTGGAACCACAGCTTCTTCTGGCAGTGCCTCTCGCCGGACACGCAGGAGCCGAGCGGCAAGCTGGCCGATCTCATCAACGAAGGCTTCGGCTCGACCGACGCGCTGATCGAGAAGCTGAAGGCCGAGGCCGTCGGCCACTTCGCCAGCGGCTGGGCCGCGCTGATCCTCAAGGACGGCAAGCTGGAAGTGACCAGCTACCACGACGCCGACTGCCCAGTGGCGCATGGCGATACGCCGCTGTTCATCCTCGATGTGTGGGAGCACGCCTATTACATCGATTATCGCAACGCGCGCCCCAACTTCGCAGACACGATCCTCAAGAAGCACGTCAACTGGGCATTCGTCGCGGAGAATCTGGACGGCAATGGCGCCGAACGGGCCAACCAGCCGGGCTGAACCCGCCGCAATCGGATTTTGAAGGAGGGGCTGGCGAAAGTCGGCCCCTTTTCATTGTCGTAATGAAATTAACAGTGCTCCTGCGAAGGCAGGAGCCCAGGGCGGCGAGGTTCGTCGGTTGCGCCCTGGGTTCCTGCCTTCGCAGGAACACGTTGCAGGGACACGATGGCCGACCTAACTCAGCCGCTCGATATCCTCGCGGCTCAGCGATCCGGGGATGATCATCACCGGGCAGGGCAGGGTGCCGGCATCATTGCCGGCAAAGTGCGCCACCAGCGGGCCGGGCGCGCCCTTGGGCGCCGCCCCGAGCACGAGCGCGGCGACCGTTTCGCCCGAGGCCAGCATCTCCTTCACCGATGCCACGGGATCGCCGACCTTCACCGTAATCGCGGGCTGGATGCCCGCTTCCGCCATCAGCGTGCCGGCGGCACTGGCCGCGAGGGCCTCGGCGCGGGCGCGGGCTTCCTCCTCCATTGTCGCCTGCACGGCGCCCCATTGGACGAATTCTGTCTTGGGCACGAGCGCCAGCATATGCACGCCGCCGCCCGTCTTGGCAGCGCGGCGCGCGGCGAACAGCAGGGCCGATTCCGCCTCGCTGCTTTCGTCCACCACGACGAGATAAGTCCGCATCATCGCCTGCTCCCCCGAAGAAACCGGCTCGGTAGGTGCGGGAAATTCGGTCTGGATGCAAGGGATGGCCTTGACCCCGACGGGCAAAGCGTGAAGGTGGCCGGTGATTGTCCAACCCGAAAAACAGGAAAGCCTGGCCCCCATGGCGATCAATATCCAGATGCCCGCCCTCTCGCCGACCATGGAGGAAGGCACGCTTTCGAAATGGCTCGTGAAGGAAGGCGACACCGTCTCGTCCGGCGATCTGCTCGCCGAAATCGAGACCGACAAGGCCACCATGGAATTTGAAGCCGTGGACGAAGGGGTCGTCGGCAAGATCCTCGTCGCCGAAGGGACCGACAATGTGAAGGTTGGCACCGTCATCGCGGTGCTGGTCGAGGAAGGCGAGGACGTGCCGAGCGGTGATGCTCCGGCTGCCGCCAAGCCCGCGCCCAAGGCCGATGCCGCTCCGGAGAAGAAGCCGGAAGCCGCCAGCGCCCCCAAGCCGGAGCCGGAAGTCGCGAAATCGACCGCTGCGCCGGCCGCTGCCTCCTCTGGAGATCGCGTCAAGGCGAGCCCGCTTGCCCGCCGCATCGCCACGAACAGCGGCATCGATCTGGCTGCGGTTTCCGGTACTGGTCCCAATGGCCGCATCGTGAAGGCAGATCTGGAGGGGGTGAAGCCCGGCAGCACCGCGCCCAAGCCCGCCGCGAGCCCGTCCGCGGCGCCCGCAGCGTCGGCTCCGGCCGCGCCTGCCCCGGTGGCCGCGACCGCGCAGGATTTCGGCATTCCGCACGAGGTCGAGAAGCTCTCGAACATGCGCAAGACCATTGCGCGCCGCCTCACCGAATCGAAGCAGCAGGTGCCGCACATCTACCTCACCGTGGATGTGCGCCTCGATGCGCTGCTCAAGCTGCGTGGCGATCTCAACAAGGCGCTCGAATCGCAGGGCGTGAAGCTCTCCGTCAACGATCTGCTCATCAAGGCGCTGGCCAAGGCGCTGATCGCCGTACCCAAGTGCAATGTGCAGTTCGCCGGCGACCAGCTGCTCAAGTTCAGCCGGGCCGATATCTCGGTGGCGGTGTCCATCGAGGGCGGACTGATCACGCCGATCATCACCGATGCCGGCGCCAAGTCCGTCTCCGCCATCTCGACCGCGATGAAGGACCTCGCCACCCGCGCCAAGGAAGGCAAGCTCAAGCCGGAAGAGTTCACCGGCGGCACGGCCAGCCTCTCCAACATGGGCATGATGGGCATCAAGCAGTTCGAGGCAGTGATCAATCCGCCGCAGGCGATGATCATGGCGATCGGCGCAGGCGAGAAGCGGCCTTATGTGATCGACGACGCGCTCGGCATCGCGACCGTCATGTCCGCCACCGGCAGCTTCGATCATCGCGCCATCGATGGCGCCGACGGTGCGGAGCTGATGAAGGTGTTCAAGGAACTGGTAGAGGCGCCGCTGGGTCTGGTGGCGTAAGCGCACCATGGCCGCTGACGAGGATGTCCTGCCGGAAGGTGCGCCCGCGACGCGGATCACCGCGATGCCGGCGGATGCCAATCCCTATGGGGACATTTTCGGTGGCTGGCTGATGGGCCAGATGGATATGGCGGCGGCGCTTGTCGCCTCGCGGCACAGCAAGGGCCGGGCTGTCACCATCGCCGTGGAAGGCATGCAGTTCCACCGCCCGGTGCTGGTGGGGGACGAGGTCTCCGTCTTCGCGACGCTCGTGAAGGTGGGCAGCACGTCGATGACCATTGAGGTCGAGGCCTGGCGCCGCGCGCGGCACAGCGAGGAAACCTACAAGGTCACGCAGGCCCGGTTCATCTTCGTCGCCATCGACGAAGTGCGCCGCCCCCGCAGGGTGCCGCCCCTGGCGAACGCGCAATGAAGGCGCAGTCGGTCATTTTAGACCCCTCTCCCTCAAGGGGAGAGGGCATCATGGATGGAGCATTTCGTGTCTGAATCCTATGACGTCATCGTTCTCGGTTCCGGCCCCGGCGGCTATGTCGCGGCGATCCGCGCGAGCCAGCTTGGCCTCAAGACGGCCATTGTGGAGCGCGAGCTGCTCGGCGGTATCTGCCTTAACTGGGGCTGCATCCCGACCAAGGCGCTGCTGCGCTCGGCCGAGATCTTCCATTATATGAGCCACGCCAAGGATTATGGCCTGGCCGCCGAGAAGATCAGCGCGGACATTGAGGCGGTGGTGAAGCGCTCGCGCGGTGTCGCCAAGCAGCTCAATGCCGGCGTCACGCACCTGATGAAGAAGAACAAGGTCGCCGTGCACATCGGCACGGGTACGATCACCGGCAAAGGCAAGCTCTCGGTCACCGACAAGGACGGCAAGAAGACCGATCTGGCGGCCAAGCACATCATCGTGGCGACCGGCGCGCGGGCACGCGACCTGCCGTTCGCGCCGGCGGACGGCAAGCGCATCTGGACCTATCGCACCGCGATGACCCCGCCGGAAATGCCGGGCAAGCTGCTGGTCATCGGCTCGGGCGCCATCGGCATCGAGTTCGCGAGCTTCTATAACGACATGGGCGCTGACGTGACCGTGGTCGAGATGATGGATCGCATCGTACCCGTCGAGGACAAGGACGTTTCGGCGTTCCTTGAAAAGCAGCTGGTGAAGCGTGGCATGAAGATCGTCACCGGCGCCTCGCTGGAGAGCCTCAAGGCCAGCGACAAGGGCGTTACCGCCGCCATCAAGGGCAGGGATGGCAAGAGCGAGACCAGCGAGTTCAGCCATTGCATCGTCGCCATCGGCATCGTCCCGAACACCGAGAATATCGGGCTAGAGGCGCTGGGCGTCACGCTGGAGCGCGGCCATATCAAGACCGATGGCCTGTGCCGCACCGGCGTCGATGGCATCTGGGCGATCGGCGATGTCACCGCGCCGCCATGGCTGGCGCACAAGGCCAGCCATGAGGGCGTGACCGCCGCCGAGGCGATTGCGCAGGCGCTGGGCAACAAGGATGTCCACCCGCATGAGATGGACCCGCTCAACATTCCGGGCTGCACCTATTGCCAGCCGCAGGTCGCCTCGGTGGGCCTGACCGAGGCGAAGGCGAAGGATGCGGGCTACACCGTGAAGGTCGGCACCTTCCCGTTCATCGGCAATGGCAAGGCGATCGCGCTCGGCGAGGCGGAAGGCTTCGTGAAGACGGTGTTCGACGCCAAGACCGGTGAGCTGCTCGGCGCGCATATGGTCGGCGCTGAGGTGACCGAGATGATCCAGGGTTACACCATCGGCAAGACGGCCGAGCTGGTGGAGCAGGACTTCATGCAGACGGTCTTCCCGCACCCGACCATCAGCGAATCCATGCACGAGAGCGTGCTGGCCGCTTATGGGCGGGCGCTCCACATCTGATCCAAAGGCGGATGCGGCGACTGCCAACTCCGGGCGTCGCGCTCAGTTTTGCGCTCAGTCTGGCGTTGCTGGTCGCGGCCATCGGCTTCCTCCAGCCCACCGGCCTGTTCGCGTCTATCGATGAGCGGCTGATGGGGCTGGCGGGCAAGCTGCACGGCGTGCGCGGTGCGGGGCTTGTGACGCATGGCGCGGTGGCGCTCGACCGGCTGGGCGCGGTCGGCGGTCGCACGTTGATCGTGCTGGCGGTGGGGCTGGTCTTCATCAAGCTGGGGCATCCCGAACGCCTGATCCCGCTGCTGGTCGCGGGCGTGGGGACCGCGCTCGTCATCGGGGTGGTGAAGCTCGGCTTCAATGCGCCGCGCCCGATGATGCTCTCCCCCGATATGCTCCCCAGCCTCGTCGAGACTGTGGGCACCAGCTTTCCCAGCGGGCACGCCGCCGGCGCCATGGCGCTCTATGGCGCCATCGCGCTGCTGGCGCGGAGCCGGGTGGTGACAGGGATCTGCGCGGCGATGATTCTCGCCACGGGGGCCAGCCGGGTGTGGCTCGGCGTGCATTGGCCCAGCGATGTGGCGGGCGGTTGGGCGGTCGGCCTGATCTGGCTGCTGCTCGTGTTTTTCATCCTGCCCTTATGGCGTCCGCTTCTGCAGCGGCCGGTCATCTCGCGCGACTGAGCCCCGCCGGCAGCCCAGACGGTCGATCGGGCCGGCGATCCGTTCATCTTATGGCAAGATTCTGCGCGAGCGTTGCATGGATGCCGCACTGCACAATATGTCATTGATATCGCGCGATTTTATTGCCGAATTAGGAGCGACTTCGAGAATTTTCCTCCTTTTTCCGGATACATACCGCTCATTTCGCAATGGCGAGACTGGGCAGGTCGCCAGTATGAACCCGCCATCGTCATAATTGAGTCACGTCCGACAGACACGGGCGATGACATAAAGATCGCAGACCAGGCGAGAGGATGTGTCCGAGCCCAGAGGGGTGAAGGCAGCCGTGATCAGGACGGCTCAAGACCAGTTTTCGTGATGATCTAAAGGGGATCTTCGATGCGCAACTTCCGCTTCTTCCTCGCTGCCTCGGCCGCGAGCATCGCCACCTGCGTGGCGCTCAGCCCTGCCCATGCGCAGGAAACCACCTCTTCCGTGCGCGGTACGGTCACGGCGGAAGGCGCGCCGGTCGCCGGCGCCGCCGTCACCGTGACGCACGTCCCCTCGGGCACCGTCTCGCGCACCACGACGGGCGCCGACGGCAGCTTTTCGACCAGCGGCCTGCGCATTGGTGGGCCTTACACGGTTGAGGTCGCCGCATCCGGCTTCGAAGATGTTCGCGTGACAGACGTGTACACGGTCGTTGGCCAGTCCTTCACGCTGCCGATTGAGATGGCCTCAGGCGACGCCATCGTCGTGACGGCATCGGCCATCCGCGGCGCGGGCAACGTGTCACAGGGCCCCGCCATGGTCATGACCGCTGAGCAGATCGGCAAGATCGCTTCGGTCAATCGCGACATCCGCGACATTGCGGCGCGCGACCCGTTTGCGACGCTCGACACCAGCCAGACGACGGGCCGCCAGGTTTCGTTCGCGGGCCAGAATCCCCGCTTCAACCGCTTCACCGTGGACGGCGTTCCGGTCACCGACAGCTTCGGCCTCAACCCGGACGCGCTGCCGTCACGTCGTGGTCCGGTTCCGCTCGATTCCATCGGGCAGTTCGAAACCAAGGTTGCGCCTTATGATATCCGCGAAGGCTTCTTCCAGGGCGGCGTTTCGAACGCGATCCTCAAGTCGGGCACCAACGAATTCCACGGCACGGCCTTCTTCACCTTCAGCTCGGACGAGCTGACCGGGAAGCGCACCAAGCCCTATATCCTCAACACCGCCGGACGCGTCACGCAGCCCGATTTCACCAGCAAGGACTTCGGTGCAACCCTCTCGGGGCCGATCATCAAGGACAAGCTGTTCTTCATGGTCTCCGCCGAGCGCGTGCGCGCTGCCCGTCCGGTGGCCTTCGGTACGCAGGAAGACAATGCCGGTACGCCGGTCATCGGCGCGACGAACGCTGCCCTGCAGCAGATCGTGGGCATCGCTCAGAGCCGTTACAACTACGACGCCGGCGGCCTGCTCCGCACCGATGGCGACAAGGACGACCGGATCGTCGGCAAGCTGGACGCCAACCTTTCCGAAACGCAGCGCGTCTCGCTGACCGGTCTTTATACCAAGGATGAGTTGAACGTCAGCACGACCACCGGCACCCGCGATCTGGGCCTTGAATCCAACGCCTATCGCAAGCCGAACGAACTGAAGGCCGGTATTCTGGCCTGGAATGCCGACTGGTCGGATAGCTTCTCCACTGAGACCCGCGCGCTCTACAAGACCTATGACAGCGGCCAGTTCCCTCTGATGGGCCGCAGCGCCCAGATGTCCGTCTGCGCGGCGCCAACCTCGGATCGCACGACGAATGGCGCTACCACGACCGCGGCCAGCATCGTGTGCCCCACTGGGACGCCGCAGTTCGTCCTGGGTGCCGGCGGCCCGAGCCAGTCGAATGTGCTGAACATCAAGAGCTGGGGCGGGTCCGTTTCCGCCAAGCTGAAGGCTGGCGACCACAACCTCCGCGCTCTTGCGGAATGGAATCACACCAAGTCCTTCAACATGTTCGTCAATCCGTCGGCGGGCACCTATTATTTCGACTCGATCGCCGACTTCCAGGCCGGCACGGCGCAGAGCTTCAGCTACAACAACGCGGCTTCGCTTAACCCCGCGGATGCCGCCGCCAGCTTCTCCTACAATGTGTACACGTTCGGCTTGCAGGACGATTGGCGCGTGAACGAGACGCTCTCGGTCGGCGTCGGTCTGCGCTGGGATGTGTTCGGGATGAAGAGCACTGCGGCGGTAAACCCCAACTTCTACCCGCGCTACGGCTTCTCGAATAACAGCAACATCAGTGGCATCGACCTGCTGCAGCCCCGCCTTGGCTTCACCTACAAGGCAACGCCGCGCCTCACCATTCGCGGTGGTGGCGGCATCTTTGGTGGCGGATCGCCGGACGTTTATATCGGCAACTCCTTCTCCAACACCGGGGTGATCAACACATCGATCACGGCGCGCCAGACGGACGGCGGCATATACCAGCTTAACGGTTCCGCGAGCGGCGCCAACAGCGCAAACGCGTCCTCCATCCTCAACAACCCGTCGTTCACAAACATTCCCGCTGCTGCCAACACTGCGGTGGTCGCCGCAGCCAACGGTCTGTCTGCGAACCCGAACGCGACCACGTCGATCAATGCGATCGATCCGAACTTCAAGGCGCCCAACCAATTCCGCGCGACCTTGTCGGCGGACTATGAGGCCGATCTGGGTCCGCTCGGCGACGGCTGGCGCTTCGGCGCCGATGTGCTGTATTCGAAAGTGCGTTCGCAGGTGAAGGTCATCGATCTGCGGTCGATCCCCGTTGCAGGCTCGCTCACGCCGGACGGCCGTCAGCGCTACACCAGCAAGATCGGCAACGCGAACGATACCGGCCAGGACCTGCTCCTGACCAACACCGATTATGGTCGCGGCTGGATCGGCGTCCTGCGCGCCGAGAAGAGCTGGGACTGGGGCCTGACGCTGGGCGGGGCCTATACCCGGCAGGACGTGCGTGACGACACCTCGCTCACGTCATCTCAGGCAAGCTCGATCTACGGCAATACCGCCGCTTATGACGCCAATCTGAGCGGGCCCGGCCATTCGAACGACGAAGTGACTTGGGCCTTCCGCTACAATGCTTCGTTCGAGCGCGCGTTCTTCGGGGATTACAAGACGCGTATCGACCTGTTCGGCTCGACCCGTGCCGGTGCCAGGTACAGCTACACGATGCAGGATCTCTCGGGCGGCCGCTCGGGTGTGTTCGGCACGGCCGGCAGTGCACAGCGCTATCTCTTCTACGTGCCGACCGGCGTGAACGACCCGAAGGTCATCTATGATAGTGCGGCGACGGCAACGCGGATCGACAGCATCGTCCAGTCCTCTGGGCTGGCAGGCTATCGCGGGCAGGTTGCGCCGCGCAATGCCTTCCGCTCGAAGGCGTTCACGCGCATCGACCTTCATGTGGAGCAGGAACTGCCGCTGCCGCTGGGCACGCGCTTCGCGCTGTTCGCGGACATCGAGAACTTCACGAACCTGCTCAACCACAAATGGGGCCAGCAGCTTCGGTCGAGCTTCCCCTTCCGCAAGACCGTTGCGAAGGTGAGCTGCGTGGCAGTGGGCGCCAACAGCTGTGCTCAGTACAAATATGAGCAGCCGAGTAGCGACACTGTGCTGGCGGACGAACTGGTGACGACAAACGGATCGTCGTTGTACGCGATCCGTCTGGGCGCACGCTTCAGCTTCTGATCGGCGCGGGATAAAGATCGAAAAGGGCGGGGGCAGCGATGCCTCCGCCCTTTTTGTTGTCCGACTTGTTTGCAAAATCTTCTGACCCCGCAAACGGGCTCTGCTTGTGCCCGATCAGGTCAGATCCAGGCAGGCATCCAGTCCGTCGGCTTTCACATGGCCGATCCAGCGGGCGATGTTGTTGCCGTGGCGGCGGGTGAAGCCGGTGGGGGCGATGGCGCCGCGCTTTTTGGGCAGGGGGAGGACCGCCGCGATGCGGGCGGCCTCGGTGCGGCTCATCTTGTCGGCGCCGTGGTTGAAGTAGCGGACTGCGCCGGCCTGCACGCCATAGGTGCCGATGCCCGTCTCGGCGACGTTGAGATAGACTTCCATGATCCGGCGCTTGCCCCAGATCGCTTCGATCAGCACCGTGTACCAGGCCTCCAGCCCTTTGCGGAAGAAGCCGCCGCCCTGCCAGAGAAACACGTTCTTTGCGGTCTGCTGGCTGATCGTGGAACCACCGCGAATGCGCCCGCCGCGTGCGTTCTGTTGCATGGCCTGCCGGATGGCATCGGTGTCGAAGCCGTGATGCTGGCAGAATTTGGCGTCCTCGCCCGCAATGGCGGCACGCGGCATGTCCGGATCGATGTCCGACAGCGGCGTCCAGTCCTTGGTGATGCCGTTCTTGTCCATCAGCATGGTGATCGTCACCGGCACCGGCACGACTTTATAGACCAGCACCTGCAGCAACGAGATGCCGATGAAGGCGAGGATGAGCATCAGCAGCCAGCGGAACAGCTTGCCCGGCAGGCTGGTGGGATTGCCGGGAAAGCCCAGGCCCTTGCGCCGGGGCGCCTTGCGTCTCGTGGTGCTCCGCGTTGTCGCCATCGCCCCGCCTTCCCCCTTTTGCCTTTGCCTCAGTGGCCGGGGAACTCGGTCGCCTCGAAGCGCACCGGTTCGCCTACCGCCTCATTGGCGAGCTGGTTGTCCCACATCACCCGATGGCCGCGCACGATGGTGCCGATCGGACGGCCGGTCACGCTCATGCCCTCAAACGGCGACCAGCCGCAGCGCGAGGCCATCCAGTCCGCGCCCATCGTCCAGCGCGCCTTGAGGTCGACGACGGTGAAGTCGGCATCATAGCCGGTCGCGATGCGGCCCTTGCCGACCAGACCGAAAATGCGCTGCGGCCCGGCGCTGGTCAGATCGATAAAGCGCTGGAGCGTCAGGCGGCCGTTTGCGACATGATCGAGGAGCAGCGGCACTAAAGTCTGCACGCCGGGCATGCCGCTCGGGCTGGCCGGGTAGGTCTTGGCCTTCTCTTCCTTGGTGTGCGGCGCGTGGTCGGAGCCGAGCACGTCGGGCACACCCTGGCCGACCCAGTGCCACAGTCCGTCACGGTGCGCGGCGCTGCGTATCGGCGGGTTCATCTGCGCATAGGTGCCGAGGCGCGGATAGGCATCCTCGCCGGCCAGCGTGAGGTGCTGGGGCGTCACCTCGCAGGTCGCGACATCCTTGTGCTGGCTCAGAAACTCCAGTTCGGCCGGCGTGGTGACATGCAGTACATGGATGCGGCGCCCGGCTTCGCGCGCCAGCTTCACGATGCGGCGGGTGGCCATCATCGCGCTTTCATCGTCGCGCCAGACCGGGTGGCTGGCCGGATCGCCCTCGATCCGCTCATCTTTGCGCGCATTCATTCGCGCCTCGTCCTCGCAATGCACGGCGACGCGGCGGCGGCCATGGGCGAGCACCCGCGCGAGGGCCTCGTCCTCGGCGACGAGCAGGCTGCCGGTGGAAGCGCCCATGAAGATCTTGACGCCTGCCGTGCCGGGGATGCGCTCCAGCTCGCCGAGCTGCTCGGCATTGTCGCCGGTGGCGCCGACATAAAAGGCATGGTCGCACCACATGCGGTGATGGGCGCGCTTGAGCTTGTCGGCCACGCGCTCGGCAGTGTCCGTGTTCGGATTGGTGTTCGGCATCTCGAACACGGCGGTCACGCCGCCCAGCACCGCGGCCCGGCTGCCCGATTCGAGATCTTCCTTATGCTCCAGCCCGGGTTCGCGGAAATGGACCTGGCTGTCGATCACGCCCGGCAGCACATCAAGGCCGGCGCAGTCGATCGTTTCGCCCGCATCGCCAAGACTGGTGCCGATTGCCGCGATCCTGCCGGCAGTGACGCCCACGTCCACGCGTGCCGGGCCGCTCGGGAGGTGGACGGTGCCGCCCTTCAGCAGCAGGTCGAATGTCTGGGCCATCGCGCGAACCTCTCTTGGCTTGGTGCTCCTCTCCCCCTACCTAAAGCGCATGTCCGCCACCACCCCCCTTGCCACGCCGCCCCTCGCAACCACGCTGCGCGATCGGGCCATCCTTCGTGTCGGCGGGGCGGAGGCGCGGCCGTTCCTGCAAGGCCTGCTCACGCAGGATGTGCTCGGCCTGCAGCCGGGCGCGCCGCGTTATGCCGGGCTGCTCACGCCGCAGGGCAAGGCGCTCTACGATATGCTCCTCTGGGCCGATCCGGCGGGCGGCGAGGATGTGCTGATCGATTGCGAGGCATCGCGGGCCGAGGCGCTGGCCCGCAGGCTGACGCTGTACCGGCTGCGCCGCCCCGTCACCATCGGCATCGAGGAAGGGCTTGCCGCGCACTGGTCCGCCGATCCGGTCGAGGGCGCATCCGCCGACCCCCGGCTCGCGGCACTGGGCTGGCGCTGGCTGGCCGCAGCGCAGGAGGGCGACGCTTCGGACATGGATCGCGCGCATCGGCTGGCCCACGGCGTGGCGGAGGGCGTGGCGGAGCTGGGCGAGGACAAGACGCTCTGGCTGGAGTGCAACGCGGAAGAGCTGCACGGCGTGGATTATGGCAAGGGCTGCTATGTCGGGCAGGAGAATACCGCGCGGATGCACTATCGCAACAAGGTGAACCGCCGCCTCGTGGTGGTGCCGCTTGACCGGTCCGACCCGGCCCGGCTGCGCATTGCCTATCCGGCTTTGGGGCTCGCGGTGGATCATCGTCCGGTCGATTCGCTCGAGGGGATCACGCTGCCGGACTGGCAGGCCGACGCGCTCGCGGAAGACGCCGAATGAAGCGGCTATTGGTCGCGATCTTCGTCCTCGTCTTCAGCGCGGGGCCCGCGCAGGCGGAGATCAAATGGGAGATCGTGCGCGAACTGCCGCATGATACCCGCGCCTTCACCCAGGGCCTCACCATCCATGGCGAGCTGATCTACGAAACCACCGGGCAGGTCGGCGAGTCAGATGTGCGGATCATGCGGCTGAGTGACGGCAAGATCCTGCAGCGGCGGCCCATGCGCGCCGATGTGTTCGGCGAGGGCAGCACAATCTGGGGCGACCGGATCGTGAGCATCACCTGGAAGGACGAGACCGGCTTCGTATGGAACCGCAAGGATTTGAAGCCGATCGGCTCGTTCCGCTACACGGGCGAGGGCTGGGGCCTCACTCATGATGGCCACGCGCTGATCATGAGCGATGGCACGCCGGACCTGCGCTTTCTCGATCCCGAGAGCTACAAGGAGCAGCGCCGCGTCACCGTCACATGGGAAGGCGAGCCTGTGCGCTTTCTCAACGAGCTGGAGCAGGTCGGCGACGTTCTCTACGCGAACATCTGGTTCTCGCCGCTCATTGCCCGCATCGATCCGGCCACCGGCAAGATCGACGACTGGATCAACCTGCAACCGCTGGTGGCGAAGAATATGAGCGCGAGCGGCGAGGGCGTGCTGAACGGCATCGCGTGGGATGCCAAGGCGCAGCTTCTCTACGTCACCGGCAAGAACTGGCCCAAAATCTACGCGCTGCGCCTGCAGGACTGAGCCTGAACGACTGAGATCGCGCCTGTTTGATCTTCGTCAAGGTCAGGCGCCTGCGACCCGCCTAGCATCACCGTCAGATGAAATTGTGAGAGGGCTGTGGCCATGGCTGCGAACATCGGACGACTGGACCGGATTATCCGGATCCTGATTGGCCTCGGGCTGATCGCGCTCGTCTTTGTCGGCCCGCGAACGCCGTGGGGCTGGATCGGCCTGGTGCCGCTGCTCACCGCGTTCGTCAGCTTCTGCCCGCTCTACGCACTGATCGGAATCAGGACCAAGTCCTGACCGTCACTTTGCGCGCCTCTCGTCCCACCGTCCGGGCATTGGAGGCCAGTGCAAAGGGAGGCCCCCTCTTGGCAGCGGAGGGGGCCTCCAATGTTCGGCCGGGAATGTTCAACGGCGCCGACTGAGCCGTTCCGGTCAATCAGCCCTTGGTGCGCGCCTTGTCCACAGCAGCCTGTAGCGTCTCGGTGCCGACCAGGCCGTTGAACACCTGATCGCCCACCACGAACAAAGGCGTGCCCTCGGCGCCGAGGGCCTGGGCGAGGCGGATGTTGCTCATGAACTCATCATCGCCGCCCTTGGCCGCAATGGCGGCCTTCGCCTTGTCGGCATCCAGCCCCGCCGTGCGCGCGGCCTTGAGGATGGCGTCCGAGGAGACGCCGCCGGCCGCGTACATCGCCTTGTGAAAGGCCATGAACTTGTTCTCGCTGGCGGCCAGCAGGCTGACCTTCGCCGCATTGGCACTGCCATCGGCAATGATCGGCAGTTCGCGATAGACCACGCGCAGATCGGGATTGGCCTTCACCAGTTCCTCGATATGCGGCAGCGCGGCGCGGCAATAGCCGCAGGCATAGTCCATGAACGCGACGAGGGTGACCTTGGGCTGGGCCGCGCCTTCCCATGCGCCCGGATAGGGCGTTTCCAGCGCGGACCGGTTCTGATCGACGGTGCCGGCGGTCTGCTTGGCTTTCAGCCGTTCCATCGCCTGCGGAATGATCTCGGGATGCTCGAGGATATAGTCACGCACCACCGATTCGATGGCGGCGCGGTCCGCCGTCGGCATGGCCGGGCTTTGATTGGTCGCAGCATAGGTTACCGCCGCGCCGCCGGCGAGCAGCGCAACGGCCAAAGCCGGCATTACCATCCGCCCGCGCTTGCGCTCGCCGGTGCGGCTGCCTAGCGCGGACACGATCACCCCGGCTGCGCGGAACAGCGCGCCCGCGCCTGCCTTGTTCGTCATTTCTTTCGTGTCCTTTCCATGGCGGCGCGGCTGGCCATCGCAATGTCCTGCGCCCGCAGATAATCGGGTGAATTGGGCTGGATGCCGGCCAGCGCCACATCGGCATGGCGCAGGGCGAGGGCGTCCTGCCCTTCCATCGAGTAGCGCTCGGCCGTGGCGAGCGCGGCGCGGGCGGTGTCGCCCTTGCGCTGATAGACGACGCCGAGCGAATACCAGGCAAACGGATTCTGCCGATCCCGCGCGACCGTGTTGCGCAGCACGCGCTCGGCCTCATCGAGATGGCTGTCATCCTCGGTCGCAACGAGGGCATGGCCGAGCATCGCGGCGATCAGCGGCTCGCCATTGGTGCGCTGCACGGCCTCTCGCAGCGGCGGGATGGCATCGGCGGGCTTGCCGGATTCGAGCATGACCTGCCCTTGCAGCTCCAGAAAATACGGGTCGTGCGGCGCGGCCTTGAGCAGGGTATCGACTTCCGCCAGCGCTTTCTCGGTAAAGGCGCTCTTATGATAGGCATAGGCCCGCGCATAATGGGCGGGCAGGCTCTGGTCCGAGGGCGGATAGAGCTTGAGGGTCTTTTCCGGCTCACTGACGAAGCCGATCAGCTTGGCGCGCACACGCTGGAAGCGCGCTTCCAAGGCCGGGTCGGTTGGCTTGTTCCAGGCCGGATCATTCTCATACAGCGCCGTCAGGGCTGAGATGCGGTCGCGCGAGAGCGGGTGGGTGCGGACATAGGTGTCCTGCGGCACGTAGAGCCGATATTCCAGATTCTGCAGCTTCTGAAAGAAGGCGATGCTGCCCTTGCCGCTGATGCCGGCCGCCTTGAGATAGCGCGCGCCGGCGGCGTCCGCGCTCGATTCCTGCGTGCGCGTGAAGGTGAGGAAGCGGCCCATTGCGGCCTGTTGACCGGCCGCCATGATGCCCATGCCGGCCTCGCCCCCACCGGCTGCCATCGCCGCGGCGCCGAGCAGCAGCGAGACGAGCTGGATGCCGGTCGCTTCCCGCGCGCCATCGGCAAAGCGCACGATATGGCCGCCCTCGATATGGCCAAGCTCGTGGGCCATCACGCCCTGCACCTGATTGAGGTCGTCGGCCTCCGCGATCAGGCCGCTGTGGAACCAGACGATCTGCCCGCCCGCGACGAAGGCGTTGAGGCTGGGATCGTTGATCACCAGCATCTGCACATTGCGCTCATCGAGCCCGGCGGCCCGGATGATCGGGACGGAGGCATCGCGCATCAGCGCTTCGGTTTCGGCATCGCGCAGGACGGACTGGGCCAGCGCGGGCTGCGCGGCGAGCAGGCTCAGCAGCGCAAGAACGGCGAGAAGTCGGCCGATCAGCCAGGGCGCGACAGCCGCCTCACGGGCATGATGGGGTTTGAGCTGGCCGGCAAGCTGCCGGGGAGGGGAGAGCGGCCGATCCATGACCGGCCCCTTAGCCCGGCGAGCCTGAACCCGGCATGACGGATCGGACGATCCATCATGCCGGTTCTCAGACCGCAGGGCGGTGTGCGTCACGCGCCGAACGTGCGCTGCCACCAGCCGCGACGGGGCGTTTCGCCGCTGTCGCCATCGGCTTGCGCCGACGCATCAGCGTCCGTTGCCGTGTCGGCGGCATCCGCGACCAGCGTCTCGCGCGCCTCGGTGGCGGCCTCGACGGTCTTGGGCTTGCGACGCGCGCGCGGCTTGGGGGCGGCCTTGGGCGCCTCTTCTGCCGCCTCGGTGCTTGTCTCAGCTTCGGGCTGGGCTTCACCGTCGGTCGCGGCGGGCGTTTCCGCAGCCTTGGTCGTCTTGCGACGCGTGCGGCGCTTGGGTGCCGGTGCCTCTTCGGCAGCCTCGCTCGGTGCTTCCGCAGCAGGCGCTTCGGCGGTCGGGGTCTCGGCCAGTTCCGGCGAGACTTCGACCGTCACGGCTTCATCAGCGGCTTCGGCGGCTTTGCGGGTGCGACGACGGCGCTTGGGCGCAGGCGCTTCTTCCGCGTCGGCAGCAGGCTCGGTCGATGCGGGCTCGGCCGTCTCCTGCACTGCCTCGGCAGCGTCCACCGATGCGACCGGCGCGGCGTCTGCTGCGTCGTCCGTCGAGCCTTCGCTGGCTTCGGCACCATTGTCTGCACCGTCGCTCTGTCCGCCCCGCCGGCGACGACCACCACGGCGACCACGGCGACCGCGACGCGGTGCCTCGTCAGACCCTTCGGCCTCGCTCGATTCGGACGGGCCGGCTTCGGCCTGCTCGTCATCGCGCTCATCGGCATCGGCCTGCGCGTCGTCATCCTCGTCGGACGCAGCGCCATCGCTGTCCTGCGGCGACTGGTCGTCGCGGTCACGCCGGCCACGGCGACCACGACGGCGACGCTTGCGCTTGCGTCCCTCGCCACCTTCGTCGTCTGCGCGAGGCTGGCGCTCTTCAGCGACCTCTTCCTCTTCCTCGACGTCCTCGATCTCGTCCTCTTCGTCCTCCACCTCTTCGGTGATGACGGGCGCATAGCTGACCTGCATGGTCGGGCGCGGGCCACTGGCCTCGACCGACATGCGAGCGCCCTCGATCTCGCCATCGGGCAGGATGAGGATGGTCACGCCATAGCGGTTCTCGATCTCATCGAGTTCGCGGCGTTTGTTGTTGAGCACGTAGAAGGCCGCTTCCTGGCTGGCGCGCAGGGTGATCTGGCTGCCACGACCGCGCGCGGCTTCCTCTTCCAGCATGCGCAGGGCCGAGAGGCCCGCCGAGGATGCCGTGCGGACGAGACCGGTGCCTTCGCAATGCGGGCAGGGCCGGGTCGAGGCTTCCAGCACGCCGGTGCGCAGGCGCTGGCGGCTCATTTCCATGAGGCCGAAGCCGGAGATGCGGCCGACCTGGATGCGGGCGCGATCGTCCTTGAGCGCCTCCTTCATCGCCTTCTCGACCTTACGGATGTTGGAGTTGTGCTCCATGTCGATGAAGTCGATGACGACGAGGCCGGCCATGTCGCGCAGGCGCAGCTGGCGGGCGATCTCGCGCGCGGCTTCCAGATTGGTGGCCGTGGCGGTCTGCTCGATGCTGTGCTCGCGCGTCGAGCGGCCCGAGTTGATGTCGATCGACACCAGCGCCTCGGTCGGGTTGATGACCAGATAGCCGCCGGACTTGAGCTGGACGACCGGATTATACATCGCGGCGAGCTGGTCCTCGACACCGAAGCGCTGGAACAGCGAGACCGGATCGGCATATTGCTTCACGCGCCGGGCATGGCTCGGCATCAGCAGCTTCATGAAGTCCTTCGCCTGGCGATAGCCTTCATCGCCCTCGACGATCACTTCCTCGATATCGCGGTGATAGATGTCGCGGATGGCGCGCTTGATAAGATCGCTGTCATTGTGGATCAGCTCCGGCGCGGCGGCCCTGAGCGTGTTCTCGCGAATCTCGTCCCACAGGCGGGCGAGATAGTCGAAGTCGCGCTTGATCTCGGTCTTGGTGCGCGAGAGGCCCGCCGTGCGCACGATGCAGCCCATGGTGTTGGGCAGCTTCATCTCGGCGATGATGGACTTCAACCGCTTGCGATCCGCACCGTTGCTGATCTTGCGCGAGATGCCGCCGCCATGGCTGGTGTTGGGCATCAGCACGCAATAGCGACCGGCGAGGCTGAGATAGGTAGTCAGCGCCGCACCCTTGTTGCCGCGCTCTTCCTTCACGATCTGGACGAGCAGCACCTGGCGGCGCTTGATGACGTCCTGAATCTTGTAGCGACGGCGCAGGGCCATGCGCTTGCGGCGCACTTCTTCTGCGGCCTGCTCATTGCCCTTGCCGTTCTGCTTGCGGGCCGGGGCTTCGCCTTCGCTCTCTTCGTCTTCGTCGAGATTGGGGCGCTCGACGACTTCTACGCCGTCTTCGCCGTGATCATCCTCGTCGTCGACATCGCCGCGCAGGGCGGCTTCTTCGGCAGCGTGCGCGGCTTCTTCAGCCAGCAGCGCCTCACGGTCCTCGCGGGGGATCTGGTAATAATCCGGGTGGATTTCCGAAAAGGCGAGGAAACCGTGGCGATTGCCACCGTAATCGACGAACGCCGCCTGCAGCGAGGGTTCGACTCTGGTAACCTTGGCGAGATAGATATTGCCCTTGAGCTGCTTGTGTTCAGCGCTCTCGAAATCAAACTCCTCGATCCGGTTCCCCGTTACGACCGCGACCCGGGTCTCTTCCCGGTGGCGCGCATCGATCAGCATACGCATTGTCATTAAAGTCTCTCCAGCCGGTCATCGCCATGCGCCGCAAGCGGGGATGGCGACCCGGTGTCATGTAGGGGGGCGCGCTCTTGCGTGTCGTGTCGACACGGCAGCGGCGCTGAAAACCCCGGTTTTCAAAAAAGGATTGCGTGTCTGTCGCCTGGGCATGTCCGCGTCCTGCGGATACCGGCTTGAACAGTGCTCGCGGCTGAAGGCCCGCTTTCGCGCGCTCCAAGCTCATCAAGCCATGCCCCATGCAACATCAACCTGTCGGATCGCCCAGAA
This sequence comes from Sphingobium sp. B2D3C, assembly GCF_025961835.1. Lineage (NCBI taxonomy): Bacteria > Pseudomonadati > Pseudomonadota > Alphaproteobacteria > Sphingomonadales > Sphingobiaceae > Sphingobium > Sphingobium sp. B2D3C. The sequence goes on along the minus strand of NZ_JAOQOK010000001.1, from coordinate 2,826,775 downwards.
GGCGATGATTAACCGGAAAAATCCCCACCGCGCGCCAGTCGGGCACAGCGGGTTGTCCGGGAGAACGAAGCGCTAGCAGGGCTTGCTCCGCAGAGCAACGTGGAAAAGCAGAAGGCCCCGCGCTGCCAGACCAAGCCAGGCCGCTTGCCAGCGCGGCGGCACCCTGCACGCAAGAGCCTTGCCGGCCGGTTAACTTTTGGCTGGCGCTGGCGGCGCATGGGCGGCAAAAGTCGCCTTCCATGGCCCTGTTGACCGCATTTTCTGCTCTTGTGCTGACCCTTGCCGCGCCGTCGGACGGGGGGCAGGTGCCTGTGGCTTCGGCCCCTGCGTCCGGTGCTGGCGACCTCACAAACCATATGAGCCGCCCGCCCAAGGGGCCGCGCCTTGTCGTGCGCATTCCGGATGCTGCGCCGGCCGTGCCCCTCCCGACCATCGAAGGGCCGAAAGACCCGCGCCGCCCGCTGGTGGTGATCGACGCCGGGCATGGCGGGCACGATCCCGGCGCTTACAATGCCAGCCTCGACATTCGCGAGAAGGATCTGACTCTGGCCATCGCGCAGGCCGTGCGGGATGAACTGCTCAAGACCGGCCGCATCCGCGTTGCGCTGACCCGGTCGGACGATCGCTTCCTCATCCTGCAGGAGCGCTACAGCATCGCGAGCAAGCTGGGCGCCGGACTGTTCATTTCGATTCACGCAGATGCCGCGCAAGACGGGGAGGCGCGCGGCGCGACCGTCTACACCCTGTCCGATGTCGCGTCCGACCGTGAGGCGGCGCGGCTGGCGGCGCGCGAGAACCGCACGGATATCATCAATGGCGTGGACCTCTCGGGCGCCAGCACGGCGGTCAGCTCGATTCTGATCGATCTGACGCGGCGGGACACGATGGAATCCTCGGCCCGCTTTGCCGAGATCCTGCATCGGGAGGGGCTGCCGCACTTCCGCTTCCGCGATCCCTATCATCGCCAGGCTTCGCTCGTCGTGCTCAAATCGACCGACACGCCCTCGGTGCTGCTGGAGACCGGTTATGTCAGCAACAATGCCGAGGCGGGGTGGATGGCCACGCGCGACGGGCGGTTGCAACTGGCCAAAGGGGTGGCCGCTGCCGTCTCGGTGTATTTCGCGCGGCAATCGGTCCAGCGTTGAATTCCAGCTTTGCGCGCACCTTGCCGCAAAATCGGTTCCCTCAGCCGGCAGAATTGGTCTAGGTGGCGCGCATGGAAGAAGCGACAAACGAAGCGACGAGCTTCCGGTTGCAGCGGGGCGGGCGTCTTGACACCGTGCGCGCGCGCCTGCGCGACATGATGAAGCGGCGGCGCTGGCGCTGGCTGGCTTATGTGCTGCTGGTCTTCATTGGCGCGATTTTCCTCTTCTGGCTGCTGTTCGCACGTGATCTGCCCGATGCGCGCACGCTGCTCGATTATCAGCCGCCGCTGCCGACGGTGGTGCGCGATATCGATGGCCAGCCCGTCTACAGCTTCGCGCGCGAGCGCCGCGTCCAACTGCAATATTCCGATTTCCCGCCGATGCTCGTGAATGCCTATCTGGCTGCGGAAGACCGGACGTTCTTCAGCCATCACGGCCTGGATTATCCGGGTCTTGCCCGCGCCGCATTCCAGGGCCTGATGAGCGGGCAGACGCCGCGCGGCACCTCCACGATCACCCAGCAGGTCGCCAAGAACCTGCTGGTCGGCAATGAGGTGAGCTATACGCGCAAGCTCAAGGAAGCGATCCTCGCCTGGCGCATGGAAAGCGTGCTGACCAAGCAGCAGATTCTCGAACTTTACCTCAACCAGATCTTCCTTGGCCGCAACGCTTATGGCGTGCAGGCTGCGGCGCGCGCCTATTTCGACAAGGATGTAGGCGATCTCAAGCTGCATGAGGCGGCGTATCTCGCGATCCTGCCCAAAGGGCCGGCGAATTATCGCCCGGAAGTGCACATGGATCGCGCACTCGAACGGCGGAACTGGGTGCTGGGCGAGATGCTGCGCAACCGCTTCATCACGCAGGGCCAATATGAGGAAGCGCGTGCGCAGCCGCTGGGTGCGGTGCGGCAGCGCGGCAGCGGCTACAGTGCTGTGGGCGGCTATTATATCGAGGAAATCCGGCGGCGTCTAATCGCCGAGTTTGGCGAAGCCGCCGAGCATGGCCCCAACAGCGTCTATGCAGGCGGCCTGTGGGTGCGCTCGCCGCTCTCGCCCTTCATGCAGGAGCAGGCGGCACGGGCGTTGCGCGAGGGCCTGCTGCGCTATGATTCGGGCAAGGGCTGGTCCGGGCCGATCGCGAAAATCGACAATCTGGATCGCTGGGAAAGCGAGCTCGCCGCGTCCAATCTCGGCATCGATTATGCGGACTGGACCGTCGCGGTGGTGCTGGACAAGTCCGGCAGCAGTGCCTCGCTCGGCCTGCCTGGTGGCCAGACCGGCACATTGCCGCGCTCGTCAGCCCTGCTCGCGGATCGGCGCAATGGCCGCCCGACCTTCGATTCGCTCAAGCCCGGCGATGTCATCGCGGTGAAGCCCGAAGGCAATGCCTATGCGCTGCGCAACGTTCCGGGCGTCTCAGGCGGCTTCATGATCGAGGGCGTCCACACCGGCCGCGTCTTCGCCATGCAGGGCGGGTTCGATGCGCGCCTGTCTTCCTATAACCGGGTAACGCAGGCGATGCGGCAGCCCGGCTCGACCATCAAGCCGTTCGTCTATGCCGCCGCGCTCGACAATGGCATGACGCCCGCCTCGATCATCGTCGATGGGCCGTTTTGCGTGTGGCAGGGCGCCAATCTCGGGCAGAAGTGCTTCCGCAACTTCTCCGGCGGGGGCGGTGGCGCGCAGACGATGCGCTGGGGCATCGAGCAATCGCGCAACCTGATGACGGTGCGCACGGCGGCGCAGACCGGCATGGACCGCGTCGTCCGCACGATCAAGGCGATGGGCATCGGCGATTACCAGCCCTATCTCGCCTTCGCGCTCGGCGCCGGCGAGACGACCGTCGAGAAGATGGTCAATGCCTATGCGATGCTCGCCAATCACGGCCGCCAGCTCACCCCCAAGGTGATGGATTATGTGCAGGACCGCAACGGCCAGGTGATTTGGCCGCGCAATTGGAAGCCGTGCCAGGGCTGCAATGCCGAGGACTGGAACGGCAAGGCCATGCCGCGCTTCGCCCATGGCGGGCGGCAGGCGATGAACCCGATGACCGCCTATCAGATGGTGCACATCACCGAAGGCGTGATCCAGCGCGGCACCGCGACCAGCCTGCGCGATCTGGACCGGCCGCTGTTCGGCAAAACCGGCACCACCAACGGCCCGACCAACGTCTGGTTCGTGGGCGGATCGCCGGACATCGTCGCCGGCGTCTATGTCGGCTTCGACCAGCCCCGCAACATGGGCGGTTATGCCCAGGGCGGCACGCTGGCGGCGCCGATCTGGAAATCGGCCATGGCGCCCATCCTCAAGGATATGCCCAAGACGCCGTTCGTGGCGCCGGCGGGCGTCCGCATGGTGCGGGTCGACCGGCGCAGCGGCAAGCGCGTCTATGGCGGCTGGCCGTCGGACGATCCGCGCACCGCGATCATCTGGGAAGCGTTCAAGCCGGAAACCGAGCCGCGCATTTCCATGCGGCGCGATGAGCTGGAAGAGCGCGCGCGCGAGGACAAGCCCGCCGCGGCCCGCCGCGATGTGAGCCGCGATTTCGCCGGGGAGCAGGGCGGCATCTATTGAGCCGCGGGCCCGGCGACCTATATCGCTTGTCTGGCCCGTTACTTGTCCCGTCCTCGTGCGCCGCGTTCACGCGATGCTCAGCCTTGATGGGATAGACAGGTCGCCTGTCATGGAGGACCCGTCTTGAAGCGCTGGTTGATCGGCCGCCTGCCGACCCGCGAAAGCCTGCTATCGAATCGGTGGATGAAGCCGTTCGCGCACCGCATCGCGCACCCGCTGCTCTGGCATTTCAACCGGCGGTCGACAGCACGCGGGGTCGCGCTGGGTCTGTTCGCGGGCTTCCTGATTCCCTTCGGCCAGACGCCGGTTGCGGCCATGCTGGCATTTTCCGCACGGGCCAACATATTGACCGCCGCGTGCGCAACGCTGGTCACCAATCCGTTGACCTTCCCGCCCATTTATTTCGCGGCTTACAAGCTGGGGCATGGTGTGCTTGGCGACCGTCTCTCGGCAAGCGGCGATACGATGATTCGCTCCATCGGCGCGCGCGTGCTGGATTTTGCGGCGCCCACCGCGCTGGGGCTTCTGCTGTTCGCCATTGTGACATCGATCCTGGGCTTTTGCCTCGTCCACCTTGGCTGGCGGGGCTGGGTGGCCCATCGTTGGCGGCAGCGCAGCCGCGCGCGGCAGGGCGATTCCGCCGCATCCGATCCGCCGGATCAGTCGTTGATCTGAGAGCAACTTTCCGCCCGCTGTGCCAAGGCCGGCCTTCTCGCCCCTTGACCGGGGGGAAGCGGCGTCGCATCGGGCTGCATTCGGCCCACCATCTGGCCACGGACTTGACGGAGATTTCTCATGCGTGCCGAAGCGCAGGCCCATGTCGACCACATTCAGGCAGCGCTGGATTTGCTGCGCCGGTTCCTCGACTGGGATCGCGCGCTGCGCCGCCTGGATGAGCTGAACGCGCGCGTGGAGGATCCGACGCTGTGGGATGATCCCAAGGCAGCGCAGGATGTCATGCGCGAGCGCCAGCGGCTCGACGCAGCCATCAACGCCACCCGCGCCATCGAATCCGAGATGAACGATACCGTCGAGCTGATCGACATGGCGGATGCCGAGGGCGACGAGGAGATGGCCAATGAGGGCATCGCCGGCCTCGCCGCGCTGGCTGAGCGGGCGGATCGTGACAAGGTAACGGCGCTGCTCTCCGGCGAGGCGGACGGCAACGACACCTATTTGGAAATCCACGCCGGCGCCGGCGGCACCGAGAGCCAGGACTGGGCGGAGATGCTGCTGCGCATGTACCAGCGCTGGGCCGAGAAGCGCGGCTACAAGGTCGAGATGATCGAGTATCAGGCGGGCGAACAGGCGGGCATCAAGTCCGCCACGCTGCTGCTCAAGGGCGAGAATGCCTATGGCTATGCCAAGACCGAGAGCGGCGTGCACCGGCTGGTGCGGATCAGCCCCTATGACAGCTCCGCCCGCCGCCACACGTCATTCAGCTCTGTGTGGGTCTATCCGGTGATCGACGACAATATCGAGATCGAGATCAAGGAAAGCGACCTCAAGATCGATACCTATCGCGCGTCCGGCGCGGGCGGTCAGCACGTCAACACCACCGATTCCGCGGTGCGCATCACCCACGTGCCGTCCGGCATCATCGTGGCGAGCCAGAACGACCGCTCCCAGCACAAGAACCGCGCCACCGCGATGAACATGCTCAAGGCGCGCCTCTATGAGGCGGAGCTGCAGAAGCGCGAGGCGGAAGCCAACACCGATTATCAGGCCAAGACCGAGATCGGCTGGGGCCACCAGATCCGCTCCTATGTGCTGCAGCCCTATCAGCTGGTGAAGGATCTGCGCACCGGCGTCACCTCCACCGCGCCAGATGACGTGCTGGACGGCGCGCTCGATCCGTTCATGGCGGCCGCGCTCAGCCAGAAGGTGACCGGGGAGAAGGTCGACGTCGAGGATGTCGACTGATGCTGCGCGGGCGGGATGCGCGGCGCTCAGCCGCGCTGGTCCTGCTGCTTGGCCCTGCCTTGCTCTCGGGCTGCGATTCGCTCGCGCCGGCGTCCAGTGGCCGGCCTGACACGGCCGAAGCCTTCCCCCGCGCCGACCGGCCGGTCGCACCGATCATCTCGACGCGCTGGTCCACGGAGGAGGCGCGCGACCGGGTCAACGAGGCCGAGGAGATCATGGACCGCGCCGGCATCGCGCCGGGCATGACCGTGGCCGACATCGGTGCGGGTGAGGGATACTACACCGTGCGGCTCGCCACACGCGTGGGGCCGAGGGGCCGCGTGCTCGGGCAGGACATCATCGCCGAGGTGATCGACCAGCTCGGCCAGCGAGTGACCCGGGAGAATCGTGACAATGTCAGCGTCAAGCTCGGCACGCCGGACGATCCGCGCCTGCCGGAGCACAGCTTCGACCGGGTGCTGATGGTGCACATGTATCATGAGATCGCCGAGCCCTACGCCTTTCTCTGGCGGCTCTATCCCGCGCTCAAGCCCGGCGGGCAGGTGGTGGTGGTCGATATCGACCGCCCGACCGAGCATCATGGCACGCCGCCGGCGCTGCTGCGCTGTGAGTTCGAAGCGATCGGCTTCCGCTTCGTCGGCATGGAAGGCCGGACGGCGGCGGGCGGCTATCTGGCGCGTTTCGAGCCCGGCGAACGCCGTGTCGAGCCGAGCGAAATCAGGCCGTGCCGCCTCGCGCGCCGCGGTCGCCCCGGATAGCCGGCGAGACGATCAGCCCACCCGGCGCCCGGCCCAGATCACGCGACCGACGATATTGACGAGGGCGGGGTCGACATCCTCCCATGTGGGATAGAGCGGGTTGTCGCTGCGGATCGAGAAGAGCCCGCGGCGGGGCGCGAGCGCGACGCGCTTGACCATCAGCACATCATCCATGCGCAGCACATAAATGCCATCGCGCAGCCGATCGATGCCATCGGCCCGATCGACCATGATGTCGTCGCCATCGCTGAGCGTGGGAGCCATCGACTCGCCATCGACGCGGATGATGGAGAGCTGATCGGGCTGGCCGCCCAAGGCCCTCAGCCAGCGCATGTCGAAGGCCAGCGCGCCGGCCGCCGCCTCATCCTCGACCAGCGCGCCGACGCCGGCAGAGGCACCGAGAGCGAGTCGGGGAACTGCGATGAGCCCGCGCGGCAGGGGTGCGCTGTGTCTCATCGGGTTGGGCGTCAGTGCTGAAGAGCCGCCGAGCAGCGCCTCCTCGACGCCAAAGAAGCGGGCGAGCAGCTGGCGATCGGCCTCGTCCAGCTTGCGGGGCGAGCCGCGCTTCACGAACTGCTGAATATAGGCCGGATTGCGACCGAGCAGGCGGGAAATGCTGCCATAGCTTTCCCCACGCTGTTGAATCAGCCGCTCCAGATTGGCTCTCGCATCGACGCTGTCCATTGCGGAACACTACACATAGGAATTTTCCTAGACAAGTAGGAAATAACTTTAGAACCTAGGGGTCTTCCTATTGTCGAGTCCAGTGAGGAGGTTCGGTTGGCGATGACGGTCCTGAGATCCATAGAGTTGTTCCTGCGCCGCACAGGCATGGCGGCAACCCGTTTCGGTCGCGAATGCGTGCGCGATCCCCGTTTCGTGCATGATCTGCGTCGGGGGCGTGAACCCTCCGAACGCACGCGGCGCCGCGTAGAACATTTCATGAACATTTATGAAGAAGGTGCGCAATGAGAGCGCTGTTGAGATCCAGGCCGGCTCGTTCGTCTGCCATGGCCAGCTCGTTGCCTCGCAAGGCCGCCCCAGCTCGCAGCACGCGGCGCGATTGTCACGGCCGTCTGCTGGCTGCTTTGCAGGCGCTGGCAGGCCAAGATTGTGCTGTGGAGGATGGCGGACAGCGCCCCTGGTGCAGCGCGACGTTCATCGGCGCGCAGCATCGGATCGTGCTGCACCTCCCCGGTACGGATGCGTGGGACAGGGCTACGGCGCTGACCAAGACGTTGCCGGACGCAGAGATCGCCCTCGTCCATCACATCGTCGTCGATCTGGCGGTCGATTCCGTGATGGATGGGCAGGATGGCGGGGTGGAGATGGTGCTGGCGGTCCTCACGATTGAGGACTGGTGACTGGCGTGCGGTGCGGCTTTGTCAGTGGCGGGACTGGATGGTCAGTGCGCGCAGGCGGGCGAGCGCCTCGCTCAGCGCGGCCTGCATCCCGGCGGAGTCCTCCTCCGTCGCATCGCTGGCGACGCGGATGGCTGCATCATCGCTTATCGGGCGGGCGCGGGGCCAGTGCGCGGCGGCCAGCGCGCTGACCTCCAGATCGCTAAGTGGCGCCGGCATGACCGCGCTGAACGACGCCCATGCGGGCAGCGCGTTGGTCTCGGTGACGAGCATGAGGGCTGGGCGGCGCGGCGTCGGCGCTGTCTCCGCCACATCCGGAGTGGCGGGCAGGTCGTCGTTCATGCGGAGGCGAGGCGCCGGCCTCGGGCTCCATGCGGAGGGTGCAGCCTGACCCTGAACCGATGCCTGCGCGCGACTCGTGCGGTCGAACAACCGCGCCAGCAAGCTCGTCACATCCGGCGCGGCCCATGTGAGGCCCGCCCGCATCGTTCTTGTCTGTCCCATGCCGCTTACCCCCTTTGCCTCGAATGGCCCTGCCGTAGCGGTAGCGCGCAGATGGTAAATGAAACGGTAACGACGCGATTTTCGCCGGCATTGACGGGTGCAGGCCGCCATGTCAGGCCGGGCGGGAGAGGAGAAACTGGTGTCCGTTCCCGAGAGCCTTCGCCGTGGTTTGCGTCTGCCCGTCATCGGCGCGCCGCTGTTCATCATCTCCAATCCCGATCTGGTGATCGCGCAGTGCAAGGCGGGCATCATCGGTGCCATGCCCTCGCTGAATGCCCGCGCGCCGGACCGGCTCGAGGACTGGCTGGAGCGCGTCGTCACCGAACTCGCGGCGCATGATGCCGCCCACCCCGAGGCGCCGGCCGCGCCCTTTGCCGTCAATCTCATCGTTCATCGCTCCAACCCGCGCCTGATGGAGGATCTCGCGATCTGCGCCCGCTTCAAGGTGCCGCTGATCATCACCTCGCTGGGCGCAAATGAGGAGGTGAATGCAGCGGTGAAGGCCTGGGGCGGCCTCGTCTTCCATGACGTCATCAATCAGCGCTTCGCTCACAAGGCGGTCGAAAAGGGGGCGGATGGCCTGATCCTGGTGGCGGCGGGCGCAGGCGGCCATGCCGGCAGCCAGTCGCCCTTCGCGCTGGTGGCGGAGACGCGGGCGTGGTTCGACGGGCCAATCGCCCTTTCCGGCGCCATCGCCACGGGCAGCGGCATCGCTGCCGCGCAGGCGATGGGCGCGGACTTTGCCTATATCGGCTCGGCCTTCATCGCCACGCAGGAAGCGCGGGCCAGCGCCGCCTACAAGCAGGGCATCGTGGACGGGCAGGCGGCGGACATCGTCTATTCGGATTACTTCACGGGCGTCTCCGGCAATTATCTGCGCGCGTCCATCCTCGCACAGGGGCTGGACCCGGACGCGCTACCCGCAAGCGATCCCTCGGCGATGGACTTCGCTGCGGCGACAGGCGCCAAGGCGTGGAAAGACATTTGGGGCGCAGGCCAAGGCATTGGCGCGGTCACCGATGTCGTGCCGGCCGCTGCGCTCATCGCGCGATTCGCCGCGGAATATGAGGATGCGCGCCGCCGCCTTTGCGCATCGTGAAGGCGCGCACGGTGCGCGGGCTGCACGGCGCGCCACGCGCCCGCCGGGCAAAACACGCCATGGGCCTTGATAATCGGCGACAAACCGGCCAATGGCCCGGCCATGGACAATAGTCGCATCTTTGAAGCGATCGCGCTGCGTCGCTGTCTTTCCGCCCGCTACAACAAGCTGGCGCTCGTGCTCGCGCCGCATGTGCTTTACAAGCGCAACGACAGCTACTTCATCGATGCCATCACCATTACCCGCGACGGCGCCGAGCCGCGCGAACCGAAGGTCGGCAGCTACAATCTGGCGGGCCTGAGCGAGCTGGACGTTCTTGAGACCACGTTCGATGTCCACCCGCTGTTCGACCGCATGGACCCGAAATATCGGGAAAACACGCTTTTCATGATCGACGCGGACTGAGTCTGGGTGGGGCGTACGCCCTGAAGACTTCCTCCCGTCCAGGCTCATCTGAATCGGATGACGCCGCAGCGCCCGCCATTTTTGGCTCCTCTGCATTCCAAGACGGCCCGAGATTTCTGCTGTTTGTAGCCTGTTCCTGTTTCAGAGCGGGCACAGGCTAGTCTTTGGGTGAACGCGCTGAGCAAACTCTGTACAAAATGGCATTTCGCGACCGTAGGTGGTGAGATAAACCGTCAGACCTTGGCGTATCGGCGAAGATGGCAAAATCTCGCGGGCGGCCCTCGATAGGATCTCGATACGAATGCTCCAGAATATGCCTGCGCGCGCTCAACATCTGGCCTCTGCCGATCTGGCCTTCCTGGCTGGCGGGGGCGAGTGCGCTGCGTTGATCAGGGACAGGGACTGGAGCGCCACGCCACTCGGTCCGATCGAAGACTGGGCGCCCTGCCTCAAATGCGCCGTTTCGCTGCTGCTTCGCTCGCAGGTGCCGATCGTGATGTTGTGGGGCGAGGAAGGCGTCATGCTGTATAACGACGCCTATTCCGGCTTCGCGGGCGGGCGCCACCCCGAGCTTCTGGGTTCCAATGTTCGGGAAGGATGGGGCGAGGTCGCCGACTTCAACGACAATGTCATGAAGGTCGGGCTGGCCGGCAAGACGCTCCATTATCGCGACCAGGAATTAACGCTGCACCGCCACGGCCGGCCCGAGCAGGTGTGGATGGACCTCGATTATTCGCCGGTGCTCGATGAGGAGGGCCAACCGGCGGGCGTCATCTGCATTCTCGCCGAAACGACCGAACGCGTCGCCGCCGAGCGCAAGACAGCGTTCTTGATGTCGCTGTCCGACGCGTTGCGCCCTTTGACCACGCCGGCCGACGTCATTGCCCTGACGGCGGAACGCCTTGGCGCGTATCTCTCGGCCAGCCGGGTGTTCTACGCGGAAATCACCGACGGCCGCATGACCGTCGAGCGCGATCATCATCGCGGTGTCGGGTCGATTGTTGGCGAACATTCGCTCGAAGCCTTCGGCCCGGACCTGCTGAACGCCTATCGCGTCGGCACGCCCGTGGTGGTGCGCGATGTGCAGGCCGACGCGCGCCTGAGCGCCGAGGCAAAGGCCGGCCTTGGCGCCCGCGAGGTCGGCGCCTTCGTGGACGTGGTGCTGTTCGAGGAGAAGCAGTGGGTGGGCCTGCTCGCGGTCCAGAATGCCACGCCGCGGGTCTGGACGGCGGAGGAAGAAACGCTCGTTCAGGAGGTGGGCGAACGCGTGAAGGTCGCTGTGGAGCGCGCGCGCTCGGAGCGGGACCGCCTGTGGACCTTGTCGCAGGACATGCTCGCGCGCGCCGATTTCACCGGCATGATGTCAGCCGTGAGCCCCGCCTGGACGCAGGTTCTGGGCTGGACGGAAGCCGAGCTGCTCACTCGCGGTTACGCGACATTCATGCATCCCGAAGACATGCCGCCCACGCTGGAAGCCATTGAGCGCATGGCCCAAACCGGGGAGCCCACGCGGTTCGAGAACCGCATTGCGACGCGCGATGGCGGCTGGAAGCATATCGAGTGGACCGTCGCGCCGGAGCCCGATGGCGTGAACTTCGTCGCGGTCGGCCGTGACCTGAGCGAAACCAAGGCCCGCAATGCGGAGCTCGAAGCGGCGCGAGATGCGCTGCGGCAGAGCCAGAAGATGGAAGCCATCGGCCAGCTGACCGGCGGCGTCGCGCATGATTTCAACAACTTGCTGATGGCCATCATGAGCAGCCTCTCGCTGCTCGGCAAGCGGATCCCCGATGACCCCATGTCGAAGCGGCTCCTCGACAATGCCCAGCAGGGCGCCGAGCGCGGCGCAGCCCTGACCCAGCGCATGCTGGCCTTTGCGCGGCGGCAGGACCTCTCGCCCGAACCGGTCAACGTCTCCTCGCTGCTCGACGGGCTCAAGGAACTGGCGCAGCGGACGCTGGGGCCGCTCTGGCCGCTCGAATTTCACGGCGTTGCGGACGGCCCCTTCATCGTCGCCGACCCCAACCAGATCGAGATGGCGCTGCTCAACCTGCTGGTGAACGCGCGCGATGCCTCACCCGATGGCGGCACGATCCGGATCGAGACGGATACCAAGCGGATTGCGCCGGGCGAATCGGCCGAACTGGCGCCGGGCAGCTATGTGCGCATTCTGGTCATAGACCAGGGCACGGGGATGGATGCCGAGACGCTGGCGCGGGCGACCGAGCCATTCTTCACCACCAAGGGCGTTGGCAAGGGGACGGGCCTTGGCCTGTCGATGATCCATGGCCTTGTGCGCCAGCTCGGAGGCACCTTTACCCTGACGAGCGCACCCGGCATCGGGACGACGGCGGCGCTCTGGTTCCCCGTCTCCAGCGACGACGCCAACCGGCCGGCACGGGAGGCGGAGCCCGCGCTGTCTGCGGACGGCACGGTTCGCCCGCTCAAAATTCTCGCCGTGGACGATGATCCGCTCATCCTGATGAACACGGCGGCGTTCCTGGAAGATCTCGGCCATCAGGTGTGGGAAGCCGATTGCGCGGCCGATGCTCTCAAGATCTTGCGGGACAATCCGGGCATCGACCTGCTTGTCACCGATCAGGCCATGCCGAACATGACCGGCGTGCAGCTTGCTATGCAGCTGATGGCCGAGGACATCCGCCTGCCGATCATCCTCGCCACGGGCTATGGCGAGGTGCCGACGGATAGCGGCCTTAACGTCCTCAAGCTGGGCAAGCCTTTCTCGCAGGGTGAGCTGAAGGCGGCCATCGCCCGCGCCATGGCGGAAGTCCGGCAGGCTCTGTAAGCGCCGGGATCAGCGCTCAGGATGAATGCGGCCGCGCCCGGTCGATGGGGCCGCTGTCGAGCAAGGGCGCTGCGTCGATATGTTCGGCGTCCATCAACATGGCGAGACGCTCGGTCGCGGCGAGGACCATCGCCTGTTCCCAGACGGGCAGAGCTGAGAAGCGCTCGGTAAAGGTCGCCTGAAGGGGGTCGGGCGCTTCTGCGAGAGCGGTTTCTCCCGCCGCCAGAACATTCAGATGGAACTGCCGCTTGTCGCGTTCGCTGCGCTCCCGCTGGACAAAGCCCAAGGCGACAAGGCGGTCTACGATCGCCGTGATGGTGGCCTGGCTGAACTGCAGCGATTGGGCAATCGCGCTTGGCGTGGCGGAGGGGGCGGCGGCGATTTCCCGCAGCACCAGCAGTTGCGAGGGGGTGAGGCCGGTCGCCGTGGCGAGTTGGCGGCTGCCGATGTCCGTGGCGCGGAGAATCCGTCGCAAGGCGCGTAAAGTGGATGAAGCAATATCGAGGCTCATGCCGTGTCGATAGCGCAAGGCGCGCCCCACGCCAATTCGCTGGAACGACGGGAGCGGGCGGGTATATGCTTTATCAGATGAACTAAAATTTGCCTCTTCCGCTTGAAGTGAGCGAGAAAAGTGCCATATATGGCCCGGAACGACGCTCTGCACAGCGTCGCGTCTCAGAAAATATAATTCGGGAGATAAACAATCTTTGATCGACAAGCTACAGCGGCTCTTGAGCCGCCAAGGGCTTCTGCGCACTTTTTAGATCGCGAGGGGCGATCTATCTCGCTTCGAAAGCCCGCCGCCACGGACGGGCCTGCCGTCAGTGCCCTGATTGCCGCATCACCACCGCTGGATGCGAACTCCGCCTATTGCAACCTCCTGCAATGCACCGATTTCGCCGATAGCTGTGCTGTGGCGGAATGCGATGGCGCGCTGGTGGGCTGGGTGTCTGGCTATCGCGTGCCACAATCGCCCGAGACGTTGTTCGTCTGGCAGGTGGCCATCGCCGCCTCCATGCGGGGCCATGGCCTCGCAGGGCGGATGATGGAGTCCTTGCTGGCGCGCCCGCAGCAGCATGGCGTGACCCACATCACGACCACGATCACGCGGGACAACCGTGCATCCTGGGCGCTGTTCGAAGGACTGGCGCGGCGGTGGAACGTCCCCATCGAGAAGACCGCGCGCTTTGGGCGCGAGCCGCATTTTGCCGGAGCGCACGCCACCGAGTGGCAGGCGCGCCTCGGCCCGCTGCCTCATCTGGCAGCCGCAACAGAAGAAGGAACGCTGACAGCATGACCGCCAACATCTTGCCCCACCCCACGGCTCGCAAACCCGACACCGCCATTTACGAGCGGCGGGAATCCGGCGTGCGCAGCTATGCACGCTCCATGCCGCGCCAGTTCAACCGCGCGCAGGGCGTCTGGATGCACGACAATCAGGGCGGCCGCTATCTCGACTTCCTCTCGGGCTGCTCGACGCTCAACTACGGCCATAATCATCCGGTGCTCAAAAGCGCGCTGGTCGATTATGTCGCCAGCGACGGCATCACCCACGGCCTCGACCTGCACACCGATGCGAAGGCGGATTTTCTCGCTGCGCTGGAAGAGGTCATTCTGCGCCCGCGCGGACTGGATTATCGGGCCATGTTCACCGGGCCGACCGGCACCAATGCGGTCGAGGCGGCGATCAAGCTCGCCCGCAAGATCACCGGTCGCGAGATGGTGATCGCGTTCACCAACGGCTTCCATGGCATGACGCTGGGCGCGCTGGCCTGCACCGGCAATGCCGCCAAGCGCGGTGGCGCCGGCGTGCCACTGAGCCATGTCGCGCATGAGCCATATGATGGCTATCATGGGCCGGACGTCGACACGGCCGAGCTGCTGGAACGGCGCCTGTCCGATCCGTCGAGCGGCCTCGATGCGCCGGCCGCCATTCTGGTGGAGACGGTGCAGGGCGAGGGCGGGCTCAATGTCGCGTCGGCGGAATGGCTGCGCAAGATCGCCGCGATCGCCAAGCGCCACGGCGCGCTGCTGATTATCGACGATATTCAGGCGGGCTGCGGCCGCACCGGCAACTTCTTCAGCTTCGAGGGCATGGGCTTCACACCGGACATCGTGACGATGGCGAAGTCGCTTTCCGGCATGGGCCTGCCCTTTGCGCTCACTCTGTTCAGCCCCGCGCTCGATCAATGGTCGCCGGGCGAGCATAATGGCACCTTCCGGGGCAACAACCATGCCTTCGTGACCGCCACGGCCGCGCTTCGCCATTTCTGGAGCGACGACACATTCCAGCAGGACATTGCCCGGCGCGGCGCACTGCTGGAGCGGCGGCTGGAGGCGATGGCCGCCGAACATGGCCTTTCCACCCGCGGTCGCGGCATGATGCGCGGCATCGATGTCGGCTCGGGCGAGGTCGCCGAAACCATCACCGCCGCCTGCTTTGCGCAGGGGCTCATCATCGAAACCAGCGGCGCGCATGACGAGATCGTGAAGGTGCTCGCGCCTCTCGTGATCGAGGACGACGTGCTGTCGGCCGGCCTCGACATTCTCGAGGAGAGCATCCGGTCCGCGCTGAGCGTCCCTTATGGCGTCGCCGCAGAGTAAGAGGAGATACGCATTATGATCGTTCGCAAGCTGCAGGACATCCGCAAGACGGACCGCAACGTGAAGTCCAAGGGCTGGGAGAGCGCACGCCTCCTCCTGAAGGATGACGATATGGGCTTTTCCTTCCACGTCACCACCATGCACGCCGGTGAGGAACTGCACATGCATTACCAGAACCATCTGGAGGCGGTGCTGGTCCTCAAGGGCACCGGCACCATCGAGGATCTGGGCACCGGCGTGACGCACAAGCTCTCGCCCGGCGTCATGTACGCCCTCAACGACCATGACCGGCACATCGTGCGCCCGGAGACGGACATATTGTGCGCCTGCACCTTCAATCCGCCGGTGACCGGCAAGGAAGTCCATGACGAACATGGTGCCTATCCCGCCGACACCAGTGCCCCGCGCGAGCCCGCGCTCGCCGACTGAACCATCTTTCAACCATTAGAAGGGGGAGAAGCATGCAAGACCTCTACCCATCCCGCCACGATAGCGTGGCGGCCTTTTCGCCGCGCCGCGACCCCGTCGTTCACAGCGACTGGAGCGAGGACGCACCCATCAGCCGCGCACAGGCCGAGCGCTTCGACCGCGACGGCTATCTGGTACTGGAAGACCTGTTTTCCGGCGAGGAAGTCGCGTTCCTCCAGCGCCACGCCGGCAAGCTGCTGGCCGATCCCGATGCGCTGGAAGACGAAACGGTGATCAGCGAGCCGGGCAGCCGCGAGATCCGCTCCATCTTCCGCATCCACGCGCAAAGTCCGGTGCTCGGGCGGCTGGCCGCCGATGCGCGCCTGGCCGAGGTCGCCCGCTTCCTGCTGGGCGACGAGGTGTACATCCACCAGTCCCGGCTCAATTATAAGCCTGGCTTTCGCGGCAAGGAATTCTACTGGCACAGCGATTTCGAGACCTGGCATGTGGAGGACGGGATGCCGCGCATGCGGGCGTTGTCCATGTCCGTGCTGCTGGCCGAAAACACGCCGCATAACGGCCCGCTGATGCTGATCCCCGGATCGCATCGCCAGTTCCTCACCTGCGTCGGCGAAACGCCGCAGGACCATTATCGCCAGTCACTCAAGAAGCAGGAATATGGTGTGCCGGACGAGGACAATCTCGCCGAGCTGGCCGACACGTTCGGCATCGTGGCGCCGACCGGCAAGCCCGGATCCGTGGTGATCTTCGACTGCAACATCATGCATGGGTCGAATGGCAACATCACGCCCTTCCCGCGCGCCAATGCCTTTCTGGTCTACAATGCCGTCTGCAACCGGCTGGTCGCGCCCTTCGGCGTCGAGACGCCGCGCCCGGCCTTCATCGCCGCGCGGGGCGAGCCGCAGGCGATCACGCCTGTGAAGGGACCGTTGATGGAGGAGGCGCTGGCATGAGCCATAGTGTGGAAAAGATCGGCGGCACATCCATGGCCGCGACGACGACTTTGTTCGACAATGTGCTGATCGCCGGCCGCAAGGGCGCCGATCTCTACAACCGCATCTTCGTCGTCTCGGCCTATGCCGGCATGACCGACCTGCTGCTGGAACACAAGAAGAGCGGCGAGCCGGGGGTCTATGCCCGCTTCGTCGCGGATGACGATGCCGACGGCTGGCGCCACGCCATGAACGCGGTGTGCGATGCGATGAAGACGCGCAACGCCGGGATGTTCGTGCGCGAAGAAAGCCTCGCCGAAGCGGATGCCTTTGTCGAGATGCGGATTGCCACCGTCGCTGCCTGCCTCGATGATCTGGCGCGGCTGCGCAGTCACGGGCGCTTCTGCCTCAAGGAGCAGCTGGTGACGGTGCGCGAGCTGCTCGCTGGCCTCGGCGAGGCGCACAGCGCGCATTCGACGGCGCTGCTGCTGCGCGACCGGGGCGTCAACGCCGCGTTCGTTGATCTCACCTTGTGGGACCAGCAGGACATGCGCGAACTGGATGAGCGCATCCTGCAGGCCTTCGCGTCCATCGATCTCAGCAACACGCTGCCGATCGTGACCGGCTATGCCGGATGCAGCGAGGGCATGGTGCGGCTCTATGCCCGTGGCTATTCGGAAATGACCTTCTCGCGCATCGCGGTGCTGACCGGCGCACGCGAAGCGGTCATCCATAAGGAATTCCACCTTTCGAGCGCCGACCCGCGCCTCGTCGGGACGGACAAGGCCCGCAAGATCGGCCGCACCAATTATGACGTGGCCGATCAGCTCGCCAATCTGGGCATGGAGGCCATTCACCCCGGCGCCGGGCGGGGCTTGCGTCAGACGGAGATCCCGCTGCGCGTGCGCAATGCCTTCGACCGGGAGGATGGCGGCACGCTCATCTGCGGCAAATATGTCTCCGATACGCCGCGCGTTGAAATCGTGACCGGCGTGCGCCAGGCGCAGGCCCTGCAGTTCTTCGAGCAGGATATGGTCGGGGTGAAGGGCTATGACGCCGCGATCCTCGAGGCGTTGACTCGCCATGGCGCGTGGATCGTCAGCAAGGCCTCTAATGCCAACACCATCACCCATTATCTCTCGACGGACGCCCCGACGGTGAAGCGCGTGATCGCGGATCTGCAGGGACGCTACCCCGATGCCGCGATCTCCGCCCAGCCGGTGGCGATCGTCTCGGTGATTGGCAGCGACATCTCGCGGGCGGGGCTGCTGGCCGATGCCTTGCGCGCGCTCGCGGATGAAGGCGTGCCGATCATCGCGATGCAGCACCAGATCCGCAATGTCGACGTGCAGTTCATCGTCGCTGTCGAGGATTATGAGACCGCCGTCGGCGCTCTCCACCGCGCCTTGGTGGAGGATGACGCGGCCATGACGGAGGACCGGCGCGCGGCTTGAACCCGCGCGCTGCTCCACCCCTGATGCTCGCCGCGATCCAGCCCGTCCGCAGCCTCCTGCTCGCCATCTTCATGCTGATGGCGGGCAGTGGCTTTTTGTCGACGCTGATCAGCCTGCGACTGGAGCGGGCCGGGGCGGGAACGATCGTGATCGGCGTGGTCGCCACGGCCTATTTCGCCGGGCTGGTGGTCGGCGCGCTTCGGGCCGGCGAGATCGTCCGGCGGGTGGGGCATATCCGCGCCTTTGCGGTGTTCGTCTCGCTGCTCTCGGCGAGCACGCTCTCTTATGCCCTGATCCAGTCCGCGCCGTTCTGGGCAGGCCTGCGCCTGATCGATGGCCTGTGCGTCGCCGGGGTCTTCATCTGCCTCGAAAGCTGGCTCAACGATCGGGCGGAGATGGAGACGCGCGGCAGCATCCTCGCTGCCTATATGGTCGCGCTCTATCTCGGGCAGGCAGTAGGCCAGCTGCTGCTCGGTGCCAGTGGCACGCTGCCGGCCGCGCCGTTTCTGCTCGCGTCCATTCTCATCTCGCTGGCGATCATTCCGCTCTGTCTCACCCGCAGCAGCGCGCCGGCGCCGGTCGATGCGGAAGCCTTCACCATTCGGGGCCTGTACGCCGCCTCGCCGCTCGGCACGGTCGGCGCGGTGGCGACGGGCCTGATGCTTGGCGCCTTTTACGGCATGGCGGCAGTCCATGTACGGCGGCTGGGGCTGGACCTGAGCGCCACGGCCACGTTCATGATGATTGTCATCCTCGGAGGCGTGGCCCTGCAATGGCCGCTGGGCCGCCTGTCCGACCGGCTGGACCGGCGGCGCGTCATCGTCGGCTGCTTCACCGCCACGCTGGTCGTCAGCCTGATGCTCGCCACGCTGGCATCGCGCGGGCTGGACCTGCTGGTGCTCGGCGCCTTATTCGGTGGGCTGAGCTTTGCGCTGTATCCGCTCTGCGTCGCGCACTGCAACGACCGGTTGCTGGCGGCCGAGCGCGTCGCGGCGAGCGGGCGGCTAGTGCTGCTCTACTCGGCCGGCGCTGCCGCCGGTCCGCTGGGTGCGGCACTGCTGATGAGCGCGGCGCCCGTGGGCGGCCTGTTCTTCTTCATCGCCCTGTGCGCGGGCCTGACGCTCGCTTTCGGCCTCTGGCGGCAGGCCTCGACGCCGCCTGTGCCAGCGCCGGATCAGCAGGACTTCCAGATCGTCCCGCGTACCACGCCCATGGCCTCGCTGCTGGACCCCAACACTGTCGACGGACACGCCGAATGACCGCTTCCTCGCTATCAGCCTCCCCCGACCAGCCGGTCGAGACTGCCACGCTGCGCCGCGCGATCGCGGCTTCGGCATTAGGCAACGCCACCGAATGGTTCGATTACGGCATCTATGCCTATGGGGTGACCTATATCTCGGCTGCGCTCTTCCCGGGCGATCTGGATGATGCGGTGCTGTTCGCGCTCGCGACCTTCGCCATCTCCTTTCTGGTGCGTCCGCTCGGCGGGCTGTTCTGGGGACCGCTGGGCGACCGGCTGGGGCGCAAGTCGGTGCTCGCGTTCACCATTCTGCTGATGTCGGGCGCCACGCTCGCGGTCGGGCTTATCCCGTCCTATGCCAGCATCGGCCTCTGGGCGCCCGCGCTGCTCATCCTGCTGCGGATGGTGCAGGGCTTCTCGACGGGCGGCGAATATGGCGGCGCGGCAACCTTCATGGCGGAATATGCGCCCGACAAAAGGCGCGGCTTTTACGGCAGCTTTCTCGAATTCGGCACGCTGGCCGGCTTCTCCTTCGGCGCGATCCTCATGCTGAGCTTCTCGATGCTGCTCGGGGAGGCGCAAATGTATGAATGGGGCTGGCGCATTCCGTTCCTGGTGGCGGGGCCGATGGGACTTGTCGGCATGTATTTGCGCTCGCGCATGGAGGACACGCCGGTCTTCCGCGCCCATGAGAGCGAAGCGCGGCCTTCGGTTTCGCTCCGCCAGCTCATGCACAGCCACTGGCGCCCGATGCTGGTCGTGGGCGGACTGGTCGTCGCGCTCAATGTCGTCAACTATACGCTGCTCAGCTACATGCCGACCTATCTCGAGCGGCGCATCGGCCTCACCGCGCAACATGCGCTGATCGTCCCGATTGTCGGCATGCTGTTCATGATGCTGTTCCTGCCCTTTGCCGGTTCGCTCTCGGACCGGATCGGGCGCAAGCCGATGTGGCGCTTCTCGCTCATCGGCCTGGTGGTCTGCGTCGTGCCGCTCTATCTGCTCATGGGTACGGGCTTCCTCGGCGCCACGATTGCATTCGTGTTGCTCGGCCTCCTCTATGTGCCCCAGCTGGCGACGATCTCAGCGACATTCCCGGCGCTGTTCCCGACCGCCGCGCGCTTCGCCGGCTTCGCGATTGCCTATAATGTCTCCACGTCCATCTTCGGTGGCACGGCGCCGGCCATTGGCAGCGGCCTGATCACACTGACCGGGAACGAGCTGATGCCGGCCTTCTATATGATGCTGGCCTGTCTGGTCGGGCTGGTTGCCTTGCGCTTCATGCCGGAAACGGCAGGCCGCTCGCTTCACGAAGATGTTTTTGCTCGCGGTGACCGCCCCGGGAGGCCGACGCGCCACTGACCATTCTCGAATCGAGAATGCACCTCCAAAGCTACATGGCCTTCTGAACTGGCCCTCTCGCGCGTACCGCAGATCCTATCGCGCTCAGCCCCGACGGGAATCGTGTCGAACCAAGCTCTGCTGGTTCGGGTCTTCGTTCTGGCGATGCGCAATAAGAGCTTGAGCAGGGAGAGGATCAGATGAAAGCTATCAGCGCAGCCCGTTCGCGGTTCCATTTGGGCGTTTGCATTGCGGCAATGCTGTGCCCCCTCAGCGGCGCCTTGGCGCAGGTGAGCGACGATACCGCCGAGCCGGCGACGGCCCAGGTTACGAGCGCGCAGCCGGAAGGCACTGGTGCGGCGTCTTCTGGCGGCGCAGCGGCCGATCAGGACATCGTCGTCACCGGCTCGCGCATTCAGGCGAGCGGCTTCACGGCGCCGACGCCGACCTCGGTCATCAGCACCGCGCAGATTCAGTCCGTGGCGCCGACGCGGGTCGATGACGCGCTCCGCCTCATCCCGGCCTTTTCGACGACGGGCAACGGCGTTGCGCGGGCCTTGTCATCCGCGACGGTGGTTGCCGATCTGCGCAATGTCGGCGCGCAGCGCACGCTGGTGCTGGTCGATGGCCGCCGCCATGTCGCGACCGCGCCGGAGGGCACGGTCGACCTCGGCGTCATCCCGGCCATTCTCATTGAACGCACGGAAGTCGTCACCGGCGGTGCTTCGGCATCCTGGGGCTCGGACGCCGTGTCCGGCGTGATCAACCTCATTCTCAAGTCAAAACTCCAAGGCGTCGAGGGCACGGTTCAGAGCGGCATTTCGCAATATGGCGATGCCCAGAACGTGCTGGCAGGGCTGGCGGCCGGAACCAGCTTTGGCGGCGGGCGCGGCCATATTCTGATCGGCGGCGAATATTCCAAGAATGAGGGCATCGGCCAGACGCCCTATCGCCCGCGCCCCTGGGTGAGCCGTGGCGTCGCCGGCAACTCGGCTTATGCGCAAAATGGCCTGCCTGCGACCATCTATGCGGACGACGTGCGCCGCACCGACCTGTGGGAAGGTGGCCTGATCACCAGCGGCCCGCTGCGTGGCACAACCTTCCTCCCGGGGCAGCAGACCGGCCAGTTCGGCTATGGCGAAGTGTTCGGCAACCGGATGATCGGCGGCACGAGCAACTACACCGAGATCATTAATCCCGGCGGCAACCTCCAGCAGCCGGTCGAGCGCTATTCGGCGATGGCCCGCGTCTCCTATGAGGTGGTCGACAACCTCACTCTGTTCGCGGAAGGCAGCTTCGCGCGGTCGATCACCAATGGCTATTTCGCCGAGCCGCGTCAGCAGGGCTCCGTCACCGGCAACCCCACCTGTTCGGCGACCACCATTCCCGGCGGGCAGACCGGCAATGTGCTGGTGCCGATCACCAACCCCTATCTGAGCGACGACTTCCGCACGCGTGCGCTTGCCGCCGGCGTCACCTGCTTCAACTTCGGTCGCTCTCTGCGCGAGCAGGGCTTGGGCGCCGTGCGCGGACATGTCGGTTCGCCGTCGGTCTATCGCGGCGTCGTCGGCGTGGAAGGCACGCTCGGGGACTGGTCGTTCGACGCTTATTACCAATATGGCCGCAACCACTTCGTCCAGGAGTATGTCGGCCAGATCAACATGATCAATTACCGCAAGGCGATCGACGCCGTGCGCTCCGGCAGCAACATCGTTTGCCGCGTGAATGCCGATGCCAATCCGCTCAATGACGACCCGGCGTGCGCGCCGCTCAATCTGTTCGGCTTTGGATCGCCCTCGCAGGAAGCCATTGCCTACATCACCGGCACGTCGCGTTTCGACCTCATCACCAAGCAGCAAGTGGCGGCGTTCAGCGCCAATGGCGCGCTGTTTGAAGGCTGGGCCGGCCCGATCAACGCCGCGTTCGGCGCGGAGTATCGCGAAGAGTCGATCGACGCGACGGTGGACGCCATTTCGCAGGCGGGCCAGTGGCAGAGCGGCGCGCGCCAGCCGATCGCCGGCAGCTATAATGTGAAGGAAGTGTTCGGCGAACTGGCGATCCCGCTGTTGAAGGATCTGCCGTTCATTCGCTCGTTCGATCTCAACCTCGCCGCGCGCTACACGGACTACAGCACATCGGGTGGCGTCACGACCTGGAAGGTCGGCGGCACATGGGAATTGTCGAGCGAACTGCGGCTTCGCGCCACGCGGTCCCGCGACATCCGGGCGGGCAATTTTGCCGAGCTGTTCGCGCCGACGACGGTGGCGCGCCAGAACATTCGCGATCCGCGCCGGTCGACCAACTACACCGTCGAGGTCGCATCTCTGGGCAACCCCAATCTCGATCCTGAAAAGGCCGATACGCTCACGGCGGGCATCGTCTATCAGCCCCGCTGGCTGGACGGCCTGCGTCTCTCGGTCGATTATTACGATATCGACATCAAGGGCGTGATCGGGACGATCTCCGCGAACGAGGTGCTCGAGCGCTGTTATGTCGATGGCATTTCCGACTTCTGCGGCCTCGTCACGACCTCTGGCGGCGCCCCGGCCGGCGACATCACCGGTGTGACGGTCCGCTTCGAGAATCTGGATCGTCTGAAGACCAAGGGCGTCGACTTCGAAGCCGCTTATCGCTCATCGCTGGAGAACATCTTCGGTCAGGGCGCCGGGTCGCTCTCCATTCGCCTGCTGGGGACATATCTGGACACATTGGCCACCACGGCCGTGTCCACCGCCAGCACGGAAGAACGGGCAGGCGAATATGTGACGCCGCACTGGCGCGTGTCCGGCCTCGTCACGCATGAACTGGGCCGCCTGACGAGCACGCTGGACCTGCGCTGGCTGCAGGGCGGCAAGATCGACAATGATTTCGTTGTCGGCACCGGCACGCTGAACAGCATCAACTTCAACGATACGAAGAACACCTTCTACACCAACGCGACGTTCACGGTCGATGTCTCGCGGGACGCCGATCGGAGCCGGGAGATGTTCATTCGCCTGAACAATATCTTCAATGTCGCGCCGCCCTTCCCGGACCAGGCATCGCCCTTGTTCGATCAGGTCGGGCGCGCATTCCGCGTCGGTCTGCGGTTCAAGATGTAAGGGCGCCCGCGCTTCACCAACACTCATGGGATGGCGCCCGCAGCGCCATCCCTCCCCAGAAAGGATATGGTTCGCCGATTATGGACAGACCTAAAGTTCAGGAAGTTCGCCAGTCGGAGGATCGTTTTCTGGCCTCTGACGTGTTCGAGACGGGTGGTCGGGTGCTGCCGCGGGCCAATGGCACGGGGACCTGGGTCGAGCCCGCGCGCGAGATTCCGGTGTATCACAGCTGCGACGTGCTGGTGGTCGGCGGCGGGCCTTCGGGCACGGCGGCGGCCTGGGCGGCGGCGCAGGCCGGGGCCGATGTGGTGCTGATGGAGCGCTATAATCATCTGGGCGGTCTTTCCACGGGCGGCCTCGTCATCTGGATCGATCGGATGACCGACTGGACCGGTCGCCAGGTCATCCAGGGCTTTGCCAATGATGTGCTTGGGCGCCTGCCCGCCGCGGGCCTTGCCGGGCCGCCGCGCGCCGACTGGGGCTCGCGCGATCCCAAGAAGGCGAGCTACTGGGGCCAGCGCACTGCGGCCTTCCACGGCACGGTCTGCTGGTCGCCAACGCTCGATCCCGAGCGGTTGAAGCTGATCAGCCAGGAGATGCTGCTGGCAGCCGGCGTGCGGCTGGTGTTCCACAGCTGGGCAGCAGTGCCGATGGTTGCCGATGGCAAGGTCGAGGGTGTGGTGTTCGAATCCAAGGCCGGGCGTCAGGCGCTGCGTGCCAAGGTGGTGGTCGATACCACCGGCGATGGCGACATCTTCGCGCGGGCGGGGGCCGAGTTCGATACCGATATCGAGGAAGGCGACGTCCATCACAGCGCCAATACCGGCTTCATGCTGGGCGGTGTGGACATGGACCGCTGGCTGGCCTTCCGCGCCAATGAGCCCGAGCAATATGCCGAGTTCGCCAAGCTCGGCCGTGAGCGGCTCGGCTTCTTCCAGCCGCCTTATGTCTCCTGGCGCAACGACATCGCGCTGTTCCTCGGCCCGCGCCAATCCGGCCTGTCCGCGCTGGATGTGGATGACCAGACCGAGTTGGAGATCCGCTCGCACCGCTTCATGCAGACGCATTGCGAGTTCTTCCTCGAACATGCGCCGGGCTTCGAGCAATGCTATATGCTGCAGAGCGGCTCGCAGCTTGGCGTGCGGCACACAAGGCGTCTGGCCGGCATGGGCAAGATCCTGCGCAGCCAGTGGGCCGACGGCATTGCGCTCCCGGACGAGGTTGGCGTCAGCCCTTCGGTCAGCCTCAAATATCCGGTGATCTCGGTGCCCTATGGCGCGCTGGTGCCGCGCAAGCTCGATGGCTTGCTGGCAGGCGGCAAGCACATCAGCTGCGATGCCAACTCGCATGGCTTCATGCGCGAGATCCCGCAATGCTGGCTGACCGGCCAGGCCGCTGGCGCCGCAGCCGCGCTCAGCGTGAACGCCGGCGTCCAGCCGCGCGCGCTGGATGTGGCCAGCCTGCAGGCAGAGTTGCGCAGGCAGGGCGTGTTCCTGCATGACCAGCCCGGTGAGATGAGCCAGACAGCGCAGGCAGCCAGCCGGCAGGCCTGAGGCGCCCATAGAGACGATGGAGAGGATCAGAGAGATGCGCAGCGGTAACAGGACGAAGCGAACATATGCCGGGTTGCTGGCCGGTCTCCTGATCTCTCCGATCCTCGCCGGCGCCTCTCCCGCGACGGCTCAGGCGCCGACATCGCGCTCGACCGAGAGTGTCAAAGTCTCGGCCGTGGTGGCTGAGCGCATTGGCTCAGGCCCCGTCATCTATCCGGACATGCCGGGGCTGGAAGGCGATCTAGGCAACAATATCAACGGCCCGTCGGTGATCCGGGTGCCGAGCTGGATCAAGAATCCGCTCGGCAAATATTATATGTATTTCGGCCATCATCGCGGCGGCTACATCCGCCTGGCTTATGCCGATCGGCCCGAAGGCCCCTGGACCGTCTATAAGGATGGCACATTGCGGCTGGAGCAGACCTCGGCGCTGCACCACATCTCGTCTCCCGATGCCGTCGTGGATGAAGAGAATAAGCGGATCGTGCTCTATTATCATGGCGCCACCGAGATGCCTGGTGGCGACTATGGCGGCCGGCCCTATGTCCAGCGCAGCTTTGCTGCGACGTCACCCGATGGATTGAGCTTCACCGCAGCGTCCGGCGCGTTCGGGGCGCCCTATATTCGCGTGTTCAGCTACAAGGGCAACAGCTACGGATTGGGCATGGCCGACAAGGCGAGCGCCTATCCCGTCTGGCTGCGCAGTGGCCAGTTCTTCCGGTCGGCATCGCTCCTGCCGCCGTTCGAAGCCGGCCCGCGCATTCTAGATGAGATGCGTCATGCCGGCGTGACGCGCATCGGCGATACGCTGCATGTCTTCTACACCAATGTAGGGGATTCGCCCGAGCGCATCCTCCATGCCAGCGTCGATCTGCGGCCGGATTGGTCGGAGTGGACGGCTTCGACGCCAACAGAAGTGATGCGCCCGGAAAAGGCCTATGAAGGCGCCAATCTGCCTTTGGTCTCCTCGCGCGGGGGCATGGCGACGGGCGCGGAGCATGCCTTGCGCGATCCCGGCGTTCTCAACGACGACGGCCGCATCTATCTCTATTATGCCGTCTCCGGCGAGAAGGGGATTGCGGTGGCGCGGGTGACTTTCAAATGATGACGCGCGGGCGGCCATTCGTGAGCGCGCCCTGATGGATACGCTGCTCAACATGCGCGCCTTTCTGGCCGTGGTTGAATGCGGCAGTCTCGCTGCTGCCGCGCGCAAGCTCAATATCGCGCCGTCGGTCATGTCCAAGCGGATCGGGCGGCTGGAGGATGAACTGGGCGCGGTGCTGTTCGTCAGGACGCCGCGCAAGGCCGAGCTGACGGCCTTTGGCGAGCGCCAATTGCCGCGCGTCCGCGCGCTGGTGCGCCAGACCGACGATGTCGTCGCCGGCGCGCGTCGATCCCGCCAGGCGCTGGACGGGCACCTGCGGATCAAGTGCCCGACCACGGTGGCCAGCAGCTATTTCGGGCGCTTCTTCGCGGATTTCGTGCAGAGCCATGTCGGCGTCAGCATCGATCTCATGCTGGTCGATCGGTCCGTGAACCCCATCGAGGAGGGCTTCGATCTGGCGATCGGCGCCATGGCCGCTTCTTATGCCGGGGTGATGGATGTTCCCCTGTGCGAGCATCCGATGGTGATCTGCGCCGCGCCGTCCTATCTGGCCCGGCGGGGGCACCCCAAGCATCCGCGCGAGCTGGTCGAGCATGATTGCCTCAACTCGCAGTCGATCGGGGGGACCTGGGTCTTCGAAAGCGAGTCAGGCGATCTGGCGGTCGATGTCAGTTCGCGCTTTGCGGTCAACACCGCCATCGTCCTGCGCGATGCCGCTCTGAGGGGCGCGGGGATCGTCATGCTGAGCGAGTTCGTCTCGCGCGAGGCCGTGCGCGCTGGCCGGCTGGTGCAACTGCTGCCGGACTTTCCAGTCAAATCTCTCTGGCTCAAAGCGCTGGTTCCCAATGTCAAAATGAGCCTGCCGCTGGTGCAGGCGCTGATCGAAGATCTCCTCGCCTTCACCCAGCCCGTGGCGCCCTGGGACCGGGCGGACCCGGCCAACTGAACCAGCGCCTGCGGGCGACCCATAGAAGGAACACATCGATGCAGAGCAGGCGTGATATGCTTCAGGCTTCTGTCGGGCTGGCGGGCGTTGCCGTCTGGGCTGGCGGAGCGCCGGCCTCGGCTGCATCCGATCCGGCACCCGCCGGCGCCGCGCCCTTCGTGTCTCCGCTGCAAAAGCAGCTGCGCGAAGACATGGAGACCTACGCCTCGTTCGGGAGCAAGGTCTCGGGCTCTGCGGGCGATCTTGCCACTGCGGCGTGGATCGGCAAGCGCCTCGCGACGGCCGGCTTCAAGGTCGATGAGGTCAAGTTCCCCATTCCCACATTCGAGCCGGCGGTGACGGAGTTGCGCGCCGGGGACAAGCGGGTCGCGGTGACCGCGCAGCCGGTCGTCGTCCCCACGCCGGCGAAGGGCATTACCGCACCGGCCGTTCTGGTCCGCGATGCGTTCGAGGCGCAGGGCGTCGCCGGGAAGATCGCCATCGTCGTCCTGCCTTATGGTCGCCACGCGGCGATTTTCTCGGGCGAGGTCAAGCCGATGCTGGATCGAGTCATCCCCAATAAGCCGGCCGCGATCGTCATCGTGACGACCGGGCCGACCGGCAGCATCGTGGCGCTCAACACCCGGCTGAAGCCCATCGCGGACGTGCCCATCGCGCTCATGGCGCCGCGCGATCTGCCGATCGTCGCCGAAGCGGTTGCCGCACGCCGGCCCCTGACCCTCATTCTCACCGGGAAAAGCGCGACCGGCCACAGCAGCAATATCATCGCGCGACGCGAGGCGGGCCCCAAGTGGCTGGCTTTCTCCACGCCCCGCTCGGGCTGGGGCGTCAGCGTCGGCGAGCGGGCGCCCGGGACTGCCGCCTTTCTGGAGCTGTGTCGCTGGGCCGCGATCCGCTGCCCGGACCATTCGCTCTTCGCCATCAACGCGGGCGGGCATGAGCTCGATTTCGCCGGCACGCACCACTCTCTCTCCGAGGGGCCGCCAGCCGCCCAGACACAGATCTGGACCCATCTGGGCGCCGGGCTCGCCACCCGCGATGCCTATGAGGTGCTGAGCCGCAATCACCAGCTTCTCTCCTGCGCCGATCCGCAGCGCGTCCTGATGACGTCGCCGGGCTTGATGGCAGAGACCACTGAGGCGTTTCGCGGGCTTGCGGGTTATGAGCGGCCGATCGAAGTCGTCGGTGGCGCGGGTGAGCTGTCTTCGATCATCGACCGGGGCTATGTGAACGCCTTCGCCGGCTTGGGCATCCATCGCTGGTGCCATGTTGAGGACGATACGATCGACAAGGTCGATGCCGCGCTGCTCGAACCGGTTGTGGAAGCCCATCGCGCCGTGGTCGAAGCGGCCGTCGCGCGGGCAGTGAGGGGTTAGGCGGGATCTTGAGCCTCTCCTCGGAAGAGGAGGGGAGTCAACCCCATGAACCTCGCGCGCGCTTCGGATCTTATTCCGTCGTGGCGCTTTCGGGCATTGCGTTGACGACCTCGACATTATGCTCGGCGCAGACTGCGGCGAGTTCCGGGCTGTCGAGATAGTCGGTCACCAATATGTCGACGGCGCTGATGTGGCCGATGCGGACCGGGGCGCTGCGGGTAAGCTTGCTGCTGTCCGCGACGAGAATCACGGAGCGCGAGTTTTCGACGATGGCGTGTGAGACCTGCACCTCGTTCAGGTCGAAATCCAGCAACGAGCCATCCTCATCGATGGCGGACGCGCCGATGACCGCGAAATCGACCTTGAAGTTCCGAATGAAATCGACCGCAGTGGGGCCGACCGCGGCCCGATCGGCATGACGTACCCGCCCGCCGACGACGATCAGGTCGATCGCGCTGTTACGGCAGAGGATATCGACCACGTTCAGATTGTTGGTGAGGACCATCAGATTGCTGCGGCCGGCGAGCGCCCGCGCGACTTCCTCGGTCGTGGTGCCGATATTGATGAACAGGGAGGCGCCATCGGGAATGCGGGCCGCAGCCTCCTTGCCGATTGCCTTTTTCTCGGCCACGGACAGGCGGCGGCGGGCCTCATATTCCAGGTTCTCGACGCCCGAGCCGAGAATGGCGCCGCCATGCACGCGCGACAGATAACCGCGCTCGCACAGATCGTTGAGATCCTTGCGAATGGTTTGGGGCGTCACATTCATGCGGCCGACGAGATCCTCCACCGTCACCTTGCCGTTGCGGCGCGCCAGATCCAGAATCTGGCGGTGGCGGGTGTTGGATGCGCTCGTCATGCCGGCGTTCTGACGCCTCGATCCTTGAGTTGCAAGCGTCCTTGTAGCCGGGCGCGCGGCATCCTTGGGGGGACCGTGATGGCTGCGCAGCCGGCCCTTCGTGGCATGGAGCAGCGGTGCGAAAGCGCGGCTCAGGAAATGGCGCGTTCGACCGCCTTTCGCCAACCATCGACCGCGGCCGATCGGGTCGCTTCCGGCATCTTCGGCTCGAAGCGCCGCTCGCGGGTCCAGATCCGGTCGAGGTCATCCAGACCGCTCCAGACGCCGGTCGCCAGCCCGGCCATGAATGCCGCGCCCAGTGCCGTCGTCTCGACAATGGCGGGCCGCTCGACCGGCGCGACCAGCACGTCGGAGAGGAACTGGCAGAGCCAGTCATTGACCGCCATGCCGCCATCGACGCGCAAGGCGGTTTCGCCTTCGCCGACATCGGCCTTCATGGCGTCGATCAGGTCCATGGTCTGATAGGCGACGGATTCCAGCGCGGCGCGGGCCAGGTGCGCGTCCGTCGCATCCAGCGTGAGGCCGCAGATCAGCCCCCGCGCGTGCGGATCCCAATATGGCGCGCCCAGGCCGACAAAGGCAGGCACCATATAGACGCCATGACTGTCCGGCACGCGGGTGGCCATGCCGTCGGTTTCCGAGGCATGGGTGATGATCTTGAGCCCATCGCGCAGCCATTTGACCGCCGCGCCGGCGACGAAGATCGAGCCTTCGAGCGCATAGGTCGTCGTTCCGGCCAAGCGATAGGCCGGGGTGGTGAGCATGCGCGTTTTCGAGAGCACGGGCTCCGTGCCGATGTTCATGAGCGCGAAGCAGCCTGTGCCATAGGTTGATTTCGCCATGCCGGTGCGGAAGCAGCCCTGACCGAAGAGCGCGGACTGCTGATCGCCGATCATCCCCGCGACCGGGATGGCCTTGCCGAGAATGTCGGCATCGCACTGGCCGAAGATGCAGCTATTGTCCCGAACCTCCGGCAGCATCGCGGCGGGCACGCGGAAGAGGCTGAGCAACTCCTTGTCCCAGGCCTGGTCCATGATGTTGAACAGCAGGGTGCGGCCTGCATTGGTCGGGTCGGTTGCGTGGACCGCGCCGCCCGTCAGCCGCCAGAGCAGGAAGCTGTCGATCGTACCGAAGGCCAGCTCGCCGCGCTCGGCGGCAGCGCGGGCGCCCGCGACATTGTCCAATATCCACGCGGCCTTGGTCGCCGAGAAATAGGGGTCGATCAGCAGTCCGGTCTTCGCTGTGACCATCTCTTCGGCGCCGCTGTCCTTCAACCGCGCGCATTCATCGGCGGTCCGTCGGTCCTGCCAGACGATCGCGTTGTGAATTGGCTTGCCGGTCGCCCGGTCCCACACCACGACGGTCTCCCGCTGGTTGGTGATGCCGATCGCGGCGACATCCGCGACATCGACGTCGGCCTTGGCCACCACATCCTGCATCATGGCGACGGTGTCGGTCCAGATGTCCTCCGGATCATGCTCCACCCAGCCGAGATTGGGATAATGCTGCTTGAATTCGCGCTGCGTCGTGGCGACCGGATTGGCGGCGGCATCGAACAGGATGCACCGCGTCGAGGTCGTGCCCTGGTCGATCGCGAGAATATAAGGTGGCTGGGCCATGATTGCTCTCCTGTGGTCGCCGGCTGCGCGGCGCGATTGTCAGTTGGCCGCGTCTGCCTCGGCGGGGATCGTCTCCTGCAGGGCGCGCTTGTGGCGTGCGGGCAGGAACGGCCGGATCAGCCAATGATAGACGCTGGCGCCCAGCACGCCGCCGCAGAACGGGCCGGCGATGGGCACCCACCAGTAATTGCCCGGCCCGGGGAAGGCGGATTCGCCCCAGCCCGCCAGATAGCCAAAAATGCGGGGGCCAAGGTCGCGCGCGGGGTTGATCGGCCACCCTTCCAGATATCCCGCGCCGCCGCCGATCATGGCAACCAGCAGGCCGATGATGAGCGCGCTCGAATTGGCCTCGGGCGCCTGCGTGTTATATTCCTCGGTGATCGCGAAGATGCCGAGCAGCAGGAAGCCGGTCAGCACGATCTCGTTGAAGAATGCCCGGATGGGGGTGATGTGCGCGCCTGGTGCGGTGAAGAACACACCGGCGCCGCCACCGGCCGCCCGCTCCACGCCCTGGGTGGCGTTGAACGCGTCGATCACCGGTGAGAACATCATATAGACCACCGCGGCACCCAGAAATGCGCCGAAGATCTGCGCCAGCCAGAATGGCACGACCTTGCGCCCGGGGAAGCCCCGATAGATCATGAGCGCAAGCGTGACTGCCGGGTTGGCGTGCGTGC
This sequence comes from Sphingobium sp. B2D3C, assembly GCF_025961835.1. NCBI lineage: Bacteria > Pseudomonadati > Pseudomonadota > Alphaproteobacteria > Sphingomonadales > Sphingobiaceae > Sphingobium > Sphingobium sp. B2D3C. Next base: position 2,794,968 of record NZ_JAOQOK010000001.1, on the reverse strand, counting down.
CGGAGACTGCGCCCGTCACATAGATGGCGATGGTGACGGCAAGGCCCCAGGTGATGCACACCCCGAAATAGGCTGTGCTGTAAGGGCTTGGATCATAGAGAAAATACATCGCGGCGGCAGAACAGCCGATGGTGATGATGATGAACACTGCAATGCATTCGGAGATCAGTTCTCCAATAAATGCCTTCCCCGGTGACATGGGCCCCTCCACGTTTATCGTTGTCATTTATCCGACGGCGTTGACGTCCAACCTCGCATGATCCGCGAGATAGGCTTCCAGCGCCACCACCTCTTCCTTGCGCATATGCAGGCCAAGTTTCGATCGACGCCAGACAATATCGTCGACCGAGCGTGCCCATTCATGTGCGATAAGATAATCCACTTCGACTTGCGTGAGCCCGGCGCCGAAATGCTGGCCGAGGTCCTCCGCCGTCTTCACGTCCGCGAGCAGCTTGAAGATGCGCGCGCCATAGCTCTCCGCCAGGCGGCGGATGGTGGTTTCGCTCAGAAAACCGACCTTCTTCCGCAGGTCGGCAATGAGGCCGTCCAGCCCTCGCGCGCTCAGGTCGCCGCCGGGCAGCGGAGCGGTGGCCGTCCAGGCCGGTCGCAGGCTCGGGAGGTGCCGGGCGAGCTTGTCCATCACCTCTTCGGCCAGCGCGCGGTGCGTGGTGATCTTGCCGCCAAAAACGCTCATCACCGGCGCCGCGCCCCCGGCATGATCCAGCGAGAGGACGTAGTCGCGACTGATCTCGGACGCGTTGGTCGTCGCGTCGTCATAGAGCGGGCGCACGCCGGCAAAACTCCACATCACATCCTGCGGCGTGATCTGCGTGGTGAACCAGCGGTTGACGGAGTCGCAGAGATAATCCGTTTCCGCCGCATCGATCTTCACGACGTCCGGCGCTCCCTGCCACTCCACATCCGTCGTGCCGATCAGCGTGAAGTCGTTTTCATAGGGAATGGCAAAGACGATGCGCTTGTCCGGATTCTGCAGGATATAGGCGTGGTCGCCCTCATACAGCTTGCGGGTGACGATGTGGCTGCCCTTGATCAGCCGCAATGTGCCCGCGCCCGCAACGCCGGCCCGCTCGGGCAGGAAGTCAGCGGCCCAGGAGCCGGTGGCATTGACGAGCACATGCGCCGTTGCGACGAACGGCGTGCCGTCAGTGCCCTGCAAGGACACGCGCCAGCCATGCTGATCCCTTTGTGCGGCGAGGCATTTTGTGTGGGTGAGGATCGTCGCGCCATGCTCGGCGGCACACTGCGCGTTGGCGACGACGAGGCGGCTGTCGTCGCCCCAGCAATCGGCATAGACATAGCCGCGGCCAAATCGAGATTGAATGGCGCTGCCATAGCCATCCCCGGCCAGCCTGATCGCCCGCGAGTGGGGCAGGCTGCTGCGCCCGCCCAGCCGATCATAAAGGAACAGGCCGATGCGCATCATCCACATGGGGCGCATGCCGCGATCATGGGGCAAAACGAACTCGAGCGGGCGGATGAGATGCGGCGCCGCACGCATGAGCCGTTCCCGCTCCGCCAGGGCCTTGGCGACCAGCCGGAACTCATATTGCTCGAGATAGCGCAGCCCGCCATGAATGAGCTTGGTGCTGGCGGAGGAGGTGTGCGCGGCGAGATCGTCCTGCTCGACGAGCATGACACGCGCGCCACGACCCGCCGCATCGCGCGCAATCGCAGCGCCGTTTATACCTCCCCCAACGACCAGAACATCATACGCAATATCCATGGAGCGACCTTCGCAGGGCCTGACAACGAAAGTCAATTACTTTCGTATATTTCGTATTTTGAAATGGGCAGATGGTCGGCCCCCGGCGCGAGCGAATTTCACTCGCAAGACTATATTGGCTAGCGAGTTTCCCGTTAGCTTGGCCGGACGACGGGGTCGGCGCGAGATACGGGACCTATCCGCGCACCGGAAAAGCGAAATTTCAAACGAACCCGTCGGATGTACCCGCGCGGCGTCGGCAGGCCATCAATATCGCTGGACCGAGGCACGCCGTGATGGCTATCGGCTGGGCCATGAGTGTCATCGCAACCATCATGAATTCGGCCACCGGCCAACCCGTTCAGAAAATGACCTTCGGTCGCATGCCCAAGCCCTGGGCCAGTTTTAATCTGGAAAGCGGCGAGCTGGTGACGATCGATCGCGTGCAGGTCGGCAAACCGGCGCCCGGCAAGTTCGTCGCCCCCGTCGAGGTCTGGGTGACGCCGAAAAGCTGATGTCGGCAAGCCCGGAGCGGATGAGCGACATTCTGATCGTCGGCGGCTCGCTTGCCGGCCTCATGACCGGCCTCGCACTGTCGCGGCATGGCTTCTCGATCACGCTCCTGGAGCGCTCGACCGATACCGACCGCACCGGGGCCGCGCTGCAGGTCGGCTATGGCTTGCTCGAGCAGTTGACTGGGCGTCCTCACGCTACGGGCGCGCTCGCGACGGGCGTCCAGGCATGGCAATCGGTCTATCGCGGTCTGCGCGCAGCGGCGGACGGGGCGGGCATTGTGGTCCTGCAGAACGCCTGTGTGGAAGCGACGGGAGAGGCGGAGGATCGGGCCTGGGCAAGGACCGCCGATGGTCGGCGGTTCGACGGCAAGGTGCTGGTCGGCGCGGACGGCTATCAGAGCGTCGTGCGGCGGCAGGTCAGTCCGGAGCGCCCGGATGCCGTCTTCGCGGAGTATCTGGCCTGGGTCGGCTTTGCCGAAGAGTCGGCGTTGTCTGTCCGCTATCCGCCCAATCTGGAGTTTCTCGAATCCGGGCCCTATGTGCTTCTCGGCTTTCCGCTGACAGCCGCCGATGGCAGTCCGGAGCGGGGCCACCGCCGGGTCGGCTGGGGCTGGTACGACGCCGGACATAACGCAATCCTCCGCAGCACAGGGGCGGTCGAGGGCCCGCTGGTGCGGCATTCGCTGCGCCCCAATGACATGCCGGATGCGCTGTTCGACGAGCTGGCCGCCTTGGCGCGCCGGCACTGGCCATCGCCTTGGCGCGACGCGATCCTGGAATGCATCGCCCGCAAAGCGGTGCTCGGCACACCGGTCGTGGAATATTATCCCGATCGGCTCGTCGCCGGCCGCATGTGTCTGGTTGGCGACGCTGCCCATGTCTGCACGCCGATGACGGGCAATGGCTTTGCAACCGCCGCGCAAGATGCTCTCACCCTCGCGCGCTGCCTCGACCCGGCGGCCTTGCGGACCGACCCGAATGCCGCGCTCATGCGATATGAAGCGTCTCGGCTGCCCGAGGTGCGCAGACTGGCCCGGTCCGGCCAGCAGATCAGCCAGAACTTCGTGCGCTCTGCCGGTTGAGGCGGTTGCTCTGACATAGCGGTGGGTCGGTAGCACGAAGACCTTTTCAAGCCTGCCTTTCGTTGCTCTCCGGCATTGCGCCGACATCCTGAGGCAGCGCCCCACCGCAGAAGCGCTTCGATGACGGCCGACGCTTGGCCGCGTCGCGCGCTCCACGCCCTGACAAGCGAAGCGAGGGGAGAGGAGCCCAAGCGGCGCTTTTCGCGAGGCGGGCCTTGGCATTTAGCCCGGATGTGTAATTCGTCGGGATCATAGCGACGGCAACGAAATACATCCTCATGGAATTCGGTTTGGCGCGAGCTAACCGCATCGTCGGTTCGCTTCAGTCCGCGAAGTTCTTGGCGTGTTGCTTAGGCTCTGATGATCCAAACCTCGCGTTTATTTCATTGAAAACAAACGCTCTCCTAATCGGGCTGCTCGATCGGCGGTTCAACATGGGAGTAGTCGCACAATTCTCCATCTGGTCGTTCACCACATAGGCGTTGACTGTGTAGCGTATAATAGTTAAATCAAAATTTACCTAATAGCGCCCGAGATTCTCGGTCGAAACGGCAAACCATCGGCGACGATGGGACGCAAAGCCTCCGGTCCCTCACAGGGATAGCGGGGTTACCGAAACGGAGAACTATTGTGGACCTGTCGTCCTCGCGCCTTCCAGATCCTTTCCGCCCTCATCGGGCAACGGCCCGTCTTTGGCGACGGTCAGCAAGCACCCTTACCGATCATCACGTGATCCAGTTGCTTGCGACTGGCTCGCCAGATGCACCCGCTTGTAATCCCAAGACCCGCGAAACGCTGCCGCCCGAGGGCCTCCAAGGCGGGTGGGGTCTGATATTTTCCGATTAAATTCATGTGCATATCAAGTAAAAGAAAGACATCGTCATGTTCGTGAACTTGAAGTCTATCGCGACAATTGCGCTTCTGGGTTCCATCCCGGCGGCAAGCTACGCTCAATCCTCAGCATCTGTGTCGACCACGGGTACAGCCCGGATCGTTCAGCCGATCTCGATCGCAAAAACCAGCGACCTTGCGTTCGGCACTATCGTGAAACCCTCGGTAGCAGGGACCAACACGGTCACTGTCGATGCCTCGACGGGCAATCGCAGCCTGTCTGGTTCCGGCGATGCCGTTGCCGCTGGCGGCACGACGTCACGCGCAGCCTATACGGTCTCGGGTGAAGGGGGGCAGACCTTCTCGATTTCGGTGCCCGCCAGCTTCTCCATGACCGGTACGCCCGGCGGCACGATCACCGTCACGCTGACGCCGAGTGCCGCAACAGGCACATTGTCCAGCTCCATCGGCACGGCTGGCACCGCGACCTTCGGCGTCGGCGGTAGCTTCTCCCTGCCCAATACGCAGGCCTCTGGCAATTACTCGGGCACCTTCACGGCGACCGTCGCCTACAACTGACCTGTGACAGGAGCGTCTCGTGACGGTCTCATCATCCATCCGGATGGGAGCGCGCCTGTTGCTGGCGACCGCTCCTGCGCTGGGAGCGCTGTGCCTTTGCGCGGCGCTTGCAGCCTCACAGGTGAACGCAGCGGAAGCGACCGCGAAAGGCCAGGTTTCGATCGTGGAGCCGGCTTCGATTACGCAATCGGCGAAGGACATTGTCCTGCAGCCGGTGCTGGTTCTTCAGTCGAGCCTCCGGGTCATGATCTTGTCGCCAGGGCCGCAGTCAAACGAGAGCGACCAAAACGCCGGGCTTTCCATGGCCGCTCCTATTCAAATCGCCGGGGGCAGCAACCAGACGTTTTCTCTCCTGGTCTCGCAAGCATTCGTCCAGCCAGGCGCAGGGGGTTCGCTTAGGGCACCGATTGCGACGCTGAGCGATGATAATTTCCCGTCCTTTGAAGCCGGTCCCTCGGGATTCGAGGATGTCCTCATGGGCCGGCTGAGCGGCGATGGCCTTCTGTCTGTTCCTCCATTTCTTTTGAAAGCGCTGCGCGACAGCTACGGGCCCGACGGCGGGCCTTTGCTGGTCCTGGCGCAATATGAATGAGCGAGAGACGCCGGTGATGACTCTCCCAGGCGTCGTGAAGCGTCTCACGCGATCTGCGAACCAACGCAAGAGCATCGCTATCGCTATCGCGTTGGTCGCTGGCGCCTTCCCATCCGCTTTTTGCACTTCCTCTTCTGCCCAGCCTGCGACGACAGAGCAGGCCGGCGGGAGCGCCAGCCTCAACATCAATCCAAAGCGGATCACCTTTGATAGGCTGGGGCGGACGGCGAGCATATTCCTCTTCAACCAGGGCACCGCCGCCGGGGTATATGACATCAGCTTTGTCGACCGGGTCATGTTGCCCACCGGCCAGATCCGCCCGACGGATGAAGCAGACGGCGCGCCGGAGGTGAGAGACCTCAGTGCCAAGCTTCAATCCGCGCGTTCCATGATGCTGGTGACGCCCAGACGCGTGCTGCTCAAGCCGGGGACGGGGCAGACAATCCGTCTTCGTGCAGGTGGCACCGGCGACTGGCCCGCCGGCGAATATCGCACGCATCTGACGGTGACGGCGGTGCCGCCACCTGACACGGGCCTAACCGCCGATCAGGCTGCGAATGCTGAGCCCGGTGCTGTTTCGTTCCGCATCGCATCTGTTCTTGGGATTTCCATCCCTGTGATCGTGCGCATCGGCACGCCCCAGGTTGAGGCCGCGATCGAAAACACACGGTTCACGATGGAGAGCCCTGGGCCGGGGTCTGAGCTGAACAGCCCTACGCCGGTCGTCACTTTTGATCTTGTGAGGCGTGGGCCGAACTCCCTTTTCGGCGATATCGAAATCCGGAAGGCGAAGGCGCGCCGTGAGGACGAACCCTTAGGTGTCGTGCGCGGGATCGGTGTCTATCCTGAGATAGAGCGGCGACAGGTGAAGATCGCTCTGCGCTCTCATCCGCAGCGAGGCGAGCAAATCAGCGTCGTGTTCACCGACCAAGACACAGCTCCGGGGAAGATACTTGCGCAGAGCCAGATCTCCTTGCCGTAGCCTGTGGATTGGACTGATGCTCATGATCGCCACTGCTCAGCCTACTCCTCTTTGGGCGGACAGCGGCGAACTGGCCGCTGACGATAATCAACTTTTGCTGCTTGAGGTTGTCCTTGACCGGGCATCTTTATCGGATGCGCTTCCCGCACTTCAGGTGGGCGACGATATCGTTCTCATCCCCGTCGGCGCGCTGACGCGCCTTCTCGATCTGGATGTTCAGGTTTCACCGGCAGATGGGAGATTGACGGGGCAGGTGGGCCAGGCTCGCCAGTCCATCTTCCTTGATATTGCGTTGGGTGAGGCGCGGGCGGGCACGGCGCGCATCATTCTGAAGCCGGGTGACGCGCTGCAAGACAGCGGCGACATCTACCTGACCGTTTCCCTGATGGAACGGCTGCTCCCGGTGCGAATGACATTGGATGTGTCGGAATTGACGCTCAATCTGGAGGCCCGAGAGAAGCTGCCCGTTCAGATGCGGGCTGAGCGGATGGCGCAGGGAAATAACATCGCACGTTCTGGCGCTGTCCTGGAGCCGGTTCTTTCGGTGGCGGCGCCAGCTGGCATGCTGTCTTTTCCCGCCTTCGATGTAACCACGGATGTGGGTTCCGATACGCGGGGGCAACCCTTTCAAAGGCGGTTCGACGTGCGGGCTTCGGCCGCATTCTTGAACGCCGGATTTCAAGGTTATCTCGCGTCCGACGATCGTGGGAAGCCAGCTCTGGCGCGGTTGCTTCTTGAGCGGCGTGAGCCGAAGGGTGGCTTGCTGGGCCCCCTGCAGGCGACCAGTGCTTCCTTGGGCGATACATTCCTGCCGGCCCTCGCACTGGGCCCCAGAAGTGTTGCCGCGCGTGGCTTTGCGTTTTCAACCCGGCCTTTGGAGCAGGCGAGCATCTTCGAACGTGTCGATATTCGCGGCGAACTCCCGCGTGGGCATGACGTCCAGATCTATGTGAACGACATTCTGAGCGGTGCGCAGTCGACGGCGGTCGAAGGACGCTATGAATTCGACGATGTCCCCCTGGTTCGTGGCCTCAACGTCATCCGGATTGTGGATTATGGCCCCAATGGTAGCCGCACTGAGACCACCCGGGTCATTTCCGTCGGCAGTGGACAGGCCGCTCCCGGAGAACTGATTATCGACTTTGGCATTGGCGAGCAGGGCAAGACCCTCGTTGGCTTCGAGGGCTCGCAGGAGCCATCCGTGGGCGCTGGGCTGCTCGTCGGTACGCTGAATGTGCTGTACGGCTTTTCCGAAAGCTGGACAGGCGCGGTCGGTCTCGCGCGCTATTCGTCCACGCAGGATGCCGCGCGCTTCCTCCTCTCGGCCGGCGTGCGAGGTTCGGTATTCGGCCTGGCTGTTCAGGGCGATGCAGCGCGAGACAGTCTGAGCGGATATGCTGCTGTTGTGGGCGTCGCGGGGAAGCCGTTCGGGATCGCATCGACGATACGACGCGCCGAATTCCGAAATGGCTTTGTCGATGACGCCGCCCCCCATGGTGGTGACGGGCGCGCTCTGCGATCTGGAACCGAAGCAACTTTCGACTTTGGCTTGAAGGCCGGAAACCGCTCGATCATTCCGGTGGCCTTGCGGATCGGTCAAGACGCCTATGTGGACGGACAGAGCGCCGTGTATGGGACATTGAACATGTCGCTTCCCGTTGCCCGTGCGCTGGTCTCGGCCAGCTGGGATTATAACCGCGTGACCGGGCCAGGGGCTCAAAACCGATTGACCGGAAATGTCTCGGCTTCTTTCAATCCGGGCTATGAATGGCAAGTTCGGGGCGGCTTTGACTATGATGTGCAGCCCTCTCTTCAGGCCCGATCCTTCAACCTGGCTGTCGACCGAAGCGTGGGAGAAGGCTCCTCCCTGCGGCTCGCGGCCGGACAATCATTTGTAACGACCTGGGATACGACGGCGGAAGCGGGATTGAGTGTCCGCTTGCCGATAGCCGATCTTACCTTCAGCGCGGATTATTCCAGACCCCGAGGGGACTGGAGCGTCGGCATCCAGCTAAGCTTCAGTCTGGCACCCAATCCGTTGAGCGGGCGCTATGCTGTGCGGCGCTCCGGAGCGGCATCGGGTGGGAATCTGGCGTTCGAAAGTTTCTTCGATTCCGATGGCAACGGCCGACGAGATCCGGGCGAATTGCCTGTATCCGGGCTCAAGCTGAAAGGCGGGACCAGGGAGGAGGTCACCGACGGGAACGGCCGAGCGCTGGTGACGGGCCTGGGATATGGCCCCTCCGCCCGAGTCACGATTGGGTTGGATGATGTGGATTTGCCCTATGTCGCCGTCCCGCCCCAAATTGTGGAATTTGCGCCCGTCCGGGGCAAGGTGGCGGTGCTGGCTTATCCGTTCAAGCCTGTAGGGGAAGCGCTTGTTCATATCGTCTTGCGGCAACCGACTGGCAAGCTTGTTGGCCTGTCGTCCGTGCGCGCTGCGCTTGTGGGCAAGGATGGTATGCGGAAGGAGGCGGTTTCCGAGTTCGACGGCAGCATTTATTTCGAGAGCCTGCCTCCTGGCACCTATGATCTGCAACTCGATCGCGAGCAGGCCGGGCGGCTGGGCATGGCCATGGCCGCGCCGGTCTCCGTCACCATTCCGGAAGCGGGAGGCATGGCTCCGGACGCGAACGCAACCGTCATTTTCGAAGGGACAAGGCATTGAGACATGCGACCGCATCTGGGGCGGCGCGCAGCGCTTGGCCCACCAGGCAGCCGGCGCCGGTGCGGCGGCTGCGCACACTGGCAGCGACTTGTGCGGCAATGCTCTGGGTGGCGCTTCCACAAGGGCCGGCGTTGGCCCAGTCCTTCACAGTCAACACTATCACAACGAACACGCCGAACTTCGGCAACGTCGCTGCGGCGACGAGCGGCAACACCGACTTCGCCATGACGACGAGCGGCGCGGTCTCCTCGGCGGCGGGCAGCGGCGGAAATATCGCTTCGGGGACCAAGTCGGCCGCGACCGTTACCATCCGGTGCTCGGGCGGCAGCGCGTGCACGAGCGCGACGGCGCTCGTCCGCCTCTTTTCGCTGACGACGATCAGTGGCCGGGCTCAGGCAGTCAAAAACTTCATTGTGGCTTCCGGCACTGGAACGGTGGGGGCTGTCACCACGAATCCCGATGGCTCGATCACCTTTCCCCTCACCGGCTTCTCCTCAACGAGCAGCCGCACCTTCCTCGTTGGAATGACCCTGCCGATTCTTGGCGATAATGCCTCTACCAGTACGAGCGCGTCAGCCTCATGGGGCGTGGGCGTCGCGAAATCGCCGACAATCCCCTCCGCATCCTCGCTTTCCCGAAACGCAATCGCGACCATTCGCAAGTCGCTGACCCTCACCAAGAGCAGCGATCTGGCGTTCGGCGCGATCCGGCCGCCTGCGAGCGGCAGCGGCACTGTTTCGATCAGCAACGTGAATGGCGCCCGGTCCATCGGAACGGGAAGCCCCGTCCTGCTTCCCGGCCTCACCAGCGGTCGCGCGCAGTTTTCTATTGGCGGACAGGCAAGCACGGCAATCACGGTCACAACGCCGGGCAGCCTGACAATGAGCGGGAGCGGCGGGGGCACGCTCAGTGTCACACTTTCGCCATCCGCCAGCGGCGCACAGACGCTGAATACATCGGGCTCCCTCACGTTGGGCGTAGGGGGCACTCTCACGGTGCCGAGTAGCACAGCCTCGGGAGATTACGCCGGCAGCTTTGCCGTTACGGTGAGCTATAATTGACGAGCGTCCTGTTGCGCCTCGGAAGCTGCCGCAGGGCTCGCTTGAACCAGCATCGACGTATCTATTCGCAGCAATAGTAGCGCCCTATGGCCGACTTTGCCTGCGCGATGTCTCGCTCAGACGCCGGTGACCGGGCGAAGGCGTCTCGCGCTTCCTCGACGAGGCGCGCTTCTAGTGCGCGCAGATCGATCCCGGTGCATTGCCCTCCCTGAACGACGGAGCGACCGCCGATGAGCAGGCATTCGACATGCTCGGCTCTGGCCCGTCCGAGCACAAGGCGGACAGGATCGGGATCAGGCATGATGCAATCGGCTGCCAGAACGCCGAAGCGAAGGATCAAAAGATCCGCATCCTGGCCTGCTGCGACCGCATGGGCGGGCGTCGAAGCAGCGCCGAGGATAGACTGCCTCCCCCAGTCGAAAACGCCTTTCAGGATTGAGCCGGGGTCGCGGCCCATGCCCCACTTCGTCTCGCGAGCGCCCACATGCCATGCCAGCCTCAGCTCCCGAAGCATGTCCTCGTCGTCGTCCAGGGCCATGCCATCCAGCCCGAACGCGACACGCACGCCAGCATCGAGCAGACGGCCGATCTGAGGCATGCCCGACCGGAGACGCAGATTGGAGGAAAGGTTGACGCTCACGATGACGCCGCGTTCGGCGAGTAGCGCGATGTCGCGATCATCGAGCCAGATTGCATGTGCGACAGTGAGCTGCTCATTGAGCAGGCCCAGGCTGTCTAGCCAGCTCACGACACCCCCCGGGCAATTGGCCCGCGACCAATCCCGTTGAAGCTCGGTTTCCAACATATGTGTGTGCACCCGTCGTCCATCCGCTGCTGATGCACGGGCGATCGCCTCGAGCGTCTCGGGTTTTGTCCATTGCGGCGCCACCGGATGGTACTGAAGCGTGAAATAGTCGTGCTCGAGTGCCTTCGCCTGCTCGAACCATGAGAAATTCGTGGTACAATCTCGCATTCCATCAGCGGCAGCGAGAATTCCCGCGCGCTGTTCTTCAGGATAGAAAGCGGCGAGACGGCCCAGATCGCCGTAGACTTGGGGGTTTCTGTCAAAGAATGGCCAGCCAAACCCGACACGGATTCCCACATCGCGCGCGGCCCGCGACACAGCCTCCGCCTCAGCGAGCAAGGCGCGCCCGTCCTGCGTATTGTGGCAATGGTTGACGGCGGCGACACCGCTCAACGCGATCCTGCCGAGCGCCACGACAGCGTTGAGCCAGGGATCGACTCGAGGGTGGCGGCGCAGGTCGGGCAACCAGCTTTCCAGAGATTGATCGGGCGCGCCAAAGGCGAGGGTCCGAAGGCCTCTGCCATGATCATGCGCGTTGGACAGTGCGGGAATGATCAGGCGCCCGGCCTCCTCCGGACTTAACGACTCCGCGGGCACCGGCTCGACCGTCAAGATCCGTCCGTCGGTGCCTATGCTGATCCGACTTGGTCCGAGCAGCGTGCCTTGCGCATCCACAAGGACGCGTCCCGCCAGCAGTGTCCGCAGTGTCATGACGGGTTTCCCATTCTGCCTGTGCTCACCCAAAACCCAACGGCCTTGATCTGCCATCACTCTAAAGCGCCTGGGCGCTCCAGGCGGTGCAAAAAAGAGATCGCTCGACGCCGCTTGCAACAACGCCGGGCGCTCCTCTTACACATTTAGCAACAGGTCGGTTCGCTTCTTGCAATGGTGCAGCGGGCAAAACTTTGTCTTGATGTGCGTGCGCCGGGGAACGCGTTGCCCAGAAATGCTGGTCAACAGCAGGGAGGTTACACGCGAGGACATCTGGACGGTGCGTGGCGCAAGAGAGGTTACTCGCAAGTATCGAGAAAAAGGGGTCGGAGTCATGTCTCTCATCAAGAACGAAATCGGGTCGACGCGAAGCGGGCGCACATTCAGTGCCCTTTCCATATCCTGCGCAGTCGCTGCGCTGGCGACATGCATCGGCACGGCCCATGCTGCTGACGCCACCGATGCTGCCGCAGCGGATGCGGCTGACGATCAGGGCGTCATCGTCGTCACCGCAACGCGGCGCGAACAGGCAATCAATGAGGTTCCGCTCTCGATCACCAGCTATGACAAGCGGCTGATGGACCAGCAGGGCGTGCGCACGATCGACGACCTCTCCCGCCTGACTCCTGCGCTGAACTTCACGTCGAGCGCCGGTTCTACCGCCAATAATGGCAGCAACATCGCGATCCGCGGTCTTTCCTCGGACGTCGGCTCTGCCACCACCGCGATCTACATCGACGAAACGCCGATCCAGATCCGCAACGTTGGCTATTATGGCGGCAACCCTTATCCTCGGATTTTCGATCTCGACCGTGTCGAGGTTTTGTACGGCCCGCAGGGCACCCTGTTTGGCGCAAGTGCGCAGGGTGGCGCGGTGCGCTTCATCACGCCGGAACCGAACTATGACTCGCTTAAAATTTACAGCCGCGCGCAGGTTTCCTTCACGCAGGAGGGCTCGCCCAGCTACGAGGCCGGTCTCGCTTTCGGAGCGCCGATCAGCGACAAGGTCGCCTTCCGCCTCAGCGGCTGGTATCAGGACACGGGCGGCTACATCGATCAGGTCGTGCACGGCACTGACGTGGTGAAAGCCAAGGACATCAATTCCGGCAACGCAGCGGTCTTCCGTGCCGCTTTGGGCATGAAGCCGACCGAGACGCTCACCATCACCCCGAGCTTCTATTATCAGCGCGTCCACACCCGCTCGCGCGATGACTTCTGGGAAGGCTACGGCCTGGCCGCAGAAAATGATTATCACAGCGGCGTCTACGCCCTCGAGCCGAGCACGGACACCTTCTACCTACCGGCCCTGAAGGTCGAATGGGAAGTTGCGCCCAATATCGACCTGATCACCAACACGTCCTACTTCGATCGCAAGCAGAAGCAGACGCTGAACTACGCGACTTATTTCTCGGTCCTGCGCTCGGGCAGTCCTTTCGGCACCTACGCCAACAAGGACCTGAACAACATGGGCGTATACCTGAACATGCGTCAGAAGAACTTCGTTCAGGAAGCGCGTCTGCAGTCCTATGAGAATGCGCTGCTCGACTGGACGGCCGGCGTCTATTACTCGAAGAGCAAACAGGAATTCGCCAACTACACTGGCTCTGGACGTATTCCTGGCGTTCTGGTGAACGGCTTCCAGCAATATCAAGGCGTCTACAGCTATGTGAACCTGGTCGATGCCAAGGACGAACAGATCGCCGGCTACGCAAGCCTGGACTTCAAGCCGACCGACAAGCTGACGCTGACCGCCGCGATCCGCTACAGCCATGTTGATTTCGACTTCACCAACATCACCGATGGTCCGACCTCACGGGGCGTGCGCACCGTCACGACGGCCAGCATGAAGGAACACGCGTGGACGCCGAACTTCGGCATCTCCTACAAGTTCGCGCCCAACAACATGATCTATGCCTCGGCGACCAAGGGTTTCCGCCCCGGTGGTGCTCAGGCGAAGATCGTCAGCGACCTGTGCACGGGCGATCTTGCCACGCTCGGCCTGACCGAGAGCCCGACAGCCTATGAGTCGGATAACCTCTGGTCCTATCAGGCAGGCACCAAGAACTCGCTGTTCGGCGGTGCGCTCCAGATCGGTGCCAGTGCCTATGTGATGAAGTGGAAGAACATCCAGCAGTCCGTGCGTTTGCCGACCTGCGCCTTCTCCTTCATCTACAATCTCGGCAACGCCACGGGTAAGGGCGGCGAACTCTCGCTGGATTTGCGCGCGGCCCGCGGCCTGAACATCGGCGGCAACGTGGCCTATGTCGATCTGACCTATGACAGCGACGTGCTCGGCGGCAATGGGCTGGTGCTCAAGGCCGACGGGCAGCACATCGGCGGACCGGCCTGGACCGGCCGCGTCTATGGCAGCTACGAACGGGAGCTCAGCGCAGGTGTGGACGGCTATGTGCGTGGCGAATATTCCTTCGCCAGCCACACTTTCCGCGGCGCGGTGCCAGGCACCTATGGCTATGATGCCGGCCTGACCGAACTGCCCGGCCGCAACTTCGTCTCGGCCCGTGCCGGCGCGCGGTTCAGCGGCGTGGACCTTTCCGTCTTCGTCGACAATCTGCTGAACTCGAACGACCTGCTGGCACGCAATCACGACTCGGTAGGCTCGCCGCTCTACTACAACCAGACCTACCGCCCGCGCACGGTGGGTCTGACGTTCCAGTATCGCTACTGACGACAGGATTTGAGACGAAGGGCAAATAGTCCTTCGGGTCGCGCGGACGGCGGGAGCAGCGATGCTTCCGCCGTTCTGCTTTGTTATGCGCGAAAGTCGTGGGCCGACTTGATCGGCGTAGGCCCTGGGCGCCTGCTTGGCAGAAATGGCGGGACGCGATGTATAGCCGAGGCGGTTCCGGCGCGCGACTGTCCTTCCCAACGCCTCTCCTTGACTGGAGGGGGCGAAGGGTAGGAGTTACGCGGAATTGCGCGCGCAGTAATCACGCGCAAAAGCGCGCTCGCGCGCCGGAAAAAGGGCTTATGAAGTCGCCCGCCGCTCAGTCGATATAAGCGCCTTTGCGCTGCTGGACTGGCCCGGGGTGCTGGATGCTTGCGCAGTTAGAGGCTGGCACATGGCCCTTGAGCAGATTCTGCGCGAAGGGGATCGAGTCGGCAGCCGAAACCGTGACGGCGGTGCTGTGGTCCTCACCCGGATAGGTGTGCCAATGGACCTGCGTCCCCGCCGCGCACATGGCGCGCACGGCGTTATACTGTCCCTGCGTGCCGGCCATGTCGTCGGCAAGGCCGGTGCCGACGAACAGCGGGCCGGGGATGCGCCCATCGGTAAAGGCGAAGGCGGCGTCCATCTTGCTGTCGAGCGGCGCGAGATCCGCTGTGAAGACCGTCTGCCCGTCCTTGAGCCCCATCTCCTCCGCCTTGGCCATCAGGTCGCGCAGGCAGCCGTGCCGCGAAAGGCGCAGCAGCGGATAGCCCGCGGACGTGACGAAATCGGCCGGATCAAGATCGGGATTGAGCGCGCGATCTGTGCCGGCGATGCGCAGCATGGCAAAGCCCGGGTCCATCGCACGGGGATCGGTCATCTTCTCGCCCTTTGCGGCCTGCCCGGCGGCCTCCGGCGTATCGAAGGTCATGACGAGGCCGGTCGCGACGGTGCCGAGCAGGTCTAGCTGTGGCGCATAGCTCTTTGCCAGATAGGCAGAGCCAATCGCCGCGCCCGAACCTTGCGACTGACCGACGAGTACCACACGGCGCGACAGCACAGCGGGATAAGCGGCGGAGGCGGCGCGGGCGGCGTCCAGCACGGCATGCCCTTCGGATCGCCAGATGAGATAGGGATGGACGCCATCTGCCCCCAACCCTTCATAGTCGGTCGCGACGACGGCAAAGCCCGCCTCCAGCCAGCGCTGCAGATAGCCCTGATCGCGCAGCGACGTGCCATTCCACGAGGGCGCGCAGACATCGGCAAAACCGGTCGTGCCATGCGCCCACGAGACGAGCGGCCAACCGCCCTTCGGTGCGCTTCCCTTGGGCAGGAATAGCATGCCCGAAACGACGATCGGCCCTTGATCTCCCACGCCGCTGGTAGAGGAATAGAGAATGCGCAGTGCTTGGCCGCTTTCCGGCTGCCTGCGGTCCGCCGGCAACGGCTCTTGCCGCAGCATCTGGCCAGGTGCGGGGATTTCGCCGGTCCATTGATAGAAAGCTGAAACGCCGCCATCGCCATCGATATCGCCCAGATCAACCGGGCTGGCAGTGTGCTGCGCCGTGTGTTCAGGCGCGGGCGCAGCCTCCTGTCCCATTGCCGGCCCGGCCAGCGCCACCAGAGGCAGTACGGACCACAGCGCAAGGCGGGCCAATCGATCTAATCGGTGCGAGCGCGCAGGGCGCAGGGGGCGGGTCATCATCGGCGGAGTCACTCCTTGTGCATCCTGCCGTTCTAACCTGTTGCGGGATAGTGTCGCGGGGGGATTGTGGCACCGGGGAGGTGCTGGTGGGGCAACGGGGTTGGCCCGACGCGGACAAATCCTTGCCTGACCGGTTGTCCGCTATTGGGTCTCGCGGAACGCTAGCGCTATCACTAAAAGTCGTTGGGAGCGCTCTTTGCCGTTCTTCCCCGTTCGTGCTGAGTAGGGTCTGAGCAGCGCCGCAGGTGCGTATCGAGGAGCCGTATTGAAGCATCGCAGCGCACGTAGCGGTCCTTCGATACGCCGCTTCGACAAGCTCAGCTGCTACTCAGGACGAACGGCGGGGCGTCCAGTCCGGTTTGGAACTCAGTCTTGCAAAAGCGCTGCCGGGATGATCGATAAACTGGACTCACTGCATCATCGATTGATCGGATGGTCCAAGCCTCAAAGCGTCGCGCCTCCGTCCACGACCAGTTCCTGACCGGTCACGTTGCGGCCGCCGTCGCCGACGAGGTAAAGCACCATGGCGACGACGTCCGCCATTTCGCTCGGGCGGTTAAGGGGGATGCCCATGTCCGCCACATAGGCGCGCAGGGCCTCTTCTTCGGAAAGGCCTTTCAGCTCTGCCATGGCGCGCCAATTGGCCTTCATGCGCGGTACGGCGATGGGGCCGGGGGCGATATAATTGACCGTGACGCCATCGGGCCCGGCCTCCAGCGCGGCGCTGCGGGTGAGGCCGCGCAGGCCCCATTTGGAGGCGGAGTAGCTGGAGCGGCCGGCCCGGCCGCGCATGCCGTGATTGCCGCCGATATTGACGATGCGCCCATGCCCTGCTGCGCGCATCACCGGCAGCAGGCGGCTCATGACGATGAACGGTGCCCGCAAATTGGTGGCGATGGTGCTGTCGAACTCTTCGATGCCAAACTCGCCGATGGGCGGTGACAGCGGGCCGGTGTGGCCGGCGGCATTGACGATGACGTCCACTACGCCTTGCGACCAGCCTAGGAAGCTATCGAGAGCGGCCTCCAGCGCGGGCGCATCGCGCACGTCTGCGGTCAGCACCAGCGCTCGGCGGCCATTCGCGCGGATCTGCTCGGCGACTTCCTCCATGGCGGCGGTGCGCCGCGCGACCATCGCGACATCATAGCCCTGCGCGCCCAGCGCCAGCGCGATCTCCCGCCCCGTGCCCGCACTGGCACCGGTGACGAAAGCGATGGGGGTTCTGCCCGCCATCACTGCGCGTCCGCGAAGAATTTGCGCTTCGAGCCGGCCTGAATCTTGTAGATCGAGCTGCCCGCGCGCGAAGGGAAGGGCAGGCGCACATAATTCTGCTCGAAGCGCACTTCTCGCGTCGAGGGGCCGCAGACGAGGCGCGATTCATACTCGTCCCAATCCACCTTGTAGAAGAGCGGGAAGGCATCGCTGGCGGCATATTCATAGAAGAGGATGCGGCGCGGATCGCCCGAGCGATTCACGCTCGAGCCGTGCAGCGTCATCGGATGATGGAAGCTGACGGTTCCGGGCGGACCTTCCAGCAATACAGCCTTCGTCATGTCGAAGGCCGCTGGATCGACCGCGCCGCAGAAATAGCCCTCCTCGTCATGATGATCGAGCAGCGGCCCCTTGTGGCTGCCGGGGATGACTTGCATCGCGCCGTTGGAGGCATTGGCGCCATCCAGCATCACCGAGGCGACGCAGGTCGACATGTTGGTGTGCGGCGCGAAGGCCCAGTCCTGGTGCCACTCCAGCGCGGCGCCGCCATTGGCGGACTTCATGTTGATCTTGGTGTGCGAGAGGCGCACGTTCGCGCCGATGATGCGGGTGAGGACCGCCAGAATATCCGCATTGCCCGCCTGCTCGGCATAATAGGGGTCGATGCGGTTGGGCTTCTTGATCCGCTGGATGGTGCGGTTGCCCTGAACGTCCGTGTCGAAATCGAACCAGGCGTCATCGGCCTCCACCGTCTCCGCCTTGGCGGCGACGCGGTCGGTGAGCGCGCGCAGATTGTCCAGCACCGGACCCGCCAGCAGGCCGGGCAGGACGACATAGCCGTTTTCGTAATAATCGGAGACGATCTGATCGATGTTCATGAGGGTCAGTCCTTGGGGAGCGGCAGGTCTGTGACGACCATGTGCGCCTTGTGGTGCGTGATGCAGAGCGGCAGACGGGCGTTGCGCACGGCATTCTGGCCCGTCGCGCCGCACGCCCAGAAGACCGGCAACTCGCCGGGGTTCAGGGTCGTGAGGCCGTGGCCGCCATAGCTGTGCGAAAGATCGGCGATCCCCAGATCGCCAGGCAGACCGAGCGAAACCGGCGCGCCATGGAATTGCGGATAGCGGGCGCTGAGCAGCGTCGCGCGGATGGCATCGGCGGGGCTGAGCACGCGCATGGAGACAATGAGCTTCCCACCGAACGGGCCGACGGGGGTCGTCTCGCGAGCCGTCTCGTACATGGCCGAGACATTGCCCTCATCGAGGTGGCGCAGACGCACGCCGGCGCGCTGAAGAATGGCTTCGAAGGAGAAGGAGCAGCCAAGCACGAAGGCGACGAGATCGTCCGCCCAGACGGCAGAGGCATCGCGCGGGGTCTCGACCAACTCGCCATCGCGGAACACCATATAGCCGCCGGTATCGCGGGCGATGTCGAGATCGTCGGCGAGCGCGGGGATCGCACGGACGCCCGGCTCGCTGCGGCCGAGGATCGGCAGCGCTTGGGCGTTGGCGCGGCAATAGGCCTCGAAATCCTCCGCATAGGCCGCCGGGACGGCGACAAGATTGCCCTGCATGAAGTCGCGCGCGACGTGGTTGGTGAAATCGGTGAATGCCCCCGCGCGGATCGCACGCCGCACGGCGCGCGGATCGGCGCGGTCGAATGCGGGCGTGGACGCCCCTGCGGAGAGGGCTTGGGTCATATTTGCTCTTTTACGCGCGCGGGGCGTTGCCGAGAGTTGCTTTTTGATGCCTCCCCCGTTGCCGATCCGGCCATGGGCGGCACCGCGCGGCCGTGCTTGGCTGCGCCTTTCGGTTGCGGGAGTGCGCAGATATGGCGGGCATGATGATCATCGGCGGCACGCGCGGACTGGGCGGCACGATTGCAGGGGAATTTGCGCGGGCTGGACATCAGGTGGCGCTGGCGGATGAAGGAGCGGCGCCTGACGGTGTCTATCCCTACGTCGCCATCGACCTCGCCGACCCTGAGGCTCCAGCCTACGCCGTCGCGCAAGCGCTCGCCCACCTCCCCACGCTCGATGCGCTGGTGATCGCCGCCAGCGCCATGGAGAGTGCACCCATCGAACGCTGGACCGCGGCGATGTGGGACCGGGCGGCAGCGATCAACCTGCGCCTGCCTTTCCTCGCGGTGCAAGCGGCGCTTTCGGAGCTGCGCCAATCGGCCAATGCGAGCATCACCCTGCTCTCATCCACCGCGACACTGCGCGGGCAACCCTTCACCCATGGCTATCAGGCAACCAAGGCCGGTGTTGCGGGGCTGGTGCGCAGCCTGGCTGCCGAACTGGGGCCGGACGGCATCCGCGTGAATGCGGTGCTGCCAGGCTGGCTCGATACACCGCTGACTGACGCATACTGGACCACGCGGGAAAATGCCGCCGATGAGCGCGCGCAGATCGAGGCGCGGATTCCACTGCGGCGGCATGGTTCAGCGCAGGAGGCCGCGGCGCTGGTCTGCTTCCTCGCGTCACCCGCCGCCAGTTATCTCACCGGGGCCATCCTGCCGGTGGACGGCGGCGACACGGCGGTCTGATCAAGCCGCCGACGCGGCCGCTTTGGGCGCCGTCGGTACGCGGGGCAACGCAATGAAGCAGACCAGCAGGCCGACGATCGCGACGCCGACATAGCCTGACCAGTGCGTCAGCGCGAAATAGACGGTGGGGGTGAGGAACGAGGCCAGCGACACGAACTGGTTGACCGAACCTGCCACTGTACCGCCGCCGACCGTTCCGGTCGCGAGCGCCGGCATAGTCGCCATGCAGATTCCGGTGGCGGCGCCATAAGTAAATAGCCAAGCCATCAATCCTGCAATGGCGATGATCATCGGGCTGGACGGCAGGAACAAAGCGATCTGCGCGACGATACCGATGACCACGACGATGCCGAGCAGCCGCCGCATCGGGAAATCCCGCGAGAGCAGCGCACCGGTAATCGTGCCGCCGAGCAGCACCGCGGCGATCTTGGCAATGGCCACGATGCTCGCAGACGCGGCAAGCGAGACGCCATGCACCTTTGCCAGATAAGTCGGCGCGGCAAGGCTGGTGCCGTAGGAGATCATCGCCGGCATCGCCATGGCAAAGCCGAGCATCAGAATCGGCGGACGGCGCAGGCCGGCAAACAGGGCAGCCAGCTTCTCACGCCCATTCTGCCCTTCCTTGCGGATTGCCGCGACATGCGGGAGGATGAAGGCCAGCGCAGTGCATCCGAGCATGATCGCGCCGTGGAAGGCAATCGCCAGCCGCCAGCTGTCACTGGTGGTGAATGGCGCTGCCATCAGCAGCCCGAGCGAAAAGCCGGTCGGCGCATAAGTAGACCACAAGGTGAGCGCACGGGTGCGCGTGCCGCCCTCCAGCGAGCCCATCAGCATCGCCGCGCCGCCGTTCAGGATGCCGAGATATCCCACGCCTGCCATCAGCACGCCCAGGTTGAACAGCCAGATATCCTGCGCGAACCACAGGATTACGTCCGCCAGCACGAAGACCGGCGAGGTGAGCAGCAGCACCAGGCGCGGACCAAGGCGATCGACAATGCCGCCGCCCACCGTCGCCACGATCGTCGCGGGCAGGGAGAAGAGCGCAATGGTGAGGCCAATCGCGGCAGCGGGCGCATCCATCGCCTCGGTAATGCGCAGCGCCAGCGGAGAGAGAATGCCGACCAGCGCCATGCTCATCAGGCCGATGAGATAGACCAGCGCTATGGTGCTCCAGTTTCCTTGCGTTCGCGGCGGCAGCATCGGCAGTTCCTCATCATGCGGCCGGATGAGCGCTCCGGCATGAGAAGGCAGGATAAGGAGCCGCCCGGTGCCCACAAGCCGGGTTCGCAATCTGCACCGAGGTGTTCACATTTTTTGGCGGGCTGCGGCTTGGCCGGTGAATGGGAGGAGACGGGCGGATGCCGCCTCATTAGAAGTATGGCGGGAGACCCGCCTGTCCAGAAACGACGGCATTGCTGACGTTCGTCATTTCCGCGATGGTATTCCGATGAAGCAGAGCGCAGATGCAAAACTTGTGGCGGAAGCAGTCGCACACAGCGTTGGCAACCGCCGCGAGGTCGAAGCGAGCAAATACGCTGGCTGCTTCTCCTGCTGCGCAACATTTGATGTAAGCGAAGTCCGTGAATGGCTTGATGAATGGACTGTTCCCGAGAAGCAGAATCGAGTGAGGCGTTGGACGGCCAGATGCCCCCGATGTAGCGCCCCAACCATCATCGGCAGTTCTAGCGGGCTTTTAGATGACCAAGGTTACCTGCCCATTTTGCATCATGTTATCAAGCATCAGCCGACGGTTCAGTGAGGTCCTTTAACCATCTCAAACTTGCCGGGCGCCGCTCCCCATGAACGCTTAAAAGCGGGCTGATCGGACACGGCAAACATAGTGACGGCATTCCGGGGGCCTGAGTAGCGGCTGAGCCTGTCGAAGCGAGGTATCAAAGGACCAGCCCCTGCTCTGCGATGCTTCGATACGCGCCTGCGCCGATACTCGGATTCTACTCGGCACGAACGGTGAAGATCGGCAAGAGACCATTCCTGCGGGAACCCAGCTGTTTCCGCCTTTTGGTTTGTTTCGCAAACCCGGACGTGCATTGCGAGGAACGCTTTTCAGGCGGCCTGTTTCACGCATAGACGGCAGGGATACCGTCCCGTCGATCCGCTTCCCCCTCTCAAAACAGGTCGAAATACTCGCGATGTTCCCAGTCCGTCACGGTCTGGTTGTAGCGGGCGACTTCGGCGCGTTTGATGAGGAGGAAGTGGTCGACGAAATCATTGCCGAAGGCGGCGCGCAGGAGGGGGTCTGTGTCCAGCCGGTCGAGCGCGGCGTCGAGCGTCTGGGGGAGTTTTTCGACCTGCGCAGCATAGGGTGAGTCCACCGGCGGGGGCAGATCCATGCCGTCCTCGATTCCGGCAAGGCCGGTGACCATCTGAGAGGCGAGGTAGAGATAGGGATTGGCGGCCGGCTCGCCCACGCGGTTCTCGATACGGCGCAGCTTGGCGGCGCCTCTGGCGAGCACGCGCAGCATGGCGCCGCGATTGTCCTCCGCCCAGGCCACGCGATCGGGGGCAAGGCTGTTGGGCCGGTAGCGCTTGTAGCCATTGATGGTGGGGGTGGAGAAGGGCGCGGCCCCAGCTGCGCCGGCGAGCAGCCCGGCGAGGAATTGCTGGCCAACGCCGGAAAGGCCATCCGACCCGTCGGAGGGCGCGAAGGCGTTCTCGCCGGTGCGGATATTGCGCAAGGACTGGTGGAGATGCCAGCCGCTCGCCATCGCCTCGGGCAATTGGGGGCGACACATGAAGCTGACATGATAGCCATGGCGCCGGGCGATCTGCTTGGCGGCGCTGCGGAAAAGAATCATGTCGTCCGCCGGGCCAATGCCGGTGCCCGCCTTGAAGACGAACTCGCATTGGCTGGGGCCGAACTCCACTTCCAGTGAATGCAGCGGCAGGCCGAGCGCGAGGCAGTTTTCGCGCAGGATCTCGACGATTGGCTCGACCTGATCGTAACGCTGCTCGGTGAGATACGCATAGCCCTGATGGAGCAACGAGACCTGCGGGGGGCGGCCGGGCTGGCCGGCATCACCCAGCGCGAGCGCCGCGTCTTCCAGCCGGGTGAGGTAGAATTCCACTTCGAGCCCGCTCACATATTCAAAGCCGCGCGCCGCCAGCCGGTCCACCGCCGCGCGGGCAAGCCGGCGGGTGGAGGCGACGACCGGGCGACCATCATGATGATAGAGATCGCACAGCATCCAGCCGGTGCCGGGTGCCCAGGGCAGAACGCGGAAGGTTGCCGGATCGGGCACCATGATGACATCGCCGCCGCCCTGCAGATCGGCATCGCCAATCCCGGCGCCGGCGGCGAAGACCGGCACGACGGTGCGGTGCGAGGTATCCTTGAGCAGCAGCGTCGAGGTGATCGCGCAGCCATCCTCGAAGGCGCCTGCGAGCGAACCGGCGAGCAATGTCTTGCCGCGGGTGATCCCGTGCATGTCTGCAAAGACGAGACGGACGGTGTTGATCCCGTCGGCTTCAACGCGCCTGAGGACATCGGCGGCCTGGCGACGGGCCTCGTCGCTCCACAGGCCGTGGGTGGCGATGAAGTCGCTCATTCTGCGGAAACAGGAGCCGGCTGGGAGGCCCAGGGTGCGGCATCGCGGCGGCGGCGGTCCACCTCACGCCAGTAGGCCTCCAAATCCGCTCCGGCGGGTGCGACGCCATCCACGGTGCCCGGATCACGCACCTGCTGCGCTTCCTCCGCTGTCAGATCGAGCAGGGGGCGCTCGCCCTTCTGCAGCTTGCCGATCTCGCGGATGAGCATGGTGCGATAGGCGACGATACCCTTGTCCGTGGTGCCGAGATGCTCGCGGGTGCGATCCTGGATGCGGCCCATGGACTCCACCGCCCACTGGTCGTGCACGTTGATGTCCTCGCCCATGCCCGTATAGGTGCGGCTGCGCTGCTCCACCACGTCATAGCCATAGTCGTTCTGGCGATTGAGGCGGGGCTTGTAGTCCGGCAGCTCATAAAGCGTGAGCCGCTGCCGGCGCATCTCTTCCTTGTTCACCGCATCGGTGAAGCTGGTGAAGGCGGCGTACCAGTAGCAACTGTGATCATCGATCGGCACATGCCATTGCGTGATCGTCATCGTCTCCGAAAGCGGGATGACGAAGGCCTGCGGAAAGAACAGGTTGGTGATGCGCACATGCGTCTTGCCCTCGGGCAGCGAGCGCAAGGCGGTGAGGCGGAAGCCGATATCCGTCTTGGTAATCGTGATGTCCGGGTTTTCGAACTCGCGCAGCACCTGGATCATGGTGAGGTCGCTGTCTGCCGAGCGGCCGCGGAACTGCTTGCCATAAGCGTCCGCCTCCTCGTCCTCGAAGAAACGGTGGAGGAAGCTGGCATGAGCCGGGTCGACACCGACCTCCAGCGCCTGCAGCCAGTTGCAATCCAGATAGCCTTTGAAGGCAAAGACATGGCTGTCCGGCGCGGCGAAGCAATCCAGGCCGGGGAAGGCCGGCGCATCGCCCTCGCCCAGAAAGCCGAAGATCATACCAGCACGCTCGACCACCGGGTAGCTGCGCTGCTTGACGCGGCTGCACAGGCTGGAGCCGGCCGGCTCGCCGGGGGTCTGGATGCAGTTGCCATCGACATCGAACAGCCAGCCATGGAACAGGCAGCGCAGGCCGCCATCTTCCAGCCGCCCGAAGGCGAGATCGGCGCCGCGATGCGGGCAATCGCGATCGAGCAGGCCGAGGCGGCCCTGCTCGTCGCGGAACAGCACCATGTCCTGCCCCAGCACCTTTACGGCCTTGGCGGGCCGCGGCCCTTCCAGCTCCTCCAGCAATGCGATGGGCTGCCAGTAGCGGCGCAGGAGTGCGCCGAGCGGCGTACCCTTGCCGCTCAGGGTGATGAGATCATTTTGTGCTGGTGTCATGCTTGGCTTCCCGTGGGTCGTCTGTGCGGTGCTGGTGCCCTGATGACGTCCGTTCTGCCTCAACCGCTCGCGCGCGCGTGTTGCCGACTGGCGCCCGCTGCGTTGCTGGAATCAGAACCCATCAGCGCTTGCCGTGACGGATTTCGAAACATAGGCTCGCGCATCGACCATTCGAACATGCGAGCACATCAATGAGCCAGCCAAAGCGCGACATCCGTACCGTTGCCGTCTTCTGCGGATCCAATCCGGGCCTTGGTGACACCTATGAACGCGCGGCGGCCGATCTGGGCGCAGCGCTGGCGCGGCGGGGCATCGGGATCGTCTATGGCGGCACGCACAAAGGGTTGATGGGCATCCTGGCCGATGCCGCGCTGGCGGGCGGCGGCCATGTCCACGGCGTGATCAACCAGCGGCTGTTCGATCGGGGGCACCTGCACCCCAGTCTCTCCCTGCACGAGATCGTGGAGTCGATGGGTATCCGCAAGGAGCGGATGCTCAGCGTCGCGGATGCCTGTATCGCCCTGCCGGGCGGCATCGGCACGCTGGAGGAGTTCATGGAGGCCTGGACGCTCAACCAGCTTGGCGAGATCGACAAGCCGGTCGGCCTCTACAATGTCGGCGGCTTCCACGAGCCGTTCATGACCTTTATCGACACGATGATCGGGCAGAAATTCCTCCCGCCCGAGCATCGCGACGGCATCGTCGTCGAAGGCGAGCCGGACGCGCTGATCGACGCCCTCATCGCCTTCGAAAAGCCCGACGTGCCGAAGTGGCTCTGATCGCCTGAGCGCGATCAGGCCGCGAGCAGGAACACCGCGAAACCGGCGCCCACCGTACCCATCGCCCGCAAGGCCTGTACGGGAACGCGGCTTCCGATCACGACGCCCAGCGCGTGCAGCGCGGCCGTCGCCCCGATAAAGCCGAACGCGAATGTGGCGACGTCCCCAGCCGGAGCCTCGAGACCATGCGCCATGCCGTGCACAAAGCCGAAAGCACCCGTCACTGCCGCCGCGACAGCCCATGAGACCTTCAGTCGAAGGGCCAGCGCCAGACCAAGCAGGAGGATGGAGAGCAGAATGCCGCCTTCGGCAAGGCCGGCTGGTTGGCCGAGCAGCGCATAGCCAAAGCCGATCACCATCGCGCCCACGAAGGCGGCAGGTGCGGCCCATTTCGCGCGGCCCGCCAACATGCCGCCCCACAGTCCGACCATGACCATCGCGACGAGGTGATCGGCGCCGGTGAGGGGATGCAGCAGGCCCGAGACCAGCGGACTGGCGACCTCATGGCCGGGATGTGCCTGTGCCGCCGCCGGCAGCATCAGCGCGATCATGGCGACGAGCGCCGTTTTGAAATGTCTGATCATCCGTTCAGCCCTCCATGTTCGATGATGAATGCCTCGATCTCCGCGACGCCCTGGCCGGCCCGCACATTGGCGAAGACGAACGGGCGCTGTCCGCGCATCTTGCGCGCATCCCGGTCCATCACCTCAAGGCTGGCACCGACATGGGGCGCGAGATCGATTTTGTTGATCACGAGCAGGTCCGAGCGCGTGATGCCCGGCCCGCCCTTGCGTGGAATCTTGTCGCCCGCCGACACGTCGATGACGTAGATCGTCAGGTCCGCCAGCTCGGGACTGAAGGTGGCGGCAAGATTGTCACCGCCGCTCTCGATCAGCACCAGTTGCAGGCCCGGGAAGCGCTTTTCCAGCGTGTCCACCGCCGCCAGGTTCATCGAAGCATCCTCGCGGATCGCGGTATGCGGGCAGCCCCCGGTCTCGACGCCAAGAATGCGTTCAGGCTCCAGCGAGCCGGCGCGGGTGAGGAACTCGGCATCCTCGCGCGTGTAGATGTCGTTGGTGATGGCGGCGATCCGATAGCGCTCGCGCAGCGATTTACAGAGCGCGTCCATCAGCGCCGTCTTGCCCGAGCCAACCGGCCCGCCAATGCCGACGCGCAGGGCGCCGGTGGTCTGCGCCTGCATGGCGCCATCCTGTTCCATTGTCGTCATGTCCTGAACAACCTCGTATATTGGGTTTCATGCGCCATGCAGCCGATCTCGGCGACGAGCGTGCAGCCGCGCAGGGCGAGGAAGGGATCGCTGTCGGGCAGCGCCATCACCTCCGCTGCCAGCGCACGGATCGGCTCGCGCAGGGCAAGCAGGGCTTGCTGGCCATCGGTCTGACCGAGCGGCACGAGCCGCTGGGCGGCGGAAACGAGATTGGCGGCGCAGCCATGGAGATAGGCCACAAGACCTTGCCTCTCCGATATGCCCTGGCAGCCGAACAGACAGCCCGCCGCTACCGGATAGGCGAGCGCGCCATCCGGCACATGGGCGATCAGCGATGCAAAGGCGGAAGGCTGCGTCGACTGCAGCGCGATGCGGCGAAAGGCCGCACCTTGCGCCGTCGTTTCCAGATGGCGCTCGAAGCCGCTCTGGGCGGCAACCGCCAGTTCGGCCACCTCGGTCAGCCGCGCTGCATCGCTGGCCTGCGCGGCGCGAAGGGCGTGGAGGAAGAATATCGCCTCGTTGAACAGCGGGCCGTGCTCCAGTAAGTCGCCGATCCACGCGACGGTGGTGTCGCGGCTGATGACATGCCCCGCCTCAACCGCCCACTCGATGCCGCCCGAATGCGCAAAGGCGCCGATGGGCCAGGCGGGCGACATCCAGCTCAGCAGATCGAAGAGCGCGCCGTCATCCATGGCGGTGATGATGGTGATGGTCGTGGTGGTGATCCCCGTGACTGTGATGATCGCGACCGTGATCGTGGGCGTGAGCATGGCCGGGCGCACCCTCATAGGCGCCACCTTCGGGATCGAACGCGGCTTCGACCGCCTGGCACGTGCCACCCAGCCCCTCGACCATATGCGCGATGACATGATCCTCGCGGATCAGCAGCCGTTCGCCATCGAGTTGGGTCGGCAGATGGCGGTTGCCCAGATGCCAGGCGATGCGCACCAGCGCGGGGAGGTCCGGGGCGGTGATGGCGGTGAGTCGCTCGGGGAGTGCCTTGACGGCGACAAGCGTGCCATCGTCCAGCAGCAGCCCATCGCCATGGCGCAGATGGACGACATTGGGCTGATCGAGCAGGATCGCGCGGCCA
Source organism: Sphingobium sp. B2D3C (assembly GCF_025961835.1). Taxonomy (NCBI): domain Bacteria; kingdom Pseudomonadati; phylum Pseudomonadota; class Alphaproteobacteria; order Sphingomonadales; family Sphingobiaceae; genus Sphingobium; species Sphingobium sp. B2D3C. The sequence continues at coordinate 2,767,296 of NZ_JAOQOK010000001.1, read as the reverse complement.
GCCTGCGTACGATAGACGATGCGGCGGCGGCGGCGCTGGTCATGATCGAGCAGCACTGTGTCGGTGGCGTCATGGCTGTGGCCGGGCTGGATGGCGGTGATACGGAGCATATTGCGTCCCGACCCTTTCAATAGAGGAAGTAGCGTTGGGCGAGGGGCAACTCGTACGCAGGCTCGCAGGCCAGCAATTCGCCATCCGCCCGTACCTCATAGGTCTCGGGATTGACCTCGATATGCGGCAGCGCGTCGTTGAGCTTCATGTCGCGCTTGCCGATGCTGCGGGTGGCGCGCACCGCGCTGAGCGTCCGCGAGAGACCGAGGCGTGCGGCAGGATCGGTCTCAAGCGCGGCGGCGCTCACGAAGGTGATGCAACTCGCCGCCATGGCGCGGCCATAGCTGCCGAACATCGGCCGGGCATGAACGGGCTGCGGCGTGGGAATGGAGGCATTGGCATCGCCCATCATCGCATGGACGATCATGCCGCCCTTGATCACCAGCTCCGGCTTGGCGCCAAAGAACGCCGGATGCCACAGCACCAAATCGGCCAGCTTGCCGACCTCGACCGAGCCGACCTCATGCGCGAGGCCCTGCGCCAGCGCGGGGTTGATGGTGTATTTGGCGACATAGCGCTTCGCCCGTGCGTTGTCCGCCTGCGCATCGTCGCCGGTAAGCGGACCGCGCTGGCGTTTCATCTTGTGCGCGGTCTGCCAGGTGCGGGTAATGACCTCGCCCACGCGGCCCATCGCCTGACTGTCCGACGAGATGATCGAAAGCGCGCCGAGGTCGTGCAGGATGTCCTCGGCCGCAATCGTCTCCTTGCGAATCCGGCTCTCGGCAAAGGCGAGGTCCTCCGGGATCGACGGATCGAGATGATGGCACACCATCAGCATGTCGAGATGCTCGTCGATGGTGTTGACCGTGAAGGGCATGGTCGGGTTCGTTGACGACGGGATCACATGCGCCAACCCGGCGAGGCGGATGATGTCCGGCGCGTGGCCGCCGCCTGCACCCTCGGTGTGGAAGGCGTGGATCGTGCGCCCGGCGAAGGCGGCGATCGTATCCTCTACGAATCCGCTCTCGTTAAGCGTGTCGGTGTGGATCATGACCTGAATGTCCATCGCATCCGCGACGCTCAGGCAGCAGTCGATCGCCGCAGGCGTGGTGCCCCAGTCCTCATGCAGCTTCAGTGCGCAGGCGCCGGCGCGGATCTGCTCAATGAGGCCATCGGGCTGGCTGGCATTGCCCTTGCCGGCAAAGCCGAGGTTCACCGGCAAGCCCTCGGCGGCCATCAGCATCCGCTCGATATGCCAGGGGCCGGGGGTGCAGGTGGTGGCGTTTGTGCCGGTCGCCGGGCCGGTGCCGCCGCCGATCATGGTGGTGACGCCGCTGGCGATAGCCTCCTCCACCTGCTGCGGGCAGATGAAGTGAATATGGGCATCGACGCCGCCAGCGGTGAGGATCTTGCCCTCACCTGCAATGATCTCCGTGCCAGGGCCGATGACGATATCGACGCCCGGCTGGATGTCCGGATTGCCGGCCTTGCCTATGGCGGCGATGCGCCCATCGCGCAGCGCGATGTCCGCCTTGTAGATGCCGGTCCAGTCCAGCACCACGGCATTGGTGATGACGGTATCGGCCGCCCCGGAAGCGCGGGTGACCTGGCTCTGGCCCATGCCATCGCGGATGACCTTGCCGCCGCCGAACTTTACCTCCTCGCCATAGTCGGTGAGGTCGTGTTCGATGCGGATGATAAGATCGGTATCGGCGAGGCGCAGGCGATCGCCGGTGGTGGGGCCATACATGTCGGCATAGGCCGCGCGGGTCATGCGATATGCCATCAGTCCAGTGCTCCCATCACGTCCTGCCGAAAGCCGATGACCGTGCGCGCGCCGGCCACCGGCACCAGATCGACGTCGCGGCTCTGCCCGGGCTCGAAGCGCACGGCCGTGCCGGAGGGAATATCCAGCCGGTGCCCGCGCGCGGCAGCACGGTCGAAATCGAGCGCCGGGTTGGTCTCGGCGAAATGATAATGGCTGCCGACCTGCACCGGTCGGTCGCCGGTGTTGGCGACGGTTAGCCGCAGCATGGGACGACCGGCATTCAGCTCCAATTCGCCATCGGCGGGGAGAAGTTCGCCGGGAATCATCTCGGCCGGCGCGCGGGGGTGGGCCGGGGCGTCAGCGGATCGGGTCATGGACTGTCACCAGTTTCGTGCCGTCGGGAAAAGTCGCTTCGATCTGCACATCAGGGATCATCTCGGCGATGCCCGGCATCACCTGCTCACGGGTGAGAACGTGCGCGCCGGCCTCCATGAGATCGGCGACGCTGCGGCCGTCCCGCGCGCCTTCCAGCACGAAGTCGCTGATCAGGGCGATGGCCTCGGGATAATTGAGCTTCACCCCGCGCTCCAGCCGCCGCCGCGCCACCATGGCAGCGACGGAGAGCAGCAGCTTGTCCTTCTCTCTGGGTGTCAATTGCATCTCAGCACCTCCACAGACCGGGCAGATCGGGCCGGCCCCGCAGCAATTTGAGCGATGCCGCCAGACAGCGACGCAGCGCCGGCGGATCCCGAGCGAGCAGTCGGACGGCAAGGATGCCGTTCCACAGGCTTGCGCCGGCCAGCACATCGGGATGATCCTCCAGCGCGGCCCGTACCGCATCGAGGCGGGTGAGCGCATCACCGCCAATGGCCAGCAGCACCGCGCTGGCAAGGGCGCCATTGCCCAACGCCGGGCGACTGAGCTGGGCAGCCGGCGCCTTGCCAAGGGCCAGAGCATCGGCATAGATCAGCGCGCCGCCGCGGCGGACCCGAACGCGATCGAGCAGCTGGCCCGTCGAGCACTGCTCGCCGCGTGCGAGGCGGCCGAACACGACGGATTCGCACCAGAGCAAAGCAGCGTCGGCCTCCAATGCGATGTCGGTCATGCGCTCCAGCCGGGCGCCATCGAACAGGATGGTTTCCTGCGGCAGCCACTCTGCGCTGGCGCGGGGACCGACATGAAGGCGCGTGGCAACGGTGCAGGCGGGGCCGGTGCTGCCATAGACCTTCTCGGCGGCCTGCGTGGTCAGCAGCGATGCGGTATCCTCGGCCCACGCCACGCGCTGGTCGATGCTGTCTCCGCCGCACAGGCCGCCGGATGTGTTAATGACCACCGCCTCGACTGCCGGGCCGCGCGGCACGCGCACACGCAGGCAGCCGCCCTCCTGCCGGCGGCGCAACACCGTCTTGCCGGCGCGTTGCTCGAAGCGCAGCGAAAGCGTCCCATGGCTACGAAGGTAGGAGGGGACGGCCTGCAGCACCGTCAGACCGCCGTATCGATCCAGACGGACTTGAGCTGGAAATGCTCCTCGACATGCTGTCGACCATATTCCCGGCCCTGACCGCTGGCCTTGACGCCCCCGGAGGGCACGGCAGGATCAATGCGGTTATAGCAGTTCACCCACACCGAGCCGGCCTTGAGCGCGCGCGACAGGCGATGCGCACGGCCGACGCTGCTCGTCCACACGCCCGCGCCAAGGCCGAATTGCGTCGCATTGGCGCGGGCGATGACCTCATCCTCGCTATCGAAGGGGAGCGTGGCGAGGATGGGGCCGAAAATTTCCTCCCGCACCGCGCGCATCTCGTCATGCGCATTGACCAGCACCGTGGGCGGGAAGAAAAAGCCCTGATCATAATCCGCGCCGGAAAGTCGCGCGCCGCCGGACAGGGCCTGAGCGCCCTCGGCCAGCGCATCCTCCATATGCGTAGAAACCCGGCTTAGCTGCCGCGCCGACACGAGCGGGCCGAGATCGGTCTGCGGATCGAGGCCATCGCCGATCTTGAGATCGGCTGCGATGCGCGCGACCTCGGCGGCGAACGCGCGATGCACCGGGCGCTCGACGAACAGCCTTGTGCCGGCGCTGCACACCTGACCGGAATTGGCAAAGGCGGCACCGACTGCGGCCCGCGCTGCGGCTTCGAGATTGGCATCGGCAAAGACGATGTTGGGCGACTTGCCCCCCAGCTCCAGCGACAGGCGCTTGAGATTGCCGGCAGAGGCGCGGATGATCTGCTGGCCGGTCTCCACCGATCCGGTGAAGGCGATCTTGTCGACGCCGGGATGCGTGGCGAGGGCGGCGCCGGCCTCCGTGCCGAAGCCGGTGACCACATTGAACACACCATCCGGCACGCCGGCTTCCAGCGCCAGTTCGGCAAGGCGCAGCGGCGCGAGGCTGGCATCTTCGGCAGGCTTGAGAACCAGCGTGCAGCCACTCGCGAGCACTGGACCAAGCTTGAGCACGGAAGCCCAGAGTGGGCCGTTCCAGGGGATGATCGCGCCGCAAACCCCGACCGGCTCCTTGATGGTACAGGCGAACAAGCCGGGATCGGAAGGGGCGTTGGTCGTACCTTCGATTGAACGGGCAATGCCGGCGAAATAGCGCAGCAGATCGACGAGCATCGCCACCGATCCGCGCGTGTGGCGGATGGGGGAGCCCATTTCCAGTGTATCGAGCCGCGCGAAATGCTCGGCGTCGCGCTCAAGCAGGTCGGCAAGGCGCATCAATAACGCCTGTCGGTCGACAGGAGAGAAGCGCGACCATGGCGCCTGCTCGAACGCCGCGCGCGCAGCGGCCACAGCGCGGTCGACATCCTGCGCCGTACCGCGCGCGATATGAGCCAGCAGGCTGCCGTCGGCAGGGTTGATCGTCTCGAACGTCTCGCCGCCGCTCGCCTCCGTCCACTGGCCGTCGATCAGGAGCTTTTCGATGCGCGGCGCCATGCGATCAGCCCCTCACCCGGAAGCTGACGGATTGGGCGCCTTCCCACAAGACGGTGCGGCCGAGTTCGGGCAGATGCTCCAGTCCTTCGATGATCGTGAGGAAATGGATGCCCGCCAGCGGCCCCAGCTTGCTGGCAAAGGCCACGCCGCCATAAGCGAGCAGGATCTCGCATTCGCTGTAGCCGCCGGGGTAGAAGATGAACTGGCCCGGAGCCGGATAGCGCGTCGGGTTTTCCCAGGGCAGATCGTATGTTGCATCGCCAAGCGGAATCCACACGCCCTCACCGCTCCAGCGGACGTGAATCAGCTTTTCGTCATAAGGCAGCATTGCCTTGAAGCGCGCGGCGGTCACGGGCGCCAGCTCTTCTTCCAGCTTGGCGACGAAGCTGAACGGGCCGGCGGTAATGTCGATCAGGGTCATGGGGTGTTCCATCAAAATCAGGCTGCGGCATGAAGCCGGGCGAAGCCGCGCTCAAGATCGGCGATGAGATCCTCGACCGCCTCGAGACCGACATGGATGCGCACAGCCGGGCCAGGCGCGGACCACTCGGTCGCCGAGCGCAGCGTGTTGGGATAGGTCGGCACCACGAGGCTCTCATAGCCGCCCCAGGAATAGCCGAGCTTGAAGAGATCCATATGGTCCATGAAAGCCGCGAACTGTGCCTCGCTGCATGCTTCCAGGACGAAGCCGAACAGGCCTGAAGCGCCGTCATAGTCGCGTTTCCAGATCGCATGACCGGGATCATCCGGGAGCGCGGGATGCATCACCCGGTGAACCTCCGGCCGAGCCTGCAGCCATTGCGCGATAGCATGACCGGAGGCGTGATGCTGCTTCATCCGCAGTGGCAGGGTGCGCAGACCGCGCATCGCCATGTAGATATCGTCCGGCCCGCCGCAATAGCCCGAGGCCGAAGCCGTTTTCTTGACCGGAATGAAGGCTGCTTCGGTCGTCACCGCAATGCCGAGCATCAGATCGGAATGGCCGGAAATATATTTGGTCGCGGCATTGATCGACACGTCCACGCCATGTTCGAGGGGACGGAAATTAACCGGCGACCCCCAGGTGTTGTCGAAGATCGTCCAGATGCCCCGCGCGCGGCACTCCGCGGTGATGGCCGGCACATCCGTTATCTCGAAGGTGAGCGAGCCGGGGCTCTCCATATAGACGACGCGAGTGTTCGGCTGGAAGAGATCGACAATGCCGGCGCCGACGTCCGGACGGTAGTAGGTCACCTCGACCCCGAACTTGCGCAGAAAGCTTTCGCAGAAATCGCGCGCCGGGCCGTAGAGGCTGTCCACGATCAGCAGATGATCTCCAGCGGAGAGGAAGGCCGTGAGCGAAGCACAGATCGCGCCGAGGCCGCAACTCGTCGTGATGCCGCGATAGCCACCTTCCAGCAGGGTGATCGCATCCTCGAACGCGCGTGTGGTCGCGGTGCCCTCGCGTCCATAGGTGAAGCCCTCGAACGCGCCCGAGGCCCGGTCCCGCCGCGTTTCCAGCAGCGCCTCGACGGACTCGAACAGGACCGTGGAGCAGTGGTAGACCGGCGGATTGACGACGCCAAAATTGGCTTCCGGATTGCGCCCGGCGTGCAGTGCCTGCGTGTCGCGATGGAAGCCCTTGAGATCGGCCATGCTCTTTGCTTTCCCCTTTAGATGACGGTGCCGGCATCCACGACGATGTCCTGCCCGGTGATCATGTTGCCTGCCGGCCCGACAAGATGGAAGAGCGCCGCTGCGACATCTTCCTCGGTGACGAGACGGCCCAGCACCGTGGTGGCGAGGAAGCGCTTGAGCGGCGCGTCCTCCGGCTCGCCATTGCGCTGCGCGGATTCACGGAACATGCGCGACAGGCGCTCGCCCTCCACGCCGCCCGGAGAGATGAGGTTGACCCGCACGCCATAAGGCGCGGCATCGAGCGCGGCGGATTTGACGAGGCCGCGCAGAGCCCATTTGGACGCCGAATATATGGCAAAGCCGGCGTTGCCCTTATGGCCATAGGTCCCGCCAATGGCGACCACGCGGCCTTCGCCCCGTTCCACCATGCTGGGCATCACGGCAGCCATGGCATTCATCACGCCCAGCACATTGATATCGAAGCAGGCGCGATAGTCTTCCGGTGTCGCCTCCCACACGGGACGGCGCGGCACGCCCACACCGGCCACGCAGACCAGAAGATCGATGGCGCCAAGTGGTGCGACGGCATCGCGCAAACCGGCTCCGTCGGAGACATCTGCCGCAACGGCCTGTGCATCGATGCCTTCCGCGGCGAGCGCGGCGACGGCCTTCGCGCCGGTGTCAGGATCGCGACCGACCAGAACCAGCTTTGCACCTTGCCGCCCCAGCGCCCGTGCCAGGCCAAGGCCGAGGCCACGCGTTCCGCCGGTCACCAGAGCGGTCTTTCCGGTCAGATCGGGGGCATTCTTCATGTTAGTCATTCGTGGCATCATCCGCAGGGGGACTTCTTTTACATGCCTACCGCAAATCGGCTGCGCGGGAAGTTGATCATTCGGCGACAGGCCCGTACCTAAAAAGCACCGCTAGCCCCATCCGCGTTGTCCTAAACGAGTCACGGACAGCCATTGGAGTGGTCAGATATGAGCCGTAGCGAAAGAAGCGAGGACGATATTGCAGCAGCAGCTGCCGTGTCGCTGGACGAGATTCCCATCGTGGATTTCGCGCCTTTCCTGTCCGGCGACCCGGCCGCTCGCAAGGCTGTCGCCGAAGAAATCGCCTTTGCCTGCGAGAATATCGGCTTCTTCTATCTGACTGGCCATGGGGTGCCGCAGGCGGTGATCGACGCCGTGTTCAAAGCTGCTGCGGATTTCTTCGCCAAGCCGATGGCGGAGCGGGCTGAGGCATTCGCCACACCGGACTGGTACCGCGGTTACATTCCCATGCCCCCGCAACAGCCGCTCTCTCGCAACACCCGCATGTTCGAGCAATATCGGATGCAGCATGAGTGGCCGGCCGATCCGGACGACATGGAGCATGCGCGCATCTTCGATCAAATCAATCGCTGGCCCGCTGACATGCCGGAGTTCCAGGCGGCGGGTGAGACCTATCTCGATGCCATGGTCACCCTTGGCCGCGAGTTGCTGCGTGCCTTTGCGATCGGTCTGGGTCTTGACGAGCATCGGTTCGATGGCTGGTTCAAGCATCCACCCTCGCAGTTGAGTATGAACTATTATCCGGTGTTGCCGAACGCGGCGGACAGCGACGTGTCCAACATGATTTCGCACACCGACGAAGGGCCGTTCACGATCCTGGCGCAGGGCGAGGTCGGCGGCCTTGAGGTCAAGCGGCGCGACGGCGCATGGATTCAGGCGCCGCCGCTGCGTGGCGCGTTCACGATCAATGTGGGCGACATGATGATGTGGTGGTCGAACGGCCGCTTCATCTCCAACTATCACCGCGTGCGCAATCGCACGGATGTGGAGCGCTTTTCTGTGCCCTACTTCGCCAATCCCGACCGCAATGTGACGGTAGCGCCGCTGCCGGAACTCGTTGGCGCAGACGGCCCCAGCTACCAGCCGGTGCGCGTTGCCGATCATCTCGCCCGTTTCTACAGCCAGCTCTCCAAGAACCCCCATGACGTCTATAACTGAGGCTGCCTCCCCCGCCGCTGCGGGGATCGGCGCGAAGATCGGTGCCGATATCGGCGGAACCTTCACCGATGTCGTTCTGGAGGTTGGCGATCGTCGCCATTCGACCAAGCTGCTGACCACCTATGACGCGCCCGAGCGCGCTCTCCTCGACGGGGTGAGCCTGCTGCTGGAGGAGGCCGGCATCGGGCCGGCGGACGTCTCGCTGGTCGTTCACGGCACGACGCTGGCGACCAACGCCCTGATCGAACGACGCGGTGTCAAACTTGCGCTGCTGACCACCGACGGGTTCCGCGACGTGCTGGCGCTCGGCACTGAAAGCCGCTTCGACCAATATGATATCGGCATGGAGAAGCCCGATCCGCTGGTGCCGCGCAAGTGGCGGCTCGGCGTGGCGGAGCGGATGGATGCGCTTGGCAACGTGCTGCTGCCGCTCGATGAAGAGGCCGTGCGTGCCGCCGCTGCCCAGTTCCGCGCCGAGGGTGTGGAAAGCGTCGCCGTCGCGTTCCTGCACAGCTATGTGAACCCGGCGCACGAGCTGCGCGCGGCGGAAATTCTGCGCGATGAAATGCCGGGTGTGGCTCTCTCGCTCTCCAGCGAGGTCTCGCCGGAGATGCGCGAATATGAGCGCTTCTCCACCACCACGGCCAATGCCTATGTGCAGCCGCTGGTCGATGCCTATCTACGCCGGCTGCAAACGCGTTTGACGGAGATGGGCTTTGCCTGCCCGCTCTACCTGATGCTGTCTTCCGGCGGCCTAACCACCGTGGACATCGCCGCGCGGTTTCCCGTGCGGCTGGTGGAGAGCGGCCCGGCGGGCGGCGCAATCTTCGCCGCGTCCGTGGCCAGCGAATGCGGTGAGGACCGCGTGCTGGCACTCGACGTGGGCGGCACGACCGCCAAGATCTGCCTCATCAACGATGGTGCGCCGCAGACATCGCAGGTGTTCGAGGTCGGACGCGCCCACCGCTTCCGCAAGGGAAGCGGCTTGCCGTTGCGCATCCCCGTAGTGGAAATGGTCGAGATCGGTGCCGGCGGTGGATCAATTGCCGCGGTGGATAGCGCCGGGCGCCTGACGGTAGGGCCGCATAGCGCGGGATCGGAGCCCGGCCCGGCCGCTTATGGACGTGGCGGCGAGCGCCCGACCGTGACCGACGCGGATATCACGCTCGGCCGCATCGACCCCAGCCGCTTTGCCGGCGGCAAGGTAACGCTGCACCCCGAAAAATCGAACGCCGCGCTGGCCGGCCTCGGCCTGTGGGATGGCAAGGCGGAGACGCTGGCAGTGGGCGTCAGCGAGATTGTCGATGAGACAATGGCGAGCGCAGCGCGTGTCCACGCCGTCGAGCAGGGCATGACGCTGGACGAGCGCACGCTGATCGCCTTCGGCGGCGCTGCGCCGCTCCATGCGGTGAGCTTTGCCGAAAAGCTCGGCATCGGGCGCGTGATCATCCCGTCGGGCGCCGGCGTCGGATCGGCTGTGGGCTTCCTGCGCGCGCCGGTTTCCTATGAGATTGCCCGCAGCCTCACCATGCGGCTCGATCAGGCCGATCTGACCCGCCTCAATGCTCTGCTGGATGAAATGGCGGCGGAAGCGCGCGGCCTGGTCAGCGCCGGCGCGACAGGAGCGGACCAGAGCGAACGCCGCGTCTGCTTCGCCCGCTATCAGGGACAGGGCTATGAAATCCCGTTCGAGATTCCGGCCCGCAGGCTCGGCGAGGCCGACATCGTCGTGCTGCAATCCAGCTTCGAGCAGGCATATCGCGCGCAATATGGCGGCATGGTGCTCGACCTTCCCATCGAAATGCTGACCTGGCGCGTCAATGTGAGCGCGAGCGGCTTCCGCGCGGAAGCATCCGGCACGGCGGTCGCAAGCCGCACTGCCACGCCGGTCGGCAGCCGGCGCGTGGTCGATCCCACCAGCGGTCAGGCGATGGATTTCGCGCTCTACGCCCGCGAGACGATGCAGGCCGGCGAGCGGTTCTCCGGCCCGGCGCTGGTCGCCGAGCGTGAGACGACCACCGTGGTCTCGCCCCGTTTCGACGGGCAAATGGACGAGCGCGGCTATCTGGTGCTGACCCGCCGTGAAACAGGAGACGCCCGATGAGCGATGCGCTGACCGAACTGCGGATGCAGGTGATCTGGACGCGGCTGATCTCCATTGTCGAAGAGCAGGCCCAGACGCTGATGCGCACAGCCTTCTCGACCACGGTGCGCGACGCCGGCGATCTTTCCGCTGCGCTGTTCGATCTGGACGGACGACTGGTGGCAGAAGCGGTCACGGGCACGCCAGGGCATGTGAACTCCATGGCCGAAGGCGTGGGGCACTTCCTTGCCAAATTCCCGGTCGCGACGATGAAGCAGGGCGACCATTTCATCACCAACGATCCCTGGCTGACGGCGGGACATCTCCACGACGTCACCGTGGTCTCCCCGGCTTTCCATGAGGGGCGGGTCGTCGGGCTGTTCGGCGTGTGCTGCCATCAGGTCGATATCGGCGGCCTCGGTCAGGGGCCGGATGGCCGCTCGATCTACGAGGAAGGTCTGCAAATCCCGCTGATGAAGTTGTCCGATGCCGGGCGCATCAACCAGGATCTCATCGACATTCTCTGCCAGAATGTGCGGATGCCGCTGCAGGTGAAGGGCGACGTGCTCTCCTACATCACTAGCAACGAGGCTGCCGCCCGTCGCCTGAGCGCCATGCTCGGGGAATTCGGCATGGCGGATCTTTCACAGGTCGCGGACTACATCATCGAGCGCTCGCTGGCGGCGACGCGCGCGGAAATCGCCAAGCTGCCGGATGGCCATTGGTCCAGCACGCTGGTGATCGATGGCTATGATGCGCCGGTGACCATCGTCGGGACGCTCACCATCGATGGCGACACCCTCTCGATGGATTATGAGGGCACGGACGGCTGCCTGCCGCGCGGCATCAACGTCGTGCTCAATTATTGCCGCGCTTACACCGTTTTCGGCCTGCGCTGTGTGATCTCGCCGGAAGTGCCGAACAATTTCGGCGCGCTGGAGCCGTTTGAGGTCACCGCACCGGAAGGCTCCATCCTCAATGTCCAGCGCCCCTGGCCGGTCGCGGCGCGGCATGTCATCGGGCAGATGCTGCCGGATGTGGTGTTCGGTTGCCTCTCGCAGGCCATCCCCGACCGGGTGCCGGCCGAGGGCTCGTCCTGTTTGTGGTCCGTGCAATTGCGAGGTCGGCTGCCGGCGGAAGGCAATGGCCGACAGGGCGATCCATTTGATGCGATCTTCTTCAATTCCGGCGGCTCTGGCGCGCGACCCGGGCAGGATGGCCTCTCTGGCACTGCCTTCCCCAGCGGTGTACGCGCTATGCCGGTCGAGGTGACCGAGAGCGGTGCGCCCATCGTCATCTGGCGCAAGGAATTGCGTACCGATAGCGGCGGGGCCGGCGCGTTGCGCGGCGGCCTGGGGCAGACCGTGGAGGTCGGGATGCGTGATGGCAGCGGCTTCGAAGTACTCGCGATGTTCGAACGGGTTGACCGCCCGGCCAGGGGCCGCGATGGCGGGCATGATGGCGCGGCGGGGACGGTGTCGACCTCCGGCGGCAAAATGATGCGCGCCAAGGGCCTGCAGGCGATACCCGCCGGCGAGCGGCTGGTGCTGCAGATCCCCGGCGGCGCGGGCCTGGGCGACCCAGCCCAGCGCAGGCCGGACAGCGTCCGTGCCGATCTGGATGAAGGCATGATTTCCCGCGAGAGCGCGAAGGCGATCTACGGCCAGGGCCTCTAGCACCGGCCCAGTCGGCCATTGCTGGTCAGGCGTCGAGCGTGAACCCGTGGGCGGCATCGTCGTCGTCCTCATCCATGGACCATTCCGCCGCCCCCGGCAGGGTCGGCAGGGACCGGCACTCATGAAGATCGCGCGCCATCTGCTCGGCAAACTTCGCAGCGACCAATGGCAACGGGCGGCCCTTGAGCTGCCCCAGCACCAGCGGCCCGTAGGTCCGGTCGATGTCGCTGATCCGGCGCACCGCGAACCGGGGATCATGGCGCCAGACATCGGCACCAATGTCGATTTGAAAGGTGATGAGATCGCCGCCGGCAACCAGTTCGCCCAGAAAGTCGAAGCTGTTGGCTTCCACCGCTACATTGAGCTTGGCCGAGCTTGAGAGCAGCCGGTTCTCGACGATTTCGCGCCCGCCAAAGGCCATGTCCGGCATGGCGACGTCATATTCTGCGCATTGCCGCAGGCGTAGCACCTCATGCTGGGCGAGCGGATGGTCCGCCGCCATGACGGCCACCAAGCCCTGACCGATCGACATGATCGGGTGAAGCTCCGACGAGCGAAGCGGACGGAAGATCAGCACGATATCCATTTCATAATCGATCAACGCGCGCACCGCCGTGCTGTGATCGGTCACAGAGAGCTTGAACTTCACATTGGGATGTTTTTCGCGAAAGCTGACGATGTGACGCAGGACGAAACTGCGGGCGACTGCCTGGCTGCAGGCAATGCGCACCTCGCCCCGCTGCAAACCTTCCAGCTCCTCGATCTGCGAGTAGACGCGCCGCAATTCAGAGGTCTGCATCCGTATCCAGCTGATCAGCACTTCGCCGGCGGCAGTGAGGCGGACGCCAGAGGTATGTCGCTCGAAAATAACGGCGTTCAGGTCATGCTCGACGTCCTGAATGCGGCGGAGCAGGGCGGAGGGCGTCACGTTCAACCGCTCGGCCGCCTGACGGACCGAACCCACGCGCGCGACCTCATCGATATACTGCCAGATCCTCTGGTTGCGTAGCGCCATCAGCGACTCCGTTCGATTTTCGGCTACACCATGCCCCTGGTTTAGCACCACTTGGTCACCGGCACATCCCTTATGCACCGATGTATCGAATATCGTCTTTGAAGTCGGCTTCGGTCGAAACGCACCTCTTTAAAGTCGAATCGAATATCAGAAGTCAATATCAATTTTGACTCTGGTCTATTTTCGAACAATAACGTCACGGGCGGGCAATGAATCTCGATCTCGATAGTAAAGTTGTGATGATTACAGGCGCCGGGAAAGGTATGGGTCCTGCAATTTCACAGGCCTTTTCTAGTGAAGGCGCCAAGATCGTCATCCTTGGCCGTGATATGACTGCGCTGGAGACCCTGAAGGAAGAGATCGGGCCAAAGGCCTCCGTTACCGTCATCCGCTGTGACGTCACCAGTGCCTCCGACTGCGAAGCCGCGGTGAGCCAGGCCGAGACGGCGCATGGCCGTGTCGATGTGCTGGTCAACGTTGCTGGCGGCACCGGGCCGGTCGGCGACACCGCCTGGGAGACCACGCCGGAAGGTTTCGATGAAATCATCAAGCTCAACATGGGCGGCTGCTTTTTGATGATGAAGGCCGTCCTGCCCGGCATGATCGCGCGACGTTATGGCAAGATCGTGAATGTCGGTGGCACCTTCGGCATGCATGGACGCGCCGGCCGCATGGCCTACTCCGCCTCGAAATGGGGTCTGCGCGGCATCACCAAGTCGACGGCGATCGAGGCCGGGCCTTACAATGTCAACGTGAATATCGTCGCGCCCGGCATGGTTGATGGTCCGCGCTTCCGCACCAAGGTGATGCCCGGCATGGCCGAGGCAGCCGGGCGCAGCGAAGAGGAAATCATCGCCGAGCACGCTGCCGAATATGCGCTGCGCCGCATCAGCAGCGCGCAGGACGTGGCCAATGCCTGCCTGTTCCTCGCCTCCGACGTTTCGCGCCAGATCACCGGCATCGACCTGCCCGTCGATGGTGGCTGGGCCGCTCTCTGATCCTCTCATAACCATGGAACCCGCCATGAAAGCCGATATCGTCATCAACGGCGCCACAATCGTCACCGACAGCGCCATGTTCCCTGCCTCGATCGCGATCAAGGACGGCCTCATCCTGGCCATCGGAGCGCGGGAGGCGATGCCCGAGGCCGCCGAGGTGGTCGATGCGACCGGCAAGCACATTCTCCCCGGCGCCATCGACGCGCATGTGCATTTCCGCGATCCCGGCTACACGCACAAGGAAACCTGGGAAACCGGTACGGCCAGCGCTGCGATGGGCGGCGTCACCACCGTGTTCGAGATGCCAAACACCAATCCGCCGACGGGCACGGTGGAAGCACTCAACATGAAGCTGGAATCGGCCAAGAAGGCCTATGTCGACTTTGGCATCTACGGCCTGCTCGGCGAGGATAATCTCGATCAGCTCGAGGCGCTGATCGAGGGCGGCGTCGCCGGCTTCAAATGCTTCATGGGCAACACCTTCGGCAACCTCCCATCCCCGCCGAGCGGTGCGATCCTCGAAGGGTTCGAGATCGTCGCAAAGCACGGCTATCGCGTCGCGCTGCACGCCGAGAATGCCTCGATCATGGCGCGTCGCTCGAAGAAGCTGCGCGAGCAGGATTGCTGCGACCCGCTGGCGCATCTCGACGCCCGCCCGCCCGTCGTCGCGGTGGAAGCGGTCTCGCGAGCGGCCATTCTCGCGGAATGGACCGGAGCGCGCATCCACATCCTGCACGTCTCATCCGGCGACGAACTGCGTCCGCTGCGCGAGGCGAAAGCCCGCGGTGTCGACATCACGGCCGAGACCTGCCCCCATTATCTGCTGCTCGACGAGCGCGCTTATACCGAGAAGAAGTCGCTCATCCGCGTCAATCCGCCGGTGCGCGAGAAGGTCCATCAAGAGCAGCTCTGGCAGGGCGTTGCGGACGGCACGATCGACATGATCGCCACCGACCATGCGCCGCACAGCCATGCAGAAAAGCATAATGATGACATCTGGAGGGCCGACTGCGGCTTTACCGGTGTGCAGACACAGATGCCGCTGATGCTCACCCAGATCGCCAATGGTCGGATGACGCTGACGCAATATGTCCGCATGACCTCGCTGGCGCCAGCAAAGGCATTCGGCCTCTATCCGCGCAAAGGCGCCCTGCTGCCGGGCTCCGATGCGGACATCGTCGTCGTCGACATGGAGAAGGCGGTCAAGGTCGACTCCGCGTTGCTCAAGTCCAAGGGCTCCTCGACGCCCTTCCAGGGTTACGAGACCAAGGGTGCCCCGATCCATACACTGGTGCGCGGACGCTTCGTGATGCGTGACGGAGAGTTGGTGACGAGCGCGATGGGCCACGGCCTCAACGTGCGGCGCATCCAGCAAATGCCTGCGCCGACACCGCGCAATACCCACACTACGACCAAGGCCATTCTCGAAAAGCGAGGCAAGCGTTACTGAAATAGGGCGCCTGGCGCGGCGAGCGTGACACCCGGTTCATAGCGGCGTGCTGTATTTTACATGAGGTCGGTTCAACAGCCGACCTTTGCGGTCCGATTTCTGCCTACCAAAGCTTGCCGTGTGCAGCCGGCAAGCTATCCGTAAATTGTCTCACCACGTTCCAGCATGGCGATGAATTCTGCGATTTTGCGCATACGCGTTTGTGCCCGCTTAGCCGTGCTGATTCTATAGAGGATGGCGTAGCGGTTCGCGCCCGCGAGCGTAGCGAAAAAGGCAGCAGCCTTCGTGTTCGCGTTGAGAGCGTCTTGCAGGTCGGGCGGCACCTCAGCCTTGCTGGCAGAGGCATAGGCGGCATCCCATCGTCCGTCGGCTCTCGCCGCTTCTACTTCTTCTATCCCGCGCGCAGCCATGAGGCCCTCCGCGATGAGGCTAAGTGCACGTGTTCGATTTGCCTGAGACCATTTGCTCCGAGGCTTGCGCGGCGTGAAACGGATCAGCCAACTGTGCTCGTCATACTTATCCAGTTGTCCGTCGATCCAACCGTGGCAGATGGCGGTGTCGATCGCTTCTGCCTTGGTTAAGGTGACAAGGCTCGACCCCCGCTTCGCAAACCGAAGCCACGCACCCTTGGCATCGGCTCCCTGACGCGACAGCCACTCGGCGAAATGCGTATCGGTTTCGAAAAGAAGGATTTGAAGACCGGATTTGGTACCACTCATATCACTATCCTAGGGTCCCACGAGTGGACTGAACAGGGTATGGGGTCGGCGGGAGAGCGCCACATGTGGAAACTGCGCACCAGCGTTCATACGCCTTGTTCTGGACAAGGTGATGACTGGCACACCTAGAACGCGCTTGAACGTCGTAGAGAAATTGTGCGCGCGTCACCGCCCAGATCCAGTGCCACGAACGTGATAGGCTCGCCCGCCGCCAGCTTGGAAGGCGGAACGGAAGGCGCCTGTTGGCGACGCTGCGTGAAATTCATGCCGGCTTCCCGCCGAACGATGCGCCTAAATCGGAGTCTGGTCATGCCAAGGGCGTCGGGCCATTCCTCATGGTCGCGGTCATGCAGCATATCAAACATTAGCTCAGCAGCGCGGCTCTCGACATCAGCTCTGTCGCGAAGCGATGTTTTGATGCTCGGGCCTTGAGGTCTGGCGGGCACCCCGGTCATGTACTACTGTTCTCGTTATCGTTGGCTGGAACGTCACGATATATTTGTCGCGTTCGATGACTCCATCCAACTTCACCAATTCCGGGATAATATGTGAGCAAGCCTCCTAAATTGCCGAAGTACGAGCAGACGCTTTCAGCAGTTCTGTTGAGCGCCAAGGAAGCCGTGATACTGCCGATGCGGCCGAAGATGCGGGAGCATGACATTACCGAGCCGCAATGTCGGGTCATGCGGGTCATTAACGATCACGGCCCCACGGATGCGAGCCGGGTCGCTGAAATTGGTCAGCTGCACAAGCCCAGCGTCACCCGCATCCTGAAGGAACTCGAGGCGCGCAATCTTGTGGCGCGCGAGACGGACAACCGGCGCCGCGTTCTGGTGGCACTCACGCCCGACGGGCATGAACTCGTCAAGACGCTGACCTATGATGTCAGGCGGGTGATGGCGGAATATTCAGAGCGCTTTGGAGCGGAAAGGTTGGAGCGTCTCATCAACGAACTTCGGGCATTGACCGCGACGATCAGTGGCGTCGAGTAGCCCCTTGCCATGGCTCACCCGAAGCGATCCGCCCACGGTTTGGCGGATCGCTCCCGGCGCGCTGACTTAACGTAGCTGAAGAATGGCCTCGCGGGTGAACGGGGCAATCTCGCCGAACCGCCCTTCGCGGACCTTTTCTGAAATTTGCGGTTCGCTCAGGATCGCCCGGCCGATGGCCACAAGGTCGAACTCATCGCGCTCAAGGCGTTCGACCAGTTCCCGCAAAGTCGCCACGCCGGCCTCGGCAGTGTCCCCGTAGAAACTCTCTTCCAGCCCGATCGACCCGACCGTGATGCTGGGCTTGCCTGTCGCCTTCTTCGCCCACCCCGCCAGATTGAGATCGCTGCCGGGAAACGCTGGCGCGGTGAAATTGCGCTGGGAACAGTGGAAGATATCGACGCCTGCATCCGCGAGCGGCCCGAGCCAGTCCGTGACCTCGGACGGGCTGGAGACCAGCAGCGTGTCATAATCCTGGATCTTGTACTGCGAGACGCGCATGCCGAGCGGCATGTCTGCAGGAATAGCCGAGCGGACGGCCTGGACGATCTCCACGGCAAAGCGCGCGCGTTCGGCCAGCGTGGGGCCACCCCAACGATCGTCCCGGCGGTTGGTGCCGGCCCAGAAGAACTGGTCGATCAGATAGCCATGCGCGGCATGCAGCTCTATGCCGTCGAAGCCGACGGCCTTTGCATCCGCGGCGGCGCGCGCGAAAGAGGCGATCGTATCGGCGATGTCGGACTCGGTCATCGCGTGGCCGAGCGGCTGGTCTGGGGCGGTGAGGCCGGAAGGCCCCTCGAAATTGTTCGGCCAGTCCGGCGCGCGTGGATCCGGCAGGGCGCCGACATGCCACAACTGGCTCCACATCCGCCCGCCCGCGTCATGCACTTCTGCCAGCACTTTGCGCCAGCCCGCCAGCCCATCACCGTGAATGCTGGGAAGGTCGGCGTTGTTACGCGAAAGGGGGCGATCGATGACCGTTCCCTCGCTGACCAGAAGACCTGTCCCACCTTCCGCGCGCCGCCGATAATAGGCTGCGACCTCATCGGTCGGGATGCCACCGGGGCTTTTGGCGCGGGTCATCGGCGCCATGACCAGACGATTGGGCAGGGTCAGCCCGTTCACCTGCAAGGGCGCATAAAGAGGCGAAACATCAACGGTCATTCTTCAACTCCAGTTTGCCATCGACGCGATGGCTCGGGACAATGGCGTCCTCTACAGGCTGGCTTGCTGCGAGCGGATGCGGGTGCGACATGGCTGCCGCACCCGCATTCTGCCCGTACCGATGAGGCTCAGAACCTCTTCTTCACGGTCACGGCCCATTCCCGCGGACGGCCGGGCTGCGCGATGGAGAAGCCCGCCGCACCGCTCGACCGGTCGAAGCCGGTCAGCAGATAATATTTGTCGAACAGGTTCGTGACTTCAGCCGAGACGTCCAGGTCTCCATCTGCATTGCTCCACGTCAGTCGGGCATTGGAGACGACGTAGCTGTCGATCAGGCTCGTCGGCAGATTGACGCCGAAGTAGATCTCGTCCTGGAACGAGGTGTCGATGCGCGGCGTCAGTGACCCCGCGTCGCCAAGATCGATCTCATATTGCGCTCCGATGCTCCACTTCCAGCGTGGCGTATAGAGCGGATAATCGCCGAACTGCGGCCCTGCCGGGTTGCCGGGGCCACCGACCGTCGCCGTCCCGAAGGTGCGGAAACTGGTGTAATCGAAATCGACGAAGCTGACGGCGCCATCGATCATCATGCCCTCGACCGGCCGGACCGAAGCCTCGACCTCGAAGCCCTTCACGTCGGCATCGCCCGAGTTGGTGATGAGATTGCAGGGCGAGCCCAGTGTGGCGCCCACGATGGCGATGCAGTTCGACAGGCTGAGCTGGATGTCGGAATATTTGGAGAAGAAGAAGGCCGCGTTGAGCCGCACCCGCCGGTCGAACAGGTCGCTCTTGAAGCCCAGTTCGTAGGTCGTCTGCTTCTCCGGACCGAAGGGCAGCACCTGCGCGAAGTTGAAGGGGCGGGGATTGATGCCGCCGCCCTTGATGCCTGTCGCCACCTGACCATAAATCGAAATGTCGGGCGTGATCTCATATTGCGCATTCAGGCGGTAATCGAAGTTGGTGCTGATCGGGCCATCATAGATGCCCACGCGGCCATCCAGCGCACCGACCGCCGAGCCAGCGGGCAGGGGGCTGCCATCCGGCAAACGGCGGCCGAACTCATAGCGCTTATACTCATCGGTATAGCGCAGGCCCGCCGACAAGGTCAGCCGATCGACTGGCTTCCATGCAAGGTGGAGAAACGCCGCCTTGGTATTGGCATCAGTGGGATCGTTATTGAAGAAGGCCGGATCGGTCGTGTAGCGAATGTCGGACCCGGCGAGAATGCTCGAGAACTGCTTCATGTAGAAGCCGCCGACCGTATATTGAAGGGCATCTTCGAAGAACGATCCGTTGAGGCGCAGCTCCTGGGTGAACTGCCAGTAGCGCAGCTTGCTGGTATTGTTCTGGTGCGCGAGCGGCGAGAGGTCGTCGTCGGCATCCCATTTGGAATGATAGGCCCGGTAGGCCGTGATCGAGACCAGTTGCAGATCGTCCGACAGATCATATTCGATCTGCCCGGAGATGCCCCAACCCTCGTAGGTGAGCCGGCCATCGTAATAAGTTCCGGCCCTCACGCCCCCGGTGTTCGCGAAGGCGCCCTGAGGGCCCGTCGAACTGTCCGGCGCGCCGATATAGGTGGCGTAATTGCAATAGTTGCCGCAGACGAAGCGGGCGTCATAAGGAATGACTCCGCCAAAGGGGTTGATATCCGTCGCGCCCCGCGGATTGCCGGGCAGGCGATCCGTGAAATTCGGGCTGCGCCGAACCCCGGCGATGCTCCGGTCCAGCAGGACGTTGCCGGCATTGACGCGGTCCTCATTGGTGTAATCGACGGCGATATTGATATCGAGGTCGCTGCTCGGCTGGAAGCGCAGCTGGCCGCGCGCCGCCGTGTATCCCACACCACCCTCGCGGCCGAGTTCGCAGTTGTCGGACGCCGTCATGCGCGGGATCCCGCCAGCGGGATTGATCGGAACCGTCGCGCCAGCATTGTTGACGACCGTCGTCGAGCCGCCAGCGGGGAACAGGCAGCCAAAATCCAGCCGCTTGATATAGCCGTCCTGCTTCTTGGAGACGCCGGCGATCCGCGCGCTGATGGTGTCGGTCAGCTTGAAGTCGGCCGATCCACGCAGGTCGATCCGGTTGCGGCTACCATAGGTCGCGGCCACATAGCCCGTGTTCGATCCCGTCGGCCGCTTCGAGTAGAGCTTTACCGCGCCGCCGATCGAGTTCTTGCCGGCCAGCGTGCCCTGCGGGCCGCGCAGGATCTCGACCCGGTCAAGATCGAGCAGGTCGAGGATGGAACCAGTCAGCGTCGCATAATAGACGTCGTCGACATACAGGCCCACGCCGGGTTCCAGCGCGGCGCTGAAGTCTTGCTGGCCGACGCCACGGATGTTCCCGACGAGCGAGGAGCCATAGGATGCGCCCTGCGGCTTGAGGGTGACCGAGGGCGCCTGATTGGCGACATCGGCAATGCTGGTCTGGCTGCGCGCTTCGAGCATCGCCCCGGACACAGCGGTGATGGCCAGCGGGGTGTCCTGCAGGTTCTGCTCACGAAACTGCGCGGTCACCATGATCGTCTCGACGTCTCTGGCCGTCGACGCGCTCTCGGCCTGACCGCTGGTCGAAGCCTGCGGGGCCTGCGCGCCAGCGGCGCCCGCCAAGGCGATCCCCATCGCGAACAGACTGGTCCGGCAGACGATGCCCTTTCCTTTCTTGGTCATGCTCATCTCTCCTCTCGTTTTTCTTTTCGGTGCGGCCGCCCTTTGATCGGGCGGTCCTGTGGGCGATCGTCTTTCTCAGCGCGACCGCCCAAAGTCGTTCTCAGGCGCGGGTTCGGCCTGGCTCAGCTAAACCGCTGGTAGGAAATGTCGGTTTTGTCGGCCCGCCCACGCAGCGTTGCCGGGTTATTTTCGGAACCGAACGGCGTGCGCGGTCCGGTGTCGGTGAAGTCGAGAACGGCCCAGCGTTCCGCGATCTTCCATTCTCCCTCGCGGCGCTCGAAGCGGTGGACATAGCGCCCGAACATCTGGTTGAGCTGGGCGTCGGCATTGTGGATGGCATGGTAATAGGCCTCGCACCAGGCGGTGTCCCCATCCACTTCGATCGAGATATTCGTCACATGGTGCTGGGTGCCGCCCGGTGCGACCTGCGGCATGCGCTCGACCGCGGCTTTTGCGAAATCATGCGCCAGCCGGTCGTGCCCGGCATGATGATCGATGGCGTCGGAATGGAAGGCCGACATGATGAGGTCGACGTCGCAGCGATCGACACCGCGCCAATAGCGGCTGAGCACCTTGGTGATGAGACGCTCATCGATCATCTCCTGCAGACTAGATTCAGAATTCACGCAACCACTCCATTTCTAGAAAGCGCGCGTCAGAAATCCGGCGTCGCGCGCACGCCCCATCGCTTTCGCGCCTTCGCCTGAAGCCGCGCAGCAACGAATGATCAATGATGTCGACACTTGCCTTTCCGGTTCTCACCGCCTGTCACAGGGCCACACAGCTGGCCTTGCGTCTGCGCGTTCAGAGCGGACCGTCGCACGGCCTTACATCCTCCCTCATCCACAGCCCTCCTGCTCGACTCGCTTTGCGGGCTTGGCATCGAGTTAACATGATAACTGCTAGCCGGCAACATGATTGATCGCCATGGTCGAGGAGGCAGGATCGCCGGCCGATGTGATCTTAGCGTCCCCAAAGCTCTGACCGTCGAGATGTCATCGCGCCCGGACAATTGCGAGATGTCTAGTTAAAATATTGATATATCTGTTTATAATCATCAGAATCTCATTCTGTTGATCGAAGCCTGTCTGCCCATGCGAGGCGGGCCCAGGCTTCCGCACTGCCACGCGCGATATCCGCTTGACACCTGAGGGTCTCAGCGACACATTGAATTAACGTGATAACTAAATTTCAGACGGTAGCCTTGGCTTGGCTGCCTTTCAGGAAGCTCGCAACACGACGAGCGCTGGTGCCGATGTGACAAGAGAGGATGCCGTGATGGCCAATATCGATTCCCCCGATCTTCAGACGCGCCTCGAGCGCTTGCTCGACATGGAAGACATTCGCGAAGTCCTCCGCCGCTATACTCGCGGCCTCGACCGTCATGACGATGCGGTCATCGCCAGTGCTTTCTGGCCGGACGCGGAGATCAACTATCTCGACGATTTTTCGGGGCCGACGGACGCGTTCGTCGACTGGGGCAACCAGCGGCACGAAGAGCGCTATGTCTGCCATCAACATCACATCACCAATGTGAACATCGATCTCGACGGGGATCGGGCGCATGTCAGCAGCTATGTCATCTACATGCTGCGCCAGAAACAGGACCTGCAGAACATCGGCAGCGGCCGATACATAGACCAGTTCGAGCGCCGCAATGGTGAGTGGCGGATTGCCCTGCGGGAATTCCTGCCGGAAATGGGCGTGACCGTTCCGACAGGCCCTCGTCGCGAACTCGCGAGCCCGCCGGGCAATGGGCGGTGGGACAGGGACGATATTTCCTATCGCCGCCCGCTCATGCGGCGGGATTCATCCGGTTCAGCATAACCGTCTGGAACTGTCCTGCTGCTGAGAGCACATCTTGCACGCGGCATCCGTCCGCGGCCATGATCGAGGCAGCCGCAAAGCATCGGCTGTTGGAAAGCATAAGCGCGCGCGAGGGGGATCAAGGCGACGTCCGATCCGTCGACCACGCCAGATCGAGAGGGTGATATCATGCAGGCTGAAGGCCTTCCAAAGCCTGCAGGCAAGCCACAGTTCGGGCCTGGTTATCGCGCGTGGCTACTCGCCCTCACCATGGCGGTCGGCGCGTTCGGCTTCATCGACCGGGTCATCGTTGCCACGCTGGGCCAGGCAATCAAGGATGACCTGGGGCTCTCCGATTTCCAGCTCGGCATCCTGAGCGGCCTCAGCTTCGCCATTCTCTACAGCACAATGGGATTGCCGATCGCGCGACTGGCCGAGCGCCGCAGCCGGATCAATATCATCTCCATATCGGTCGCCCTGTTTTCGGCCGCGACGGTGGCTTGCGGCATGGCTGCAAATTTCTGGCAACTTTTTTTGCTGCGCGTGGGGGTCGGCATCGGCGAGGCTGGCGTGCAGGCGCCCGCGGTTTCGCTCCTTGCGGATCACTTCCCCAAGGAGCGGCGAGGGGCCGTGATGACCGTCATGAAGCTCGGCAACCCGGTCGGTTCCGTGATCGGTGCGCTCACGGCGGGTTGGATAGGATCGACCTATGGCTGGCGCGCGGCGATCATCTGCATCGCAGCGCCCGGGCTCGTCGTGGCGCTTCTCTTCCGACTGACACTGCGCGAGCCGCCGCGCGGCCTGTCCGATCCGGATCTTGCAGAGGCAAAGAGCGAGCCACCTCCGCTGCGGGCGGTGCTCAAGATGATGGCCGCCCGGCCCGAGTTTCGCCACATGCTGATCGGGTTGGCCCTTGTCACGCTCGGCATGTATGGCTCCGGTGCCTTTTATGCGCCCTTCTTCATGCGTGTGCATGATTTGAGCCTGAGCCAGGTTGGCGTGTTCTATGCCGTCCAGAGCGGCATCGCGGCGACGCTGGGCCTCGCCATCGCCGGATTTGGTGTGGACCTGATTTCGAGATGGGGCGCCCAATGGTATGCGCTTCTCCCCGCGCTCGGGGTGCTGATCGGCGCGCCGTTTACCCTGGCAGGCTACAGCGTGGCGCATCCCATGCTGGCGCTGGTCTTGCTCATCAGCGGCGCCGTTCTGGCCTTCTTTCACAATGTGCCGACGCTTGTCGCCTTCCAGAATATGGTGGGGCCGAGAATGCGCGCGACGGCGGCGTTTGTCTTCTTCTTTGTCACCACCTTGGTCGGGGTCGGCTTGGGGCCCGCGCTCATCGGCTTTATCAGCGATCTCTATGCCAACGCGCTCTTTGCGGATGGAAATTATGCTGCCTTGTGCGGCAGCAAAACCGTCTCAACGGTCGCCGCCGTGCAAAGCGCCTGCACCGCTGCCTCCACAAGCGGCATTCGTTATGCGCTTATGACGAGCGTTCTGCTGCCTGTGTGGTCTGCGCTCCATTTCTTCCTCGCGGCTCGGGCGATCCGGCAATCGGGCTCTTGAGTGGCAGTTTATGACGCCGTAGCCGATCGCCGCCTTCGACTCTTTCGGCCTGCATAGTTGCGGTCGGACTAGACGGGACAGTCGACCGGAACCGAGGGGCTGCTGGCCCGGCGTGGGCCGCTAAAGCGGTGCTGCGTCCATGGGTCGTAACGAATCGTTGGTTATCGGTGCGGCCAATGTAGGCAGAACTGCCCAAGAGCGCGATGGCGCTACGCGGACCGGAATAGCCCAAGGGCCAAGGCCGCGCAGATGGTCCCCATCCAGACCAACCCGGGCATTCACGTGAAAAGCCACGCCACAGGCGAAGGCCTAGGAAAGAGCGAAGGTTTAGAGAGTGCGGCTATGCTATGGCCGCAGGTGAAATCAGTTCCAAAACCGGCTGAGTGCACGCGATTTCCGACAAACTACTGCGGGCGCGCAATTTGATAAAACCGGAGTTCGCGCATTCAGGCTAGATTGACGGGGATCACTAAGATCCAGGATCTGGCGGAGACGGAGGGATTCGAACCCTCGGTAGCCCCTTAAGGCTACGACGGTTTAGCAAACCGCTGGTTTCAGCCACTCACCCACGTCTCCGCGCTCACCGGGGGAAGTGGCGTCCCGTACCGGCTGAGAGCGGCCTATAAACAGGCTGTTCGTGCATGGCAACGCCCGGCGTCGCCTGTTTCTAGAAAGGCTGCAATTTATCGCGCCAACAAGCTCTGGTAGGCAGGCGTGACGGGGATCGCAAAATGATGCGACTCGACGCAGTGCCCGGTGGCGGTCTCGTGGCAATCGGACGCGAACCAACGCGGAACACGCGCCGCCGTTCCACTGTCATTCATCGACTCGTCGTGTCCACTTTTCGACTCATCGCAGGGCTTGGCGCCGCGATTCGCTTGCGGAGGGGCGCTCTGGTAGCCGCCGTGGCACTTCAAACGATATAGAACAGAGCAATCCTTGTCCGCTGACAAAACCAATTCCGGGGGTGTGATCGCACGTCTGCTGTCTCTCGCGCCCGAGCGGGAGATTTTTCTCCGCACTGGCGGACGCGTGCGCTTCATCCGTATCTCCACGCGCTTCCAGATCGTCGCTGCCAGCGCGCTGGCAGTGCTGGCTTTGCTCTGGGCCGTCGGCACATTCGCGATCCTGTGGAATCAGGCCAGCCTGCTCCTTGAGCGCGGCCATGTCGCGCGGGATCGGGCCGAGGTTCTCTCCCAGCAGGCCAAGGTGAAGGCCTATCGCGAGTCGGTGAACGATATCGCTCAGGATATCGAGCAGCGGCAGAAGGCCCTCGATGAACTGCTGCGCTCCAGCCTCGGCACGGGGATCGAAGAGGGCGGCGCAGGTGCGCCCGCTGACGGTCCGGAGGTCAGCAAGCCGCTGAGCGCGGCCTCGCCCGAAGCCTCGCGATTGGAGGCGCTGCGGCGTCATCAGGAAGTGCTCGAGACGCGCCTGGCTGGCGCGGTCGAACATCGCCTTGCGGCGGTCGAAAAGGCGATCCGCAGTTTCGGCCTCGATCCGGCCCGCATGGCGGTGCGCGAGCGGGGGCAGGGCGGTCCCTTCATTCCCGTCGCCTCGATTGTCGCCGACCAGCCGGAGCTGCGGGATATCGCCCTGCTGCTGACCCGTCTCAACACCATGGAAGCTGCGCTGGCGGCGATCCCTTCCGGCAAGCCGACGGCCGCGCCGATGACCACCAGTTCTTATGGCTATCGGCGTGACCCCTTCAACGGCAGCCTCGCGTTCCATGGCGGCATCGATTTCCGGGGACGCATGGGTCAGCCCATCCTCGCCGCCGCGCCCGGCACGGTGACCTTCGTCGGCACCAAGCATGGCTATGGCAATGTCGTGGAAGTCGACCATGGCAAGGGCCTCTCGACGCTCTATGCGCACCTCTCCGGCTTCAATGCCAAGCCGGGCCAGAAGGTGGCACGCGGCACCCAGATCGCGCGCATGGGATCCACGGGCCGTTCGACCGGCACGCATTTGCATTTCGAAGTCCATGTCCATGGCGCGGCCGTCAATCCGCGTCCCTTTCTGGAGGCACGCAGGGATGTTCTCGAAGTCCAGCAAACGGCCAAGCGGCGCGTCGCCGACAGTGGCAACCGGGGCTAAGCACACGCCGTTCTCGATCCTCGGCAGCGATGTCAGGATCACGGGCAATCTGGAAGCCAGCGTGGATCTGCACATCGATGGCACCATCGAGGGCGACATTGCCTGCGCGGCTCTGGTGCAGGGCGCCGAAAGTCGCATCGCCGGCCATGTGAAGGCCAAGAGCGCCCGGATCGGCGGCCTGATCGAGGGATCGATCACGGCAGAGGAGCTGGTGGTGGAGGCGACTGCCCGGATCACCGGTGATGTGAGCTATGAGCGCATCACCATTGCCACCGGCGGCCAGATCGACGGGCGCATGACGCACAGCGGCCAGCCGACCGAACTCAAGCTGATCAAGAGCGATGTCGGGTAAGTGAGCCGGGAGGCCCGGGCTAACCCCTCCGATCAGCGCTCGCGTGTGGCGCTGAAACTGATGTCCGGGTTGCGCTCGGCCTGATAGCCCACATCCCAGGCCGATCTGGCGAGGAAGACGGGGTTCTCGTCGCGGTCCTTGGCCATGCTCGTCCGATTGATGCTGGCGAAGTCCTCCAGCTTCTTGGCCTCGCCGGTGAGCCAGCGGGCCGTGTCGAACGGCGCCGGTTCCAGCACTGCGCCGACCTTATATTCCGCCTCCAGCCGGCTGATCAGCACATCGAGCTGCAGCTGGCCGACGACGCCGATGATCCACTGGCTCCCGATCTCGGGATAGAAAACCTGGATCACGCCCTCTTCGGAGAGATCGTCCAGCGCCTTTCGCAATTGCTTTGTCTTGGTCGGATCCTTGAGCGCGATGCGGCGCAGGATTTCCGGCGCGAAATTGGGCAGGCCGGTGAAGCGCACATCGGCCTTCTCGCTCAGCGTATCGCCCACGCGAAGCGTTCCGTGGTTGGGGATGCCGATGATGTCACCCGGGAAAGCCTCGTCGGCGATCTCGCGGTCCTGCGCGAAGAACAGGATCGGCGAGTGGACGGCGATCGGCTTGCCGCTGCCCGAGGGCGTCAGCTTCATGCCGCGGCGGAACCTGCCCGAGCACAGGCGCATGAAGGCGATGCGGTCGCGGTGCTGCGGGTCCATATTGGCCTGCACCTTGAAGATGAAGCCGGTGACGTCGCCGCGCTCCGGCTCGACCGGCGTCGGCTCGGCCGGCTGGGTGCGCGGTGGCGGGGCGTGGGTGGCGAGCGCGTCGATCAGTTCGCCCACGCCAAAGCGCTTGAGGGCGGACCCGAAATAAACCGGCGTCAAGTCGCCATGGCGATAGGCGGCCAGATCGAACGCGGCATAGCCGGCCTGCGCCAGTTCGGCCTCTTCCCGCAGGCGCGCGAGACCTGCGGCGGAGAGGACGGTGGCGAGCTTCTCGTCATCCAGCCCCGTGAGCTGGGTGAAGCTGCCGTCGAACTCTTTGCTCGGGCCGACCGGCTGATAGAGCCGATTGGTGGCAAAATCGTAGATGCCTTCAAACTCGCCGCCCATGCCAACCGGCCAGCTCATCGGGCAGACATCCAGCGCCAGCGCGTCGGCTACTTCGTCCAGCAGGGAGAAGGTGTCGCGCCCTTCGCGGTCCACCTTGTTGACGAAGGTGATGATCGGCACGTTGCGGAGGCGGCAGACCTCGAAGAGCTTGCGCGTCTGCGGCTCGATGCCCTTGGCAGCGTCGATGACCATCACGGCGCTGTCGACGGCGGTCAGGGTGCGGTAGGTGTCTTCCGAGAAGTCCTCGTGTCCCGGCGTGTCGAGCAGGTTGAAAGTGATCACGCTGCCATCGGCCTGGGTGCGCTCGAAGGTCATGACTGAGCTGGTCACCGAGATGCCGCGCTGCTGCTCGATCTTCATCCAGTCCGAGCGCGCGCGACGATTGGCCCCGCGCGCCTTCACTTCGCCGGCGAGGTGAATGGCGCCGCCGGCGAGCAGCAGCTTTTCGGTGAGGGTCGTCTTGCCCGCGTCCGGGTGGGAGATGATCGCGAACGTGCGGCGGGAAGGGATCGTCATAGCAAGCGTCTTAATCCAGGGAGCGAGCGCGCCGGGCGTGGTCGGACCGGCGCAAATGTGGCGCTGCTATAGGAGCTGGGGCGGCGATCCTGCAAGGCACGGCTTTGCCCAGGGCGAGCGTGGCGTGGGGGGCATCGATAAGGCGCGCTCTCTTCCTGTCCGCGCACGGGGGCTGCGCAGGGGTTTCAAGCGCCGAGTGCACCAAAGGGGTTGACGTGCTGCCGGTAATCGATTGTATTGAAAGCCGGTTGATAGACGTAAATCGGGACGCCCCGCGTCGCCGATGACCGTAGCATTTCGGTAACACTTCACCATAAACTGGTCTGCGCGCGCATCGTGCGTTGGACATTGTCCTGCATTTCTCTATGCAATCGATTGCTCGATTTTGTTTTTTGCAGGAGATGGATGATGAAGCGGCTTCACGCCGGTGTTGCGGTTTTGGCACTGATGGCTGTCATGGGTGCAGCGCCAGTTCGCGCACAGCAGACCACCACAAACAGTGTTGATACCGCGCCTGACGAAATCATCGTCACCGCTCAGAAGTCCGGTGTACAGGCGCTGCAGGAAGTGCCGCTCGCCATCCAGGCGTTCAGCGGCGAAGACCTCAAGGAACGCAACATCAACAATATCGCGGACCTCGCCACGGCGATTCCGGGTATTTCCGAGAGCCAGCGCCAGTCGGTCGCCTCGCGCTCGTTCAGCATCCGCGGCGCCGGCGCCGGCGCTGCCAATGGCGACTCGGCTATCGGCTATTATGTCGACGACGTGCCGTTCGTTGTCACCAACTTCGGCATTGCGCCGCCGATCCGCTTCCTCGACCTCGACCGCGTCGAGGTTCTGCGCGGTCCGCAGGGCACGCTCTATGGCCAGGGTTCGGCCGGCGGTGTGTTCATCTTCCACACCCGCGATCCTGACCTGACCGAGATCAAGTTCGCTGCCGAGGCGCAGGCCTCGCAGACGCGCGGGGCCAGCGGCCTGAACTATGGCGTCGCGGGCGTCGTCTCCGTGCCGATCATCAAGGACGTGCTTGCTGTCCGCGTCAGCGGTGGCCACTCCTATAATCCGGGCTGGGCGGACGAATATTATGGTGCGTTCGACGGCACGCCGGATCGCAAGGGCGTGAACGAGGTGCGCGACGACGACATTCGCGTGGTCGCGCTGTTCCGTCCGGTCGACAACCTCAATATCCGCGCGCAGTACTGGCATTTCCGTCCGCGCCAGCAGTTTCTGGGCGGTCTCGCCTCGACCCAGCCGCCTTATTACGCGAACACGGCGGCGCAGCCGAGCTTCGGCAATGGCGACTTCAAGCTTTACAGCCTGTCGGCCGGCCTGGACTTCGATACCTTCTCGATCTCCAGCGCCACCACTTATCTCAAGGGCAATTTCGGCATTTACGTGCCGATCGCGCCGGCGGGTGCCTTCTCGAGCCAGTTCTTCCCGGACATGTTCAGCCAGGAAGTGCGGATCAACTCCACGACCGACGGCCCGTTCCACTGGCTGCTCGGCGGCGCCTATCAGGACGGCAGCGGCCCGCAGGAAAACTATCTGCGCATTCCCGTTGCGGGCATCGACACCAATGCCGACAACAACACCATCACCAAGAACTGGGCGGTGTATGGCGAACTGGGTTACGACCTGTTCGACGGCAAGCTGCGTCCCCGGGTTGGCCTGCGCTATTATCATGACAAGCGCACGTTCGAAGACGCCAACACGACGAACACGAACAAGAAGAACGTGACGACCTGGCGCGTCAATCTCTCCTATGTGCCCAATGATGATCTGACGGTGTTCGCCACGGCGGCGACCGGCTTCCGTCCGGGCATCGTGCAGTCGCAGATCCAGGCGGACCTGCTTGCGGACGTCGGCATCCCTGCCGGCACCCAGACCCGTCCCGAAAGCTCGACCAACTATGAGGCCGGCATCAAGTGGCGCTCGCCCGATCGCACGCTCAACGTCGGGTTGAACTTCTACGTCAACAAGCTCGAGGACATGCTGACGCCGACGCCGACGCTGGACGCGAACGTCTCTGGTTTCTCGAACTTCGGTGACGGCACCAGCAAGGGCGTCGATATCGAGATGCGCTGGCGGACGCCTGTGGACGGGCTGACGCTGAGCGCAGTCGCGAACATCAACCAGGGCAAGTATGACACGGTCGATCCCGCCGTGCAGGCGCGCCTGCCGTACCTGCGTCCCGGCACGCGGCTGGTCAACACGCTCGAGGAAAATGCCCGCGTGGATGCGACCTATGAGACATCGCTTGGCGGTGACCTTAACGGTCTGTTCAACGTCGCATGGACCTACAACGGCAACCGCCTGCAGACCAATGGCGAGTATGTGAAGGCCTATAGCGTATACAGCGCCAATATCGGCCTGCGGTACAAGGCCTATGATCTAACGCTGTTCGGCGAGAATCTCGGCGATTATGATGGTGCTGTGCTCACGCTCAACACCTCCAGCATCCGGGTGACGCCGCGCACGATCGGCCTG
This sequence comes from Sphingobium sp. B2D3C, assembly GCF_025961835.1. Classification (NCBI taxonomy): domain Bacteria; kingdom Pseudomonadati; phylum Pseudomonadota; class Alphaproteobacteria; order Sphingomonadales; family Sphingobiaceae; genus Sphingobium; species Sphingobium sp. B2D3C. Next base: position 2,736,245 of record NZ_JAOQOK010000001.1, on the reverse strand, counting down.
CGTCTGCGCGTCAACTATCAGTGATCCTGCCACGGGCGTGGTGACACGCCCGGCAGTCAGATGAAAAGGGCGGGCGCGGCGAAGGCTGCGCCCGCCTTGTTTTTGGGGCTATCCGCCGGCGGAGATTGTGCCCAGAGGCGGGAACCAGATGGCAGGGACCGCAATTCTGCAGGCACCGCAGCTGTTGCGGTCGGAGACACGGTCATCATGAACAGGCTCATCCGCGCCGCCCTTCTCAGCGCTGTCCTTGCGGCAGTTCCCGCCTTTGCGCAGGAGGAGCCCGAGAAGGAGGATAAGACAGCGCAAAAGGCCGGCGAGATCGTGACGCAGCCCGCGCGGGACGTGGGCATCGAGAAAACGAAAATCCCCGAGGTGCTGGCCCGCGCTGTCGAGCAGCCTTATGCGCCGGCCGGCAAGGGTTGCCGCGCGGTGATCGACCAGATCGCCGAGCTGAATGCGGTGCTGGGCTCCGACTTCGACGCCAACAGCAAGGCCAATGAGAACAAGTTCGGCAACCTCGCGGCCGCCGGTGGCGCGGCGATCGTCAATTCGATCATTCCGTTCCGGGGCCTCGTTCGAGAAGTGAGCGGCGCGGCAGGCGCCGAGCGTCGCCTGCAGGCTGCCGTCAACGGTGGCGTCGCGCGCCGGGGCTATCTGCGCGGGCTGGCGGTCAGCCGAGGCTGCAAGTTGCCGGCTCCGCCTGTGGCTGGGCCCGAGGAGGAGAAGCGGAAAGCGGACTGATCGCCCGCGTTTCCGCCGCTCCTTTGTTCTTATCCGCGCAGAGTCGCGCCCTGTTTGGTGGCTGCGGCCACCACGCGGTCGGCGATGGCCTTCAACTCTTCGTCCGTGAAGCTCTTTTCGCCGGGCTGCAGCGTGACTTCCACGGCGAGGCTCTTCTGCCCTTCCGGCACGCCCTGCCCGGCGAACAGATCGAACAGGCGCGCGTCGACGATGGCGTTCTTGTCCGCCCCCCGCACGGCGCGCACCAGCGCGTCGGCTTCCAGATTCACCGGCACGAGGAACGCGAAGTCGCGGGTAACGGCCTGCAAGGCCGGCGGCGCATAGGCCGTGCGCATGAATGTGGTCTTCTTGGGCACGGGAATCGCATCGAGCTGGATTTCCGCCGCCACGACGGTGCCATCGAGATCGAAGGCGCGAGCGAGGCGGGGGTGCAGCACGCCATAAGCGGCGAGCACATTTTTGGGTCCGAGGCGCAGCGTGCCGGATTGGCCGGGATGATAGGCATCGCCAGCCTCGCCCATCATCTGCAGGCGTCCGGCAGGCGCACCGGCGGCCGCCAGCAGTGCGATGACCTCCGCCTTGATGTCGAAGGCATCGAACGGGCGGGCCTTGCCGCCCTGCCAACCACGCGGGCTTTTTTCGCCGGCCATCAGGATGCCGAGGGTCAGCTTCTCGTCGCTGCTGCCATCATCGGCGCGGAAATAGCGCCGGCCGATCTCGAACAGGCGGATCGAGGAGGCCCCGCGATCGGCATTGCGTCGCGCGGCGGAGAGCAATCCGGCGAGCAGCGTCGGCCGCATCACCTTCATGTCTTCGCTGATCGGGTTGGCGAGCGTCCAGTCGCCGCCACCAAAGGGCGCGGCTTCACTTTCAGAAATGAACGACCAGTTGATCGCCTCGTTGAGGCCGCGCGCGGCAGCCGCGCGCCGGGCGCGCCGCTCGATAAGCTGCAGTGGCGTCGCGGTCGGGCGGGCGACGCCCGGCGTGCGGGGCAGGGGCACGGACGGGACGTTGTCCAACCCTTCGATCCGCACGACTTCCTCGACGATATCGGCGGTGCCGTGAATGTCGCGGCGCCATGTCGGGATGGTGATCCGCCAGTTGGCGCCGGCCTCCACGGTGAAGCCGAGCGCCGCGAGGATCGCCTGCTGGCGCTCCGCGCTCACCGTCATACCGGCCAGCGCATCGACCATGTCGGGCCGATAGCCCTCGATGACGCGCGGCTCTGCCGGCGGAGTGCCGGCGCGCGTCGCCTCGGTGGGCGTGCCGCCGCACAAGGCGAGGACCAGCCGCGTCGCGATGTCCAGCCCCTCATCCAGGAACGCCGGGTCCACACCGCGCTCGAAGCGCTGGCGGGCATCGGAGGTGAGGCTGAGCGCCTGACCGGTCCGCGCGATACTCTCGGGCGTGAAATAGGCGCATTCGATCAGCACATCGGTGGTGCTCTCCTGCGCGCCGCTATGCTCGCCGCCCATGATGCCGCCGATATCGTGAACAGCGGAGGCATCCGCGATCACCGTCATGCCCTCGGCCAGCGTATAGGTCTTGCCGTTCAGCGCCAGCACCTGCTCGCCGGCCTTCGCCTTGCGGGCGACGAGGCCGCCATCGAGGCGGGCCATGTCATAGACATGCAGCGGGCGGCCAAGGCCGATCATGACGAAGTTTGTGATGTCCACCAGCGCGCTGATGGGTTTCTGGCCGATGGCCTTGAGGCGTCGCTGCAGCCATTCCGGCGAGGCGCCGTTGTGCACGCCGCGCACGGCGCGGGCATAGAAAGCCGGGCAGCCATCGGCATCGTCCGTGCGCACGTCCGGGCCTGCGCCCTGCGCGTCGATCGCCGGGAGCTGTCCGATGATGTCATCGAGCGGCCGCAGCGTGCCGAGGCCCTTGGCAGCGAGATCGCGCGCGATGCCGCGCACGCCCATGCAATCCTGCCGGTTGGGCGTGACCGAGACCTCGATGACCGGATCGTCAAGCTGCGCATAATCGGCAAAGCGCGTGCCGATGGGCGCGTCCGCAGGCAGCTCGATGATGCCCTCATGATCTTCGCCCAGCTCCAGCTCGCGCGTGGAGCACATCATGCCGTTGGATTCGACGCCGCGAATGGCCGCGACCCGCAGCACCATGCCATTGGCCGGCACCGTGGCGCCGGGCAGGCCGAACACGCCGACCAGACCGGCGCGGGCATTGGGGGCGCCGCAGACGACCTGCAGCGGACCATCGCCGACATCGACGCTCAGCACCTGCAGCTTGTCGGCCTGCGGATGCGGCGCGGCCGTGAGCACTTTGGCGACGCGGAAGCCATCGAGCTTCTCCGCGGGGTTCTCGACGCCCTCGACCTCAAGGCCGATGTCATTGAGCGCGCGCAGAATCTTTTCCAGCGAGGCGCTGGTGTCGAGATGGTCCTTGAGCCAGGAGAGGGTGAACTTCATGCGCGGGCTCCGGTATTGCCGGTAAGATCAAACCCGTGCTCCTGCGAAGGCAGGAGCCCAGGGCGGTGAAGGACGGCGGCTGCGCCCTGGGTTCCTGCTTTCGCAGTAACACGAACTCGCAAGAAATGGCTCATGCGCCCACTCCTCCGCTCAGCGTAGGCACATCCAGCGCGGAGAAGCCGTAATGGCGCAACCAGCGCAGATCGCCGTCGAAGAAGGCGCGGAGGTCGTTCATGCCATATTTGAGCATGGCGAGCCGGTCGACGCCGGTGCCGAAGGCAAAGCCCTGCCACTCAGCGGGATCCAGCCCGCAATTGCGGATGACATTGGGGTGGACCATGCCGCTGCCGAGCACTTCCATCCAGCCGCCATTTTCCGCATCGCCGCTGCCGCCGATGACGCGCTGGCCCTTCTCGATGGTGTAGCCCACGTCCACTTCCACCGAAGGCTCGGTGAAGGGGAAGTAGCTGGGGCGCAGGCGCAGGACGATGTCCTCACGCTCGAAGAACGCCTTGAGGAAGGTCTCCAGCGTCCATTTGAGGTGCCCGAGGTGAATACCCTTGTCGATCACCAGACCCTCGATCTGGTGGAACATCGGCGTGTGGGTCGCGTCGCTGTCCGAGCGGTAGACGCGGCCAGGCGCGATGATGCGGATCGGCGGCGGCGTGCTCGTCATGGTGCGGATCTGCACCGGCGAGGTGTGGGTGCGCAGCAACATCGCGGCCAGATTGCCGTCTCCGCCGGTCGCGCGCGCATTGTCGCCGAAGTAGAAGGTGTCGTGCATGGCGCGGGCGGGGTGCGTCTCGGGGATGTTGAGCGCGGTGAAGTTGCGCCAGTCATCCTCGATCTCCGGGCCGGTAGCGACCGCGAAGCCCAGGTCGGCGAAGATCTCGGCCAGCTCGTCCATCACCTGGCTGACGGGATGAATGCTGCCCGGCGGCGGCAGGTCCACCGGCAGCGTCATGTCCAGCGTCTCGGAGGCGAGGCGGGCATCGAGCGCTGCCGTTTCAAGCGCGGTCTTGCGGGCGGCTATAGCGCTCGTCACGCTTTCGCGCAGGTCGTGGATCGCGGGGCCTTGCTGCTGGCGCTCTTCCGGGCTCATCCGCCCCAATGTCTTGAGCAGGGCGGTGATGGCGCCGCTCTTGCCCAGCGCGCTGACGCGCAGCGCTTCCACGGCATCGAGGGTGTCGGCGGCGGCGATGTCGGCGATGAGGCCGTCCTTGAGGGATGTGACGTCGGTCATGGCCGCGTCCGCTAGCCTAATTCACCGCAAACGAAAAGGGCGCCGGCACGCCGACGCCCTTTCCTTTGATGGTTGCGACCCGGTTTCGATCAGGAGAACTGAACGACCGACTGACGACGACGCAGCGTGCTGCCGATCAGCGCGAAACCGCCGAGCATCAGCGCCCAGGTCGTCGGCTCGGGTACCGGCACTGCGCTCATCGCGGTAACCGTCACGCCATCCAGCGCCGGGCCGGTCCAGGGCGAGTCGGTCATCGACGCAAAGCTGAGCGTCGTGAGGTTGCCCGAGGCCGTGAAGGTGTAGGTGTAGTTCGTCCAGCCCATATTGGTCTTCGAGAAGCCGGTATTGTCGAAGCTGAACAGCTGGCCGTCATTGCCTGTCGCGGCGACTTCCAACGTCTTGACCGCCGGCCCACCTTCGGGATTGCCGGCCATCAGGAAGTCGACATTGTAGGTCATGCCTTCGATGGTATCGAACGTCTGTGCGATCGCGCCCTGGGCGCTGCCGTTCAGATCGATACTGCGGCTGCCGCTGCCCGACTGCCAATAGCCGCCGATCAGCTCCACATTGCCGGAGGTGATGGTCCAACCCGTCAGGGCCGTGCTGTCGGTGCCCAGGCGGAGGAAATAGGTGCCTGGATCGTTACCGGTCTCGAAATCGCCGTTGATGAACGTTGCTGCCTGCGCAGCGGACGGGAGGGCGAGCGTCGCCGCGACCCCCAATAGCAGTCCCTTCATTTGGTTCTCCACTTATAGTCCCACGCACTCGCAATGCTGCAGTGCGGAAAAGGTTTCCGAAGCGTTAACCAAAATCCAGAGAGTCCCGAAATGATACAAAAAGGGCGCCGGAAGCATCCGACGCCCTCTTTGGGATGATTGTGCAGATGCTCAGGCTGCGGGCAGGGCCGCGCGCGCCTGGGCAATGATGCCCTTGAACACATCGCCTTCATGCATGGCGATGTCGGCCAGAACCTTCCGGTCCAGTTCGACGCCCGCCAGCTTGAGGCCGTGCATGAACTGGCCATAGGTCAGGCCTTCCATGCGGACAGCTGCGTTGATGCGCTGGATCCACAGGGCGCGGAAGCTCCGCTTCTTCACCTTGCGGTCGCGATATGCGTACTGGCCAGCCTTTTCGACAGCCTGACGCGCGATGCGGATCGTGTTCTTGCGACGGCCATAATAGCCCTTCGCCTGATCCAAAATCCTCTTGTGCTTCGCCTTGGTGGTTACACCGCGTTTGACACGTGCCATGTCGCCTGCTCCTTACTTGAGGCCGTAGGGCGCCCAGAGGCGCACGTGAGCGACATCCGCGTCGGAGAGAACTTCCGTACCGCGATTCTGGCGAATATACTTCGCGTTGTGGCTGATCAGGCGGTGGCGCTTGCCGGCGACACCATGCTTGACCTTGCCGGTGGCGGTGAATTTGAAGCGCTTCTTCACACCGCTCTTGGTCTTGAGCTTGGGCATTTTCGTCTCCTTTGTCTTAGCGCAAGCACCCCGGAGGATGCTCGCAGACGATTACGGACGAACACGGCAGCCCTTACTGGCCGGCCCGTCCTTGCGGTCTTCCATAGGACATGGAAGCGCGGGCGTATAAGCGCGGCCGCGCGCCGACGCAAGCCCCTTAGGTGCGGGCCGGATTTGACGCCGGTCAACGACTCCTCGCCCCCATCGCATTAATATGGCACCAGTTTCGCACGATCCCGATGCGGTGAACAAGGAGGCTGCCATGAAGACGGTGATGGTTCTGATCCATGATGACCCGAGTCAGGAAGCGCGCCTGCAAACCGCGCTCGACATTGTGCGCGCGGTGGAGGGGCATCTGCTCTGTCTCGATGTCGTCCAGATTCCCATGATCGCCGACGGTTTTGGCGCGGGCGGCGGCACCGGCGTGCTGATGATGGATGAGCGCGACCGGGAGGACAAGAATATCGAGGCGCTCGAGCCCCGGCTCGCCAATGAAGGGGTGAGCTATGAGTGGGCGCGGGTGCAGAGCCAGTCCGAGGAGGGCATTACGGACAATGTCCGGCTGGTCGACATGATCGTCGTGGGCAAGCAGGCCTTCGGCGCGGTGAACGAGACCGGCGACACGGCCTCCCGTCTCGCGGCGCTGACCTCCGCCCCGGTCCTGCTGGTGCCGACGGAGCAGAAGCGCCTGGATCTCTTCGGCAAGGCGCTGGTCGCCTGGGATGGATCACGCGCGGCCGATGCCGCGCTGCGGGCGGCCATCCCGCTGCTGCGCATGGCCAGCGAGGTCGAGGTGGTGACGATCGGGGAAGGGGAAGGCGACCCGGACGAGGCGGCCGCCTATCTTGACCGGCATGGCTGCAAGGTCGTCAGCCGGCGCCTGCCCAAGGCTGGCGCGGTGAGCGACCAACTGATCGAGGCCATGCGGTCCTCCGGCGCGAGCTGGGCGGTGATGGGCTGCTATGGCCGCAGCCGCCTGCGCGAGCAGCTGTTCGGCGGCACGACACGGACGCTGCTGGCCAAGGCGCCGATCCCGATCCTGCTTTCTCACTGAGGCGCCACCGAGGCGCGCATCCCGCAATGGGGCGCGCCTCAGTTGGCCATGGCGAAGCTGTTGGTGTCGATCAGTTCGCCGGCCTGATTGCCGGCCGCTTCGATCAGCCGCCGTTCGAGCGTGGCGAGGCGGGTCTTGCTCTCCAGCTTTCCGCCCAGAAGATCGGTCAGATAGAAGGTATCGACGGCCCGCTCGCCGAAGGTGGCGACGTGGGCGCTGTGGACCATGGTCTTGGACTGGAACAGCGCGAAGGCGAGGCTGAGCAGCAGGGCAGGGCGGTCGCGCGCCATGACTTCCACCACCGTGAAGCGATTGGAGGCCTTGTTGTCGATCAGCACCTGCGGCACGATCTGGAAGGCTTCGGCGCGCCGACGGGCCAGCGGGCGCTCGTCCAGCTTGTGCATCAGCTTGTGGCGGTTGAGCAGCGCGTCCTCGATGTAGGTCTTCACGCGCTGCAACTGCTCGGGCGCATCGAAGCGGCCCCCGAGCGGGTCCTGCACCAGGAAGTTGTCCAGCGCCGTGCCATCCTTGAGGGTGTGGATGCGGGCATCGATGATGTTGCCGCCGGCCAGATGGATCGCCCCGGCGATCCGGTAGAACAGTCCGGGATGGTCCGAGGCATAGACGGTGACCAGCGTCGCGCCGCGCTCGGGATAGGAACGGGCATCGATGGAGAGATCGGACTGCCCGGCATCCAGCAGATGCCGCGCATTGCGCTCCAGAATGTCCTGCGATTCGGCGATCCAGTAGGATTGCGGGAAGCGCTTCACCAGCCTGTCGAAGGCCTTGTCGTCCAGCGCCAGGCTCGCGCGCAACGCGTCGCGCTTCTCCTCGATGCGCTCCTGACGGCCCCGCTGCTTGTGGCCGGGGCGGATGACCTCCTCGGCGGAGTCGTAAAGCTCGGCGAGGAGCTGGCGCTTCCAGCTGTTCCACACGCCCGGTCCGACCGCGCGGATGTCGACGATGGTCAGGATCACCAGCAGCCGCAGCCGCTCGGGGCTCTGCACCACTTCGGCGAAGTCGAGAATGGTCTTGAAGTCCGAAAGGTCGCGCTTGAACGCGGTTGCGGACATCAGCAGATGGTAGCGCACCAGCCAGGCGACGGTCTCCGTCTCGGCATCGCTGAGGCCCAGGCGCGGGCAGAGCTTGGTCGCCACCTCCGCGCCGAGAATACTGTGGTCGCCACCGCGCCCCTTGGCGATATCGTGCAGCAGCACCGCAACATAGAGCACGCGGCGGGAGATGATCTTCTCGATGATCGCGCTCGCCAGCGGATGATCGATCTTGAACTCGCCCTTTTCGATCTGGGAGAGCAGGCCGATGGCGCGGATGGTGTGCTCATCCACCGTATAATGGTGGTACATGTCGAACTGCATCTGCGCGACGACGCGGCCGAAGTCGGGCACGAAGCGCCCGAACACCCCGGCCTCGTTCATCCAGCGCAGCACCTTCTCCGGGTCGCGGGGCGAGGTAAGCACGTTCATGAACAGCGCATTGGCCTGCGGGTCTTCGCGCTCCTTGCGGGTAATCAGCACCGAATCGCGGTTGAGCGCGCGCATTGCATCCGGGTGGATCTCCAGCCCATGCTTGTCCGCCAGCGAGAAGATTTCGATCATCCGCACCGGCTGCTCGCGGAAGAAATCATCCTCGGGAATGGTGATGCGGCCCCGCTCCAGCACGAAGCCATCCAGCTTGCGCGGGCGGTTGAACATGGCCGGGATGTAGCGCCGGCCTCGGCTGGCCATCTTGTCATCGAGATGGGCGAGGAACACGCCGGTGAGGTCGCCCACCGTCTTGGCCATCAGGAAGTAGAGATGCATGAACCGCTCGACGGCGGACCGGCCGCGCTTGGGCGAGAAGCCCATGCGCTCGGCGACTTCGATCTGCAGATCGAAGGTCAGGCGGTCCTCAGCGCGACGGGAAATCTCGTGCATGTGGCAGCGCACGGCCCAGAGGAAATTCTCGGCCCGCTGGAACTGGGAAAGCTCGGCGCGGGTCAGCAGGCCCACATCCACCAGTTCCGCAACAGTGCGCACCCGGTTCACATATTTGCCGATCCAGAACAGCGTGTGCAGATCGCGCAGGCCGCCCTTGCCCTCCTTGATATTGGGCTCGACGACATAGCGGCTGTCGCCCATCTGCTTGTGCCTGGCATCCCGCTCCGCCAGCTTCTCGGTGACGAAGGTCTTGGCGGTGCCCTGCATCACATCCTTGTCGAAGCGGGCGACGCATTCGTCGTAAATGCCCCGGTCCCCCCACACGAAGCGCGATTCCAGCAGGGCGGTGCGGATGGTGAGGTCCGACTTCGCCATGCGCACCGTCTCGTCGATCGAGCGGCTGCTGTGGCCGACCTTGAGGCCCAGATCCCACAGCGCATAGAGCATGCTCTCGATGACCTGCTCGGTCCATTCGGTCGGCTTGTAGGGCGTGAGGAAGCCAATATCGACATCGCTATAGGGCGCCATTTCGCCACGCCCATAGCCGCCCACCGCGACCACCGTCAGCCGCTCGGACGCGGTGCGGTTGCTGATCGGGTAGAGATGCTTCACCGTCGCATCGAAGAGCAGGCGGATGATCTGGTCCATCAGGAAGGCCTGCGCTGTCACGGCATCGCGCCCGCGCGTCGGGTTGCGGGCAAGGCGGCGGGAGACTTCTTCCCGGCCGATAGCAAGCGCCTCGCGCAACGCCGCGACGATCACTTGCCGACGCGCAGCGGTATCGCTCAGTTCGGTTAGCTGGGCAGTGAGCGCATCGGCAATCTGGCGGCGATCGATGATCGCACGGCGGCCGGGCAGCGAATCGGGCACCTTGTTCATGGGTGCCATATAAGCGCGCTTTGCCGCAGTTGCAGGTGCAACCTCGGCATGGCGCGCAAATCGACGGGCTCAGGCGACAGGCGCCGTGGCGATCTGCTTCAGCTGATAGATGAGGTCGAGCGCCTCGCGCGGACTGAGTGTATCGGCGTCGATGGCGTCCAGCTGGTCGCGCAGTGGGTCGGTGGCGACCTCCGGCGCGGCGGACAGCGTGGCGGCGAACAGCGGCAGGTCATCGAGCCCCGCCGCGATGCCGCCGGTCTGCGCCTTGCCGGCCTCCAGCTTGCCGAGCACGGCCTTGGCGCGGGCCAGCACCGGGGCGGGCAAGCCCGCAAGCCGTGCCACCGCGATGCCGTAGCTGCGGTCGGCCGGGCCTTCGGACAGCTCGTGCATCAGCACCAGATCGCCATTCCATTCCCGCGCGCGAACATGGTGGAGCGAAAGGGCGCCGAGGCGCTCGGCCAGGCGCGTCAGCTCGTGATAATGGGTGGCGAACAGGCAGCGGCAGGCATTGCTGTCATGGATCGCTTCCACCACCGCCCAGGCGATGGCGAGGCCGTCATAAGTCGACGTGCCGCGCCCCACTTCATCGAGGATCACGAAGCTGCGCTCGGTCGCCTGCGCAAGGATCGCGGCGGTCTCGATCATCTCGACCATGAAGGTCGAACGCCCGCGCGCCAGATTGTCCGAGGCGCCGACGCGGCTGAACAGGCGGTCCACCAGCCCGAGGCGGGCGGCGCGGGCGGGCACGAAGCTGCCGGCCTGCGCGAGAATGACGATGAGCGCATTCTGGCGCAAGAAGGTCGATTTACCGCCCATATTGGGGCCGGTCACCAGCCACAGCCGATTGTCCGGCGTGAGCGTGCAGTCATTGGCGACGAAGCTGGTGCCGTCCTTCGCCAGCGCGGCCTCCACCACCGGATGGCGCCCGCCCTCAATGGCGATGCAGGGCTCTTCGGCGAAGACCGGTCGGCTCCAGCCGCCTTCGACAGCGCGCTCGGCAAGAGCCGCCGCCACGTCGATGCGGGCGAGCGCGTCCGCCGTGCGGGCGATGGCGGTGCGGCTGTCCATCACCAGCGTCACCAGTTCCTCGAAATGCGCCGCTTCGGCCGCCAGCGCATGGGCGCCGGCCTGCGTGACCCGGCTGGCCTGCTCGTGCAGGTCAACCGAGTTGAACCGCACGACTCCCGCCAGCGTCTGGCGATGGGTGAAGCCGCTGTCATTGGCCATCAACTGGTCGGCGTGACGGGCGGGCACCTCGACATGATAGCCGAGCACGCCATTGTGGCGGATCTTCAGCGCCGAGATGCCGGTCTGCTCGCGATAGCGCGCTTCTAGCGCGGCAATGGCGCGGCGTCCGTCGCCGGCCATGCGGCGCAGCTCGTCCAGGGCGGCATCATAGCCATCGGCGATGTAGCCGCCATGCGCCGCTTCCGTCGGCGGGGCGGGCACGAGGGCGCGCGCCAGTTGATCGACCAGCGCGCCATGACCATCGAGCGCCGGCAGCAGATCGTCGAGCAGGGGCGGTCGGTCGGGCAGCGCGCCCAGCCGCTCGCGCAGCGCGCGGCCGCCGTCGAGGCCATCGCGCAATTGCCCCAAATCGCGCGGGCTGCCCCGGCCGATGGCGACGCGGCCGAGTGCGCGGCTCAAATCCGGCAAGGCGCGCAGGCGGGTGCGGACCAGCTCGCGCAGCGGCCCGTCATCATGGAACCAGCGGACCAGATCGAGTCGCGCTTCCACCTTGGCGCGGTCCATCAAAGGCGCGGAGAGGTCCGCCGCGAGCAGTCGGGCGCCGGCGCCCGTCACGGTGCGGTCCACGGTGGCGAGCAGGCTGCCTGCCCGTTGCCCGCTGGCCGTCGTCACGATTTCCAGGCTCTCGCGCGTGGCCGGGTCGATGGCGAGATGATCCTGCGCGCCGGCCCGCACCGGCGCGGCGAGGAAGGGCATGCGCCCCTTGCCGACATGCTCCAGATAGCCGAGCAGGCCCCCGAGGGCGGACAGCTCAGCGCGTGAGAAGCTGCCGAAGCTCTCCACCGTCTTCACGCCGAAATGGCGGCAGATGTCCGCTTCCGCCCGCGCGCTGTCGAAGCCGCGATTCTCGAAGGGGAGGGCGCCGGTCAGCCGATCGGCGAGGCTCGGCCGCGCAATGACTTCGCTCGCGTTGATCCGGGCCAGTTCCGCCTCGATGCCGCCGGCGTCCACCGCCACCACGTCCAGCCGGCCGGTGGAGATGTCGGCGGCAGCGACGGCATAATGGCCGGCAGCTTCGCCCACGGCGGCGAGCAGATTGGCGCGGCGGCTGTCCAGCAGTGCATCCTCGGTCAGCGTGCCGGCGGTGACGAAGCGCACGATGGCACGGCCGACCAGCGCTTTCGATCCGCGCGCCTTGGCCTGCTCGGGCGTCTCGGTCTGCTCGGCAATGGCAACGCGCAGCCCGGCCTTGATGAGTCGCGCCAGATAGCCCTCGGCACTGTGCACCGGCACCCCGCACATCGGGATCGGCTCGCCCTCATGTTCACCGCGCGTAGTGAGCGCGATGTCGAGCACGGCGGCCGCGGTCCTGGCGTCCTCGAAGAACAGCTCGAAGAAGTCGCCCATGCGGTAGAACAGCAGGTCGCCCCCGGCTTCCGCCTTGAGCGCCAGATATTGCGCCATCATCGGCGTGGGGCCGCCGGATGCGGCGCTGGCTTTGGAGGATTTGGCTGGCAGACTGGTCACGCGGTTGCGTTAGCAGGGGCTTTCGGTCTCGAAAAGCCGGCGGTGGCGTTTCATCCACGGGGTTGTTCGTACCTCGCCTCTTGTGGAGCCGGGCGGAAAGTCGCTAGGGCGTTCCCAATTGCCGAGGAACCCTGCTGATGACCGATAAAGCCGCCATCGAATTCTCCGAGCGCGAGGCGCTGCTCTTTCATTCCTTCGGGCGGCCCGGCAAGATCGAGATCATCGCCTCCAAGCCGATGGCGACGCAGCGCGATCTGGCGCTGGCTTATTCGCCCGGCGTGGCGGTGCCCGTACAGGCCATCGCCGATGATGCCGCCAAGGCCTATGACTATACCGCCAAGGGCAATCTGGTCGCCGTCATCTCCAACGGCACGGCGATCCTCGGCATGGGAAATCTCGGCGCGCTCGCCTCCAAGCCGGTGATGGAAGGCAAGGCAGTGCTGTTCAAGCGCTTTGCCGATGTGGACGCCATCGACCTGGAGCTGAACACCGAAGACCCGCAGGCCTTCATCGATGCGGTGGCGCTGCTGGAGCCCAGCTTTGGCGGCATCAACCTTGAGGACATCAAGGCGCCCGAATGCTTCATGATCGAGGCGGCGCTCAAGGAGCGCATGAACATCCCGGTCATGCATGACGACCAGCATGGCACCGCGATCATCTGCGCCGCCGGCCTCATCAACGCCTGCTTCCTGACCGGGCGCGACATTCGCGAGACCAAGGTCGTCGTGAATGGTGCCGGCGCGGCGGCGATCGCCTGCACCGAACTGATCAAGGCGATGGGCGTGGCGCATGACAATGTGATCATGTGCGACCGCGAGGGCGTGATCTATCAGGGCCGCACCCATGGCATGGACCAGTTCAAGTCCGCCCATGCCGCCCGCACCGAGGCGCGGACCCTGCACGAGGCGCTGAAGGATGCCGATATCTTCCTCGGCCTCTCCGCCAAGGACGCGCTGAAGCCCGAATGGATCAACGAGATGAAGCCGCGGCCGATCCTCTTCGCCATGGCTAATCCCGATCCGGAGATCCTGCCGCCGGTGGCCAAGGCCGCGCGTCCGGATGCGATCATCGCCACCGGCCGCTCGGATTATCCCAATCAGGTCAACAACGTGCTGGGCTTCCCCTTCATCTTCCGCGGCGCGCTGGACGTGCGCGCGACGGCGATCAACGAGGCGATGAAGATCGCGGCGGCGCAGGCCATTGCCGAGCTCGCCCGCCAGCAGGTGCCCGAGGAAGTCGCTTTGGCCTATGGCACCAAGCACAGCTTCGGCGCCGATT